>JAHBAM020000069.1 GCA_018500125.2 Roseobacter sp. | reverse complement strand
GCCTGCGCGACAAGTTCCAGTTTATTGCCGGCTATGTGGTTACGGCGCACGTGCTGGCGATGTATGTGCCGAGCTTCTTCACCGGACATCTGATCGCGCGCTTTGGGGCGGAAAAAATTGTGGCGCTGGGCCTCTTTATCCTGGCCTGCGCGGGCGCTGTCGCGCTGATGGGCGTTGATCTGGAGCATTTCTTTGTGGCGCTGGTTCTTCTGGGCATCGGCTGGAACTTCGGCTTTATCGGCGCGACAAGCCTGCTCGCCGGCAGCCACGCACCAGAGGAGCGCGGCCGCGTCCAAGGCATGAACGACCTGATCGTCTTTGGCGGCGTTTTTGTCGCCTCGCTGGCCTCGGGCGGGCTGATGAACTGCTCGGGCACATCGGCCCAGGCCGGCTGAGTTTCGGTCAATCTGGCGATGGCGCCGTTTCTCATGCTCGCCGGCGGCGCGCTGATCTGGCTGGTGCTGCGGCCACAAGATTAGGTCTTGCGCGCGGGTCTCGGATTTTCGCTGCGCGAAAATCCGACCGGCTGGGGGCGTTGCCCCCAGACCCCAGTTTTAACTGGGGGCGTCGCCCCCAGACCCCCAGGATATTTTGAGAAAGAAAAAGAGCTACCAGCGGTTTGTGAGCGCGAGCCGTGCGAGCCGCATCTGGGCGCGGAACGGGGCAAGCTCGAGCGTGGCATTGCGCACGCGAGGCGGTTCGTTTTGGGCAAGTTTGAGCAAAGGCGCCGAGTGCCAACCTGCCAGAAGGGCGCGGGGCGCCGCTTTGGGCAGGCTCAGGCGACGGGCGGTTTTGAGCTTGCCCAGCGCCTCTCCGGCCAGACGCCGCAGGGCCGCATCAGAGACCTCTGGCAGCGGCTGGCGGTTTTGGGCGATCAGCGCGGGCACAGCCGTAAGCCAGCCCGCCAGCGCCACAGCCTTCAGCCCCTCGTCAAGCGCGGGCGCGCTCAAAGCCCCCGCCAGCCCGAGGGCGGCGCGCATCAGGGCGCCTGTGGTGTTGTGCAAATGCGCCCAGAGCGCCGCCTCATCGGCAAACCCGTCCGGGTAGATATCCCAGCGCCGCGCCTCAACCAGCTTTTGCAGGTCAAGCGCCTGATCGGGCGTGAGAATATCAGCCAAGGGCGTGACAACTTCATGGCGGCGCACAGCCCCGCCTGCGGCAATCTCGCCCAAAGCATCATGCCACCACTGCAGGCGCATCTCCGCAATCATTGCCTCGGCCGTCACCCAGGGCGCGCGGGCCACCTCGACATTGAAGGCATAAAGCACCAGTAGCTTCTCGCGCAGCCCCAAGGGCGCGGCCATGGCAGCGCGAAACCGTGCCGGATCGCCCTTGTGAACGATCGCGGCACAGGCGGCTATGTTATCTATCGCGGCTTCGCTCACGCAAATGCTCCCTGATCAACGCCTCAGTCTGGGGCGCATCTACAACATCCAGGTGCCCCACGCCATCAACAAGCGCATAAGTGCCCTTGTCCGTGACAGAAGACATAAGCGGCTCATAGCCATCTGCAATGAAAGCTTCGTCTTTTCGCCCTGCAATCAGCGTGAAACGCGGCAGTGCGGCCAGGTCTGACAGATACTGCGCACGCGGCGCGTAGGATGTGTTGAGCCGCCAGGAATAGCGCGTTGTTGCGTGTTTGCCCTGCGGCCCCGAAAGCACCTCGCGCGGCATGGTGAACTGGATCACAGCCAGCCCGTCCAGCGCATGAATGCCGGCCGAACTGAGCATCGACAGCCCGATGATGCGCCGCGTGAGCGTATAGGCCCAGCCGCCAGAGTTCTGCCTTGTTGTGGGTGCGTTGTATTTCAAAAACGGCGCAAGCAGGATCATGCTATCAACCTTGCCGCCATGCTCCCCGCCCGCAAAGCGCACCGCGAGGCCGCCGCCCGACGAATGCCCCAGCAAAACAACCTCGCGGTCCGTCTCGCCAATCAGGTCGGCAATATCGTCTTCCAACTGGCCGATGTAGCGCACATCCCCCGTCTTGTCGGGGCCGTTGCCATGGCCCCGCAGCGTCAGCGCCTTGACTTCGGCCACATCGCGCAGCGCATAGGCCAGCCTGTCAAACTGGCCATGATACCAGCCCGAACCATGCAGCATGATGATCAGGGGCACGTCCTCAGCGCCCTCAGCCTTGACATGGCGGTAGCCGAGCGTGTTGCCATCGCGCGCTTCAAACGTCTCCAAGCGAAAGCGCGCGCTGTCTGCGGGCGTCCCCTTACCCTGCAAGATCTTGCTGAAGTCGAGCCCTTCGCGTTCGGGCAAGGCCTTGGGCCATTGCGACAGGATGAGCCCGATGGCGATCAGGAAATAGATCGCGACAGAAAGGGCCGCAAAGCTCAGCAGCTTGGTGATCATGTGGATTGCTCCAGTTGAAAGATATCATGCACGCTGACGCCAAGCACTTCGGCCAGTGTCAGCGCAAGTGTTGTCGAGGGGGTAAAGACGCGGTTTTCAATGGTGTTGATCGTCTTGCGGCTCACTCCGGCGGCTTCGGCCAACTCGGCTTGTGTAAGGCCGCGTGCGCTGCGCAGCTCTTTGAGTTTGTTGTGAAGCTCGCTCATCGGCCTGCGCGCCATTCGTCATAGACCACAGAGAGCAGAAAGCTCGCGCCCATGAGCGTGCCGAAAACGGCCGTGCTCGTGGCCCTGTCCGCCAGCCCGAGTGGCGGCAACAGGCAAGTGAGCACAAACAGCCCCATGGCGATCCAGAAGGCGCGCGCCGCCGCATTGCGGCTTGTGGCCTGGTAGTGCTCGTCCCAGGCCTGTTTCGCCGCTTGCTTTCCTGCCAGGATCGACAGGGAGACCAGCAGCAGCATCGAGCTAAAGCCCATCGCGCCTGCCGCCCACCAGTAGAACGGCTGCGGAGTGCCTTGCAACAAAGCCAGCGCCGCATACACCAGCAAAATCAAGGCTGTTAAGCCAAAAAGGTAGAACCTTGCCGTCTCGATTGTCTCGGAGGTGAGCTTCATTTCAGGCGCCTCCGCTGGTGAGCTTGAGGCCAAGAATGCCCAACAGGATAAGCCCGACACTGATCAAACGCAGTGTCGTCAGAGGCTCGCCGAACTGTATAACACCCACAGCAAAAGCACCGATCGCCCCTATTCCGACCCAAATCGGATAGGCCGTGCCAAGCGGAATAAAACGCATGGCATAGGCCAACAGCCACATGCCGATAAATGCAGAAACCATGAATACAATCGACGGAACCGGTTTGGTGAAGCCATCCGAGAGTTTGAGCGCACTGGCCCAAACCGTCTCAAGAAGCCCCGAAACAAAGAGCATTACCCATGCCATAGCCTGTATCTCCCTATTGGCCGTTCGTGTAACCTATAGGTGACATAGCGAGTCGTCAGTGTAACGTCAAGGTTACATCAACCCGAATGCAACAGCTTCCAATTGATCGCGTCCAGAAGCGCATCAAAGCTCGCATCGACAATGTTGGCCGAAACGCCAACGGTGCTCCAGCGCCGCCCCTGCCCGTCTTCACTGTCAATGATCACGCGGGTCACGGCCTCTGTGCCGCCTTGGGTGATGCGCACCTTGAAATCCACCAGCCGCATGTCGGCAATCGCCTCGCCATAGCGCCCCAAGTCCTTGGCCAGCGCCTTGGCGAGCGCATTCACAGGCCCGCGGTCAGAGCCGGTTTCATCCATGCTTTCGCTCACCGAGAGGCGCTTTTCGCCGTCAACCTTGAGCACAACAACCGCCTCCGAGAGCGAGACGGTCTGGTTGTATTTGTTCTTGCGCCGCTCAATGCTGACCCTGTAGCGCTTCACTTCGAAGAAATCGGGCATCTGCCCCAGCGCACGGCGCGCCAGAAGCTCAAAGCTCGCCTGCGCGCTGTCATAGGTATAGCCCTCGGCTTCGCGCGCCTTGATCTGCTCAAGGATCAGCCCCAGCGCGGGATCGTCTTTTTTCACGCTTAGCCCGGCCTCTTCCAGACGCCGTCTCAGGTTGCTTTGCCCCGCCTGATTGGACATCGGAATGATGCGCGCATTGCCCACGCTCTCGGGGGCAATATGCTCATAGGTGCTCGGGTCTTTCAGAATGGCGCTGGCGTGCAGCCCGGCCTTATGGGCAAAGGCGCTCGCCCCGACATAGGCCGCCTGACGCATCGGCACGCGGTTGAGAATGTCATCCAGCTTGCGGCTGATCCGGCTCAGCCCCTTGAGCGCGGCACGGCTCACGCCGGTCTCATAGCGGCTGGCGTAAGGCTCCTTGAGCAGGAGCGTCGGAATAAGCGTGGTGAGGTTGGCATTGCCGCAGCGCTCGCCAAGGCCGTTGAGCGTGCCCTGCACCTGACGCGCGCCCGCGTCGATGGCCGCGAGGCTACAGGCCACCGCGTTCTCGGTGTCATTGTGGGTGTGAATGCCGAGCTTTTCGCCGCCAATCCCGGCAGCAATCACCGCGCGGGTGATCTCATAGACCTCATGCGGCAGCGTGCCGCCGTTGGTGTCACAGAGCACAGCCCAGCGCGCGCCGGCCTCTACAGCCGCGGTCAGACAACCGAGCGCATAAGCGGGGTTGGCCTTATAGCCGTCAAAGAAGTGTTCCGCATCAAACAGCGCCTCACGGCCCTGCGCCACCACATAGGCAATGCTGGCGCGAATGTTCTCGACATTTTCCTCAAGACTGATCCCCAGCGCGGTTCTGACATGAAAGTCATGGGTCTTGCCCACAAGACAGACATGATCCGTGCCCGCGTTCATCACCTCGGCCAGCACATCATCGTTCTGCGCCGAGCGCCCCGCGCGTTTGGTCATGCCAAAGGCGGTGAACTTCGCCCGGGTCTTGGGCGCGTCCTCAAAAAACGCGCTGTCCGTCGGGTTTGCCCCCGGCCAGCCGCCTTCGATATAATCAATGCCCAGCGCGTCCAGCATCGCGGCAATCCGGTGCTTCTCAGGCGTGGAGAACTGCACCCCCTGCGTCTGTTGCCCATCGCGCAGGGTTGTGTCGTAGAGATAAAGGCGTTCGCGGGTCATGCTGCGCCCTCCCTGCCAGGATGCTGCGCATGAATGCACACCCTACCCAAGGGCCGCGCGCCGTAGGGTGCGCATTCATGCGCACCGCCGATTTGCCTGTCATAGCTCACAGCACCCCCTCCAGCTTATTCGCATCAAACCCGGCACTTGGCACAAGCTCGACGCCCTGCTTGCTCATGCGCACTTCAAGGCCCGCCGCCACATAGGCCGCCTTGAGCCGGTCGACCTCGGAGAAATCCTTGGTCTGCATGGCAAGCTGACGCGCCTCAAAGAGCACCCCCTCAAAGACAGACATATCCGGCCCCAGCGCCCAAGCGCCCATCTCTGCGTCCAACAGCCCAAGCAATCCCGCCGACGCCTTCAGCGCCGCCGCATCGCCAACGCTGGCCAGCCTGTGCAGCTCGGCCATCGCGCCCGCTGTGTTCAGATCATCCGCCAGCGCACTCACAACCGCCGGCGACAGATCGCCCGCCACAACACCCGCCGTCAGCGCACGCCATTTGCGCAAAGTCGCCTCCGCCTCGTCGCGCTTCTTCTCGGTCCAGTCCATCGGCTTGCGGTAATGGGTGCTCAAAAACACAAAGCGGATCACCTCTCCCGGCACGCCCTGCGCCAGCAAATCGCGCACGGTGAAGAAGTTGCCAAGGCTCTTGGACATCTTCTTGCCCTCGACCTGCAACATCTCGTTGTGCATCCAGACCCGCGCCATCTCGCTTGTCCCGTTGGCACAGCAGCTCTGGGCAATCTCGTCTTCGTGGTGCGGAAACTGCAAATCCAGCCCGCCGCCATGAATATCAAACACATCCCCCAAAAGCGCCTTGGCCATGGCCGAGCATTCAATATGCCAGCCGGGCCGCCCGCGCCCCCAAGGGCTGTCCCAGCCGGGCTGCTCCGCACTTGAGGGCTTCCAGAGGACAAAATCCATCGGGTCTTCCTTGTAAGGCGCAACCTCCACCCGCGCCCCCGCGATCATATCATCCACATCGCGCCCCGAGAGCGCGCCATAATGCGCGTAAGAGCGCACCCGAAACAGAGCATGGCCCTCGGCCGCGTAAGCATGGCCCTTTTCAATCAGCGTCTCGATCATCGCGATCATCTCGCCGATATAGCCGGTCGCGCGCGGCATGGCGCTTGGCTCAAGCGCGCCAACGGCCGCCATATCCTCAAGATACCAAGCGATGGTTTCATCGGTGATCTCGCCAATGCTGCGCCCGCTCTCGGCGGCGCGGGCGTTGATCTTGTCGTCCACATCGGTGAAATTGCGCACATAGGTCACCTGCTCGGCGCCATACACATGGCACAGCAGGCGATACAGCGTATCAAACACAATCACAGGCCGCGCATTGCCGATATGCGCCCGGTCATAGACCGTCGGCCCGCAGACATACATCCGCACATCCTGCGCGCGGATCGGCTCAAACGCCTCTTTGCGGCGGGTCTTTGTGTTGTATAGCTTGATATCGGTCATAATCGAGTCGGCCCTCATGCGCGCAGATGCGCTCTTCGGGCGGGCTTACCAACTTACACAATGAGATGGAATAAGAAGAACGGCCCGCCTGATCTCTCAGCAGGTAATGATGCTACAAATAATGCAAATCTCTCTTCTCATGGGCCAAAGGATAGCCGATCCGCGCCCCACTGCCAAGACCAACCGTGCCCCATGAGTTGACATTCGGCCGCGAAGCAAGGCCCATGGGCCAAGATCAAGACTCACCCAAACATCTGCGAGGCCCCCATGCGCTTGTCCAACACCATCACAACCATAACAGGCGGCGGCTCCGATGGCTGGGATCTGTTCATCAAGGCGCGCAAGATGATCTCGCAGGGCCATGACATCACAGAGCTGACGATCGGTGAACATGACATCAAGACCGACACCCGCATTCTTGAGGCCATGCACGCTGCCGCATTGGGCGGCGCCACAGGCTATGCCATGGTGCCCGGCATTGATGCCTTGCGCCACGCCGTGGCCCAAAGGCTCGAGGAGCGCACCGGCACGGCGACCACGCCTGACAATGTGCTCATCACAGCCGGCGGACAGGCGGCGCTTTTTGCCGCCTTCCGCGCCGCTCTCGATGAGGGCGACACCGCGCTCTACATCAACCCCTATTACGCGACCTATCCGGGCACGATCCGCTCTGTCGGGGGCCGCCCGCAAGCTGTCGTGGCCGAGGCCGACAACGGCTTTTTGCCCAGCTACGAGGCGCTGGATGCCGCGGCCACGGCTGCGGCGGCCAGAGGCGCGCCCGCCAAAGCCCTGCTGATCAACTCTCCCAACAACCCCACAGGCGCGGTCTATCCGCGCGACACCCTCGCCGCCATTGCCGCCGTGGCCGTCAAACACGACCTCATCGTGATTTCGGACGAAGTCTATGACACGCAGGTCTGGGAGGGCGAACACCTCTCGATCCGCGCCCTTGAGGGCATGGCCGAGCGCTGTTTTGTGGTCGGCTCCATGTCCAAAAGCCACGCCATGACAGGCAGCCGCGTCGGCTGGCTCGTCGGGCCAGAGGCCGCCATGGGCCATGTGCTCAACCTCTTGACCAATACAAACTATGGCGTCGCAGGCTTCACCCAGGAGGCCGCGCTCTTTGCCCTCGGCCTCGGGTCCGCCTTTGAGGCGGATATCGCCGCCCCCTTCCAGCGCCGCCGCGCGCTCGCCCAAAAGGCGCTCGAAGGCCAGAACGCCATCCGCCTCTCCAAGCCCTCGGGCGCGATGTATCTGATGCTCGACATCCGCGCGACCGGCCTCTCTGGCGATGCCTTTGCCGACAAGCTCCTGATGGAGCGCGCGATTGCCGTCATGCCGGGCGAAAGCTTTGGCAGCGCCGCCGCAGGCCATGTGCGCATCGCCATGACCATCCCCGACGCACCCTTTGAGGCCGCCATCAAAGAGATCGCCGCCTTCAGCGCCGCCCTCGTCTGAGGGGGGTCGCTCACGCGCCGAAGTCGCGCGCCTGATCTCGACATTACAGCTGTTTCGCCTAAGCTGGGAGCATCGACGGAAAGGATCCCAAATGGCCAAGCCCGCCACCGCCCCAAAGCCCCCGATAGCGCCCCACAGGCTGAAAATCGACTATGTCGAGTTCTCCTCGCCCCGGCTGGAGGCCACAGAAAGCTTCTTCGCAAAGGCGTTCGGCTGGAGCTTCATACCCTATGGCCCTGACTACCGCGACATTCAGGCTGCGGGCCTCGGCGGCGGCATCGCGCGCGGCCCTGAGCGCGCGCCGCTGATTGTGCTCAAAACAGACGATCTTGACGCCGCCCTCACCACCCTGCGCGCCGCAGGTGCCAAGATCACCGCCGGAATTTTCGAGTTTCCGGGCGGGCGGCGGTTTGAATTCACAGAACCGGGCGGAACCGCCATGGCGGTCTGGAGCGACACATAGCGCGCCCGCCCCTGTTTGCCCGCGCCGCCCTGTTCGAGCGCCCGCCGCGGCCCAAAAACGACAGGATGTCGCACTCAAGACAGAATCACACCTGCGAAAGCGCCCTACTCAAGACACTTCTTTGAAAGGCGCGCCATGCAGGCTCCGTTTTGCACCATCTCCCTTGTCATCCGCACCATAGGTGCAGAGCGTGGCCGCGCGGCCCGTGGCGGTCCGTTGCGCGTTTGAGCCTCTTCAAACCCGTAACAGACCTTCACAGGAGCCTTCCCATGACCGACCAATCCCCGATCAAGACATCCGCCCGCTCGGGTGGCCGCAACGCCCGCCGCGCCGCCCGCGCCGCCCCTGTCTCTTATACACATCT
>JAHBAM020000076.1 GCA_018500125.2 Roseobacter sp. | reverse complement strand
CCGCCAGAATGTCCTGAAGCCGCCCCTGACCGCCGAGCAGCTTGCCTGCAAAGAAAAAGGCAAAGACCGACATCCCAAGCGACAGCCCCAAGACAAGCGCAACCCGCACAGGGCTGCCCAGAAAGCCGAGCAAATACGCCATCTGCGCCTCTTCTTCCGCGCTGATCCCGTCCAGCGGCATCGGCGGCGATCCGTGAAAGCTCACCGAGAAAAACAGCGCATTCAGCACCGCCGCAAGCCCAAGCCCAAGCCAGAGCACATCGCGCTTCAGGCCAAAGGCGAGAATATCTGCCGCCGCGCCCGCAGGCTGCGTCAGCGTGCGCATCACAAGCTCTTTAATCACCATGAGAGGCACTTTCCTGTGCAGCCGCCAGGCTGCCGCTGATCCAAAACCACATAAACACTACGAACCAAAGCCCCCCAACGATCATTTGTGGGGCGCCCTCGCCGATAAATCCGCGCACCAGCCCGCTCAGAAGCATGAGCGGCGAGGCCGCCAAAAGCGCCCAAAAAAGCGCCAGCCTGAGCGCCCAAGGCCGCGCCTTGCTGCGCAGCGCGCGAAACCCGCCCCAGACCAGAAAGGCCAGCGCGTAAAGCACAAGCGGCATGACAAACAGCCAGGCAAACAGCGTTCCGCCCAAGAGCAGCCCGATATCCTGCCCGCCGAGATGGGCCTGCCGCGCCGCCGCCGGCCAGTCGCTGACAAAAACCATGGCACAGCCCGCCATCAGAATGGCAATGGCGCGGTCTTCGCGCTGCCCCGCCGCCGCAAACCGGCGCAAAACCTGCGCCGGCCCGCGGTATGTGGCGAGAATATCCATCACAACCGACATCGATCAGCCGCGCGCGCGCCGCAGAAGCCAGCCCTCAAGCCGCCCCGTCAACTCGCCCTTCAGGCCCTCATCCTCGATCTCCTCCACAGCCTCCGCAAGGAACGCCAGTGTCATCAGATCGGTCGCCATATTGTGGGGCACCCCGCGTGCGCGCAGATAGAACAAAGCGTCCTCATCAATCGCGCCCGAAGTCGAGCCATGCGAGCAAGCCACATCATCGGCATAGATCTCAAGCTCGGGCTTGGCCAAGAACTGGCTGTCGCCATCCAGCAGAAGCGACTGCGACTTCTGATAGCCGTCGGTCTTCTGTGCGCCGGGTTGCACAAGGATCTTGCCTTGGAACACGCCTGTCGCCCCGTTGCGCAGCACTTTCTTAAACACCTGCCGGCTCTCGCAGTTCACCGCGTCATGGGTGATAAACACCGTGTCATCATGCACAAAATCGCCATCGCCAAGCGCCGCACCGGCCACATGGGCAATCGCGTCATCGCCGGTAAACTCGATGATACATTCGTTGCGCGTCAGACGCCCGTTCACCGTCAGGGTAAAGCTCTTGAACACGCTCTCGCGCCCCAGCTCGACAAACATATGTGTCACAGCACGGCGCTCGTGGTCGCGTCCCTGCGCGCGCACATGGTGCAATGCCGCCCCATCCGCCACACGCGCCTCAAGGCATTTGTTAAACCGCGCCGCCGCCGGCCCGTTTTCCAGAAGCGTCAGAGAGGCCCCCGCCTCGACCTTGACCACATGGTGCAAAACAGCGTCCGAGCGGCTGTTCTCGTGGCGATAAATCAGGCTGACAGGCTTGCTCGGCGTGCTCACACAGCGGATCAAAACCCCGTCACTGGCCAGCGCCGTATTGAGCGCCGCCAAAGGCCGCTCGACAGGGCTTTGCCCCTTGGTCTCAAGCACGCCATAAAGCTCGCCCGCCCAAGAGATATCGGCCAGATCGGCCAACCGGGCAATCTCGATCCCCTCAAGCGCCAGATCATCGGACTCCTCGGCGCTGAACACACCGTCCACAAAGACAATTTTGAGCCGCTCAAAACTGTCAAACACCGGCGCTTCATCGCTGGCAAACACCGCCGCTTCCGGCGCCTCTGCCTGCGTCAGCGTGTCCGGGCGGGTGTATTTCCAATATTCATCGCGCCGCGACGGCAGGCCCATTTTGCGCAACCGCACAAGTGCCTCCTCGCGCGCCGCTCTGCTCCAGCCCGCCGCCTCGGGCAGACCCGCCGCATCAAGCCGGCTCTCTGCCGCCGCCTGCTTTGATTTCAAAATCGCAGTCATCACGCAGCCACCTCGGCCAGAATATCCGCATAGCCGTTGTTTTCCACTTCAAGCGCAAGCTCAGGCCCGCCCGTCTTGACGATCCGACCATCCGCCATGATGTGCACGACATCAGGCTTGATATGGTCCAGAAGCCGCTGGTAGTGGGTGATCACAAGAAAGCCGCGGCCCTCGCTGCGCAGCGCATTCACGCCATCCGCCACAAGTTTCATCGCGTCCACATCCAGCCCCGAATCCGTCTCATCCAAGATGCACATCCGCGGCTCAAGCATCGCCATCTGCAAAATCTCGTTGCGCTTCTTTTCGCCGCCCGAGAAGCCGACATTGACCGGACGCTTGAGCATTTCCGCATCGATCTTAAGCTCTTTGGCCTGTGCGCGGATCACTTTGAGAAACTCGGTTGACGACATTTCCTCCTCGCCGCGCGCCTTGCGCTGCGCGTTCACAGCGGTGCGCAGAAAGGTCATATTGCCCACACCGGGGATCTCGACCGGATATTGAAACGCAAGGAAAAGCCCGAGTGCAGCGCGCTCTTCCGGCTCAAGATCAAGCAGATCATCGCCGTCCAGCGTGGCGCTGCCGCCGGTGACTTCATAGCCCTCTTTGCCGGACAAAACATAAGACAGCGTCGACTTGCCAGAGCCGTTCGGCCCCATAATGGCATGGACCTTGCCTGCCTCCACCGTCAGGTTGACCCCCTTCAGGATCTGCTTGTCTTCTTCTTCCAGTTTGACCCGCAGGTCTTTGATTTCCAACATTTTCGCGCCTTTCTCTTATCTTCTGTATTTATGCTCCGGCCTTCAAATGGGCCGGGAAATTCTCAATCAGTCTGTCTTTCGCCTCGGCAATACCGCTCGCATAGGGCAGATCGCCCGTCCCAAGCCGGGGCAGCGCCGCCGCTATCTCGTCATGTGTCAAAGGCAGGGGCATCACACGCCCCACGCCTGCGCCGTAATCGTAATATTTCAGCCGTGCGTGCTGCATCGGATCAAGCCATGTGTTGGGCACACCATAGCTGTCTGCCACAATCAGCCCATGCAGGCTTGAGGAGATCACGTGCGCACAGGCGCCGATCTCGCGGCAGACCGTCTCTGCCGGCCCCTGCACATCAATGTAGTGCACAGCCGCCTCGGCCTTCAAAAGTGCTGCGATCCTCGGATCGCCAAGCTGGCTGTGATGCAAGACCAAGCCAATCTTGTCGTGCCGCTCGGGCCGCGCGCCAAAGGCCTCGGCGCTCAACACACCGGGGTCGCCATACGCCTCGGTCTTTACGCCCAAAAGAGCGGCAGTAATCGGCCCGCGCAGCATATGGATATCCACATGGGCGACAAAATCGGTCTTCAGCGGCGCCATCATCCCCGTGCCCCAGATCGCAGGGCGATGGGCGGGGCGCGTGTCATTGCCCCAGACCCGCTTGGCAAACTGCAAAATCGAGCCAACCGCAAAAAGCTCGGCGGCGCGCGGCGCGGCATGGACCACGGGGCGGCCTGCGGCAAAGGCCGTCACACTCTGGCTCAGCGCGTCGCCAAAATTTGGCTTGGCATTCCACCAGTAAAGAGAGAGCGCCGCCTCGGCCATGCTCAGAAATCCTCACGCTGCGGATTGATCTTGGGCGCAATCTTGCTGTCATAGACCTCAACCAGCTTGCCGCTCCACAGCGACACAACCGCCGCAACCGCAGCGCCGATCAGCCAAGCCGGCAGATCCGCCCAGTTGAGCACCACCGCAAGCAGCGCACCCGCCACAACGGGCACGATCAGCTTTTTGTTTTTTTCGATAAAATCCATAGTATTACCCTGCATTTCTCATGTGAAACAACCGGCGCCCATCCGCCCCTCCAGACAGCACAAACCAGCCCCGCCGATGCCGGCAAGGCTGCGTATCTGCGCAAAAGAAAGAGTGGATCGGCTTAGAGGCTGCTGTGCAAAACGCCGGCCAGCGCGCGCAATTCCTGCGCCACACCGCCGCGCTCGCCCAATACCTGCGCCGCGTAAGCGGGCGAAAACAGGCTCTCCCAAAGACCGGGAAGCCGCCCCGCAAGCTCGGCCTCGCCCAGCCCCATCACAGCCAAGCCCGCAAGCATCGCTCCCTTGGCCATATGGCCGCGAAAGCCGATCGCCATCGCCAGCGTGAGGAGCACCACAAGCCCGATCGCAAGCTCGCCCACAGGGCGCATTGCCGCCATGGTCAGCGTCTCCTCGCCCATGAGCGGCCCGAGCACATGAAAGCCAAACAGCCGCCCCGCGCCCATCGCCACCAGCCCCAGCCCGAAGGCCAGCGCCCATCTGGGCACCGCCCAAAGCCACGCGCCATTGGCCCGCGCGGACCTTCGGGAGGCGCGCTTGAGCGCGCCCGCGCTGATCTGCGTCTGGCCGAGCGCGCCCTCGCCCGCCATCAGCCTGCTTTGGCCCGCACCCTCCGCCGCAAGGCGCTTGAGACGCGCCTCGAAGCTGTCGAGACTTTTGTTGAACATGGTCATACCTCACATCATGGCACGCCAGCAGAGCTAGCACGCCAGTTCGGCACAAATGAGGCAGAAGGCTGCCGTCATTCGGGCGATATGTGAGCCATGCCCCCAACATCAGCCAACCGAGCCTTCAAGGCTGATCGCCACAAGCTGCTGCGCTTCCATGGCAAATTCCATCGGCAGCGCCTGCAACACTTCCTTGGCAAAGCCGTTGACAATCAGCGCCACCGCCTCTTCCTCGCCAATACCGCGCTGGCGGCAGTAAAACATCTGCTCGTCATCCACCTTGGATGTCGTCGCCTCATGCTCCACCCGGCTCGAATTGTTCTTTACCTCAATATAAGGCACCGTATGGGCGCCACATTTGTCGCCGATCAGCAGGCTGTCGCACTGGGTGTAGTTGCGCGAGTTCTTCGCCTTGGGGTGCATCGAGACAAGCCCGCGATAGGTGTTCTGTGCCACCCCCGCGCTGATCCCTTTGCTGACAATCCGGCTCTTGGTGTTCTTGCCCAGATGGATCATCTTCGTGCCCGTGTCGGCCTGCTGGTGGTTGTTGGTGATGGCAATCGAGTAAAACTCGCCCTGGCTGTCATCGCCGCGCAAAATGCAGCTCGGATATTTCCACGTCACAGCCGAGCCGGTTTCCACCTGCGTCCACATCACTTTGGCCCGGTCGCCCCGACAATCGGCGCGCTTGGTCACAAAGTTGTAAATCCCGCCCTTGCCGGTCTCATCGCCCGGATACCAGTTCTGCACCGTCGAATATTTCACCTCGGCATCTTCCTCGATGATGATCTCGACCACAGCCGCATGAAGCTGGCTCGTGTCACGCTGTGGCGCGGTGCAGCCCTCAAGATAGCTCACATAGCTGCCCTTATCGGCAATAATCAGCGTGCGCTCAAACTGCCCGGTGTTCTCGGCATTAATCCTGAAATAGGTCGACAGCTCCATCGGGCAGCGCACGCCGGGGGGCACATAAACAAACGAGCCGTCCGAGAAAACCGCCGAATTGAGCGTGGCATAATAATTGTCCGTCACAGGCACAACCGAGCCGAGATATTTCTTCACAAGCTCGGGATGGTCGCGGATCGCCTCGGAAATCGAACAAAAGATAACCCCCGCATCCATCAGCTCTTTCTGAAAGGTCGTGCCCACAGACACAGAGTCAAACACCGCATCCACCGCCACTTTGCGGGGCGCCTCCGTCAGCTCTTCGGCGCCCTCCACCCCGGCCAGAATCATCTGCTCCTTGAGCGGAATACCGAGCTTGGCATAGGTCGCCAGAAGCTTGGGGTCGACCTCGTCCAGAGACTTCGGCTTGACCTCCATGCTCTTGGGGCGCGCATAGTAATACTGGTCCTGAAAGTCGATCTCAGGGTAATCCACCATGGCCCAATCCGGCTCGGTCTGCCCACTCCAGCGCGCATAGGCCTCAAGCCGCCAGTCGGTCATCCACTGCGGCTCCTCGTTTTTGGCCGAGATCAGACGCACAATATCCTCGTCAAGCCCGAGCGGCGCATACTCCATCTCGATCTCGGTTTCCCAACCGTATTTATACTTCTCCCCAAGCGAGCGAACGGCCTCAACCGTCTCTTCCTCAACACCGTCTTTGACAATCACTTCATTCATCGCTTGCTTCCTTTTTTCCGTCCTGTTCGTGTCACGCCGCGCGCGCCGCCTGTTTCTCTGCCTGCGCTGCCCATACTTCGGCAAAGCGCAAAATATCGTCCCGCTCGCTCTCAAGCCCGAGGCTGACGCGAATGCCACAGCCCGCCTCGGCCTCGCCATAGCCCATCGCCCTGAGCACAGGGCTGGTCTTGACCTTGCCGCTGGAGCAGGCCGAGCCGGCCGAAATCGCATAGCCCGCAAGATCCATCTGCATCACCTGCGTCTCGCCCTTCCAGCCGGCCCTGAGCAGACAGGAGGTATTGGGCAGCCGCGGCCCGTCTTTCCCGACCAAAATAGGTGGTTTTTTGCTGCCCGCAAGAGCCGCCTCCATTTCGTCGCGTAAAGCTTCCACCTGCGCCCAGCGGCCCGCGCGCTGTTCCTGCACCGCCGCCTCCGCCGCCGCCGCAAATCCGGCAATCCCGATCAGGTTTTCGGTGCCCGCGCGCCGGCCCATCTCCTGCCCGCCGCCCTTGAGCACCGGCTCAAGATCGATCCCGCGCCGCATCACCAAAGCGCCCACGCCCTTGGGTCCGCCCAGCTTATGGGCCGAAACAATCGCCATCAAAGGCCCCGAGCGCAGAAAATCCACCGCCACCTTGCCAAACCCTTGGGTAAAATCACTCATCCAAAGCCCCTCAGGCAGCTCTTGCAACACGCCGGTCTCCGAATTGGCAAGCTGCAACGTGGCAAAGCCCGGCTCGGGCACAGACACCCGCCCGCCCGCATCGGTCGCAAGCGTCCCATCACACCAGCTCGCCACCGCATCATGCTCAACACCGCTGCAAGACATCCCGCGCCCGGCCAGCGCCATGGCCGCCGCCTCGCTGGCCGAGCCGGTAAAGACAATCTCAGCCCCCTCCGCGCCAAGCGCCCGCGCCAGCCGCGCCCGACAGCCCTCCAAGAAGGCCTTGGCCTGGCGCCCCTCGGCGTGCACAGACGAGGGGTTGCCCAGAATATCACAGGCCGCCGCCATGGCCGCACGCGCCTCCGCCCGCACAGGGGTCGTGGCATTATGATCAAGATACACCCGGCTCACAGCCCCGGCCCTGCTTTTTCTTTCCCCAAATATCCTGGGGGTCTGGGGGCAAAGCCCCCAGCACCGCGCGGCCAAAGGCCGCGCAAAACCTCAATCCGCGTCCACAGGCCGGGCAAAACCTCAACAGGCGCAGACCAAAACCCGCGCCGCAGCCGATATGGGTGCGCCCCGCTCACGCCTCATCCACCACAGCAAAAAGCGAGGGCACCGCCGGGCAAGGCGCCAGTTCGTTGGTGATCACATCCGACAGCCGCGCCGCGTGCAAATAGACATATACCTGCGCCGACAGCCCTTCCCACAAGCGGTTGGTCACCGATTGCGCCCGGCTGCCCGAGGCCGCGCCGCTCGCGCCGGCACCCTTTTGCAAGGCATCCACCGTCTCGTCCACCGCCGCCAGAACATCCACCACCCGCACCTCGGAGGGGCGGCGCGCGAGCTTATAGCCCCCGCCCGGACCGCGCACCGACGCCACAAGATCGGCGCGGCGCAGCTTCACAAAGAGCTGCTCCAGGTAGGGCAAGGAAATATCCTGTCGCTTGGAAATATCTCCCAAGCTCACCAAAGCGCCCTCGCCCTGCAATGCAATATCGGCCAAAGCGACCATAGCATATCTGCCCTTCGTGCTCAGCTTCATGAGCGGCTCCTTTTGCAACAAGAAAAACAGGCGCTTGTTGACCTCGCCCCTGTCACAGACTATCTCGCTATCAACCCCGGGCGCGTCGCCTGGATTTAGAATAGTTCTAATATGCTCGACGGATTTAGTCAAGAAAGCCCGCGCGCATTTTCAAGAAAGAGACAAACGCTATGCCCGAGGTAATCTTTCCAGGTCCAGAAGGCCGGCTTGAAGGCCGCTACCACCCCCAGCCCGAGCGCGACGCCCCGATCGCGATCGTGCTTCATCCGCATCCGCAGTTTGGCGGCACGATGAACAACAAAGTGGTCTACAACCTGCATTACGCCTTTTACAACATGGGATTCACCGTGCTGCGCTTCAACTTCCGCGGCGTCGGGCGCTCTCAGGGCGAATATGATCAGGGCGTGGGCGAGCTGTCTGATGCCGCCTCGGCGCTGGATTATTTGCAGTCGATGAACAACAACTCCAAACATTGCTGGGTCGCCGGCTTTTCCTTTGGCGCCTGGATCGGGATGCAGCTCCTGATGCGCCGCCCGGAGATCACCGGGTTTATCTCGGTCAGCCCGCCCGCGAATATGTATGATTTTTCCTTCCTCGCGCCCTGCCCCTCCTCGGGCCTTGTGATCAACGGCACAGCCGACCGCGTCGCGCCCCCCGCCGATACGGTGACACTGGTGGACAAGCTGCATGAGCAAAAAGGCATCACCGTGACCCATGATCAGGTCGAGGGCGCGGGCCATTTCTTTGAAAATGACCACATGGACACGATGGTGGGCAGCGTGCAAAGCTACGTCAAGCGCCGCCTGACGGAGAACTCGCGCTGATGTCCACAATGCAGGAAACCGCCTCGCAACTGGCGGATGACACCCTCAAGATCATGGAGCAATCGGGCGATGACCGGCTGCATTTCGAGGTTGCGGACCTGCTCGGCAAATCCTCCCAAACGCTGGAGGAAGCCTATCTCACCGAGGTGCGCGTGCGCATGGCCGGCAAAGCCGCCCGCGCCTTTCTCTATGCCAAAGCCAAAGCGCTGCTGGATGCGCAGACCCCGGACACATGAGCCAGCGTCTTGACGCCCAGATGGCCTTTCTGATGGAGGCCGACAAGCTCAAACAGGTTCTGCGCGCCACCACGCTGGCCGATGGCACCCGCGCGGAAAACTCGGGCGAGCACAGCTGGCATATCGCCCTCTTTGCCCTCGTGCTCGGCGCCGACGCCCCTGCCGATGTCAGCGTCGAGCGGGTGATCAAAATGCTTCTGTTGCACGATATTGTCGAAATCGACGCCGGCGATACCCCGATTTTCGCCGACCATGACGCCAGCGCCCAAGCCGCCAAGGAAGCCGCCGCAGCGACACGGCTCTTTGGCCTTCTGCCGCCCGATCAGGCCGCAAGCTTTCGCGCGCTGTGGGACGAATTTGAAGCCGCCCAAACCCCCGATGCGCGCTTTGCCAAATCGCTCGACCGCTTCCAGCCGCCCAACCAGAACCTCGCCGCCGGCGGCGGGTCTTGGGTGAGCTATGAGACGCGCTATGAAACCTTTGAGGCCCGCGTCGGCACCAAGATCAAACGCGGCGCGCCCTGGCTCTGGGACTGGTTGCAGCCCAAGGCCGAAGCCTGGTTTGCGGCGCGCGGAAAGCTCTAAAGCTTTCGAATTTTCGCTGCGCGAAAATCCGACCAGCTGGGGGCGTTGCCCCCAGACCCCAGTTTTAACTGGGGGCGTTGCCCCCAGACCCCCAGGATACTTCCAGAAAGAAAAAGCGGTTAGAGCAGGGGAATTTGGGCGGCGGCGCTTTTGGGGAGATGGCCGGTGAGGCGCGCATCGGGAGAGACCTCGACACAGCGCTTGTAGGGCGTGAAGCCCGAGCGGATGTAGAACGCCAGCGCCTTGGGGTGATCGAGCGAGCAGGTGTGCACAAATAGCCGCGTGATATCCTCATCCCAAGCCCGCGTCAGCGCCTCGTTCATCAGCCAGCGCCCCGCTTGGCCGCCGAGCTGATCGGGCGTCAGCCCGAAAAACGCAAGCTCACACTCCGCATCCCCCCGAAAATCAAGCTCCAGCAGCCCCGCGTCCTCATCGCCGTGGCGCGCCACATAAAGATGAACCCTGGGGTCCGTCAAAACCGCAAGCAAAGCCTCATCGCTCATCTCAAGGCGGCTTGACCAAAGATACGCCCCCCCCACCTTCACAAACAGCGCCCGATAGCGCGCCGCATCGGGCGTGGTGATCCGCGTCACGCAAAGCCCCTCAGCCTGACACGGGCGCAGCGGCGGGCGCGCGCGCATCTCAAGATAGGTCACAACCGAGGCCGTATGCCCCTCGGGCACCTCATGATAGCCGCTTTCAAGCACGTTTTGCCGCCTTTCTGGCCTTCTTCTCATCGGCCACTTTCTGCGCCAGATCCCGCGCAATCGCAAAGGCGCCCTTGATCTTGTCGCTGTCGCTTTTCCAGTCGCGGCGCACCACGATCTTGTTGTCTTTGACGCGGGCCAGCCCCTTTTGCTCGCGGATAAACTCGACAAGCCCCACGGGCGAGGCGAATTTATCGTTGTGAAACTGCACCGTCGCGCCCTTTGGCCCGCCGTCGAGCTTGGCAATCCCGGCTTTTTTGCACATCGCCTTGATGCGCACGACCAACAGCAGCGTGTTCACTTCGCGCGGCAAGGGGCCAAAGCGGTCAATCAGCTCGGCGGCAAAGCCCTCAAGTTCAACTTTGCCATCCAACCCACTGAGACGACGATACAATCCGAGACGCACGTCCAGATCAGGCACATAGGCTTCCGGGATCAGCACAGGCACGCCAAGCCCGATCGCCGGCGACCAGTCGCCCTCCTCCACGATCCCTTCGGCCTCGCCGGCGCGGATCTTGGCAATCGCTTCCTCCAGCATCTGCTGGTAAAGCTCATAGCCCACATCGCGCATCTGGCCCGACTGCTCCTCACCAAGCAAATTGCCCGCGCCGCGAATATCAAGATCCTGACTCGCGATCGTAAAGCCCGCCCCCAGCGTATCAAGACTGCCCAGCACGCGCAGGCGCTTTTCGGCGGTGGCGGTCAAAGGCTTTCTCGGCCGCGTGGTCAGATAGGCATAGGCACGGGTCTTGGAGCGGCCCACGCGCCCCCTGATCTGGTAGAGCTGGGCCAGACCGAACATATCGGCGCGGTGAATGACCATCGTGTTGGCGGTCGGAATATCAAGCCCGCTCTCCACAATCGTGGTCGCCAGAAGCACATCATATTTGCCGTCATAAAAGGCGTTCATCCGGTCATCAAGCTCGCCCGCGGCCATCTGGCCATGGGCCACAATATAGCTCACCTCGGGCACATGATCTTTGAGAAACGCCTCGATCTCGGGCAAATCCGTGATGCGCGGCACCACATAAAAGCTCTGCCCGCCGCGATAATGCTCACGCAACAGCGCCTCGCGGATCGTCACCCCGTCAAATTCGCTCACATAGGTGCGAATGGCGAGCCGGTCGACCGGCGGCGTGCCGATAATCGAGAGATCGCGCACCCCCGACAGGCTAAGCTGAAGCGTGCGCGGAATAGGCGTCGCCGTCAGGGTGAGCACATGGACATCCGAGCGCAGTGCCTTGAGACGCTCCTTATGGGCCACGCCAAAATGCTGCTCCTCGTCAATGATCAGAAGCCCGAGGTCGCGAAAGCGGGTGTCCTTGGCCAGAAGCGCATGGGTTCCGATCACGATATCGACCGTGCCGTTTTTCAGCCCCTCACGGGTGAGCTTGGCGTCTTTTGCGCTGACAAAGCGGCTGAGCGGGCGCACCTGCAAGGGAAAGCCGCGAAAGCGCTCGGCAAAGCT
>JAHBAM020000094.1 GCA_018500125.2 Roseobacter sp. | reverse complement strand
AGATGTGTATAAGAGACAGGAAACAGCCCAGCCCTCTGCGGCCTTCAAGCTCCCGCTGGTTTTTCCAAATCCACAGCAAACCTCATCGACCCCGCGTTCGGAAACGCTCGCTCACACCGAGAGCGCCGCAACGCTGCAAACCCAAATCAAGCGTGCCGAGCGCAGCCGCATGGTAGAGCGCGACTTGCTCCAAGAGATGAGCAGAGTGGCCTCTCAGGGGCTTGTCTCCCCCCAGACCAAGACCTCCCCAATACAGGAAAAAGCAACACAGCCGCGTGATGAGCCGCCCCAAACCGTAACCGCCGATCCTCTGCCGCCTGCGCCCGCCGGTCAGAATATGCGTGCTTTTTCAAGTGTCGATCGCGATATATTGATGAGTCAGGACCGCAAAACACTCAATCGTGACGGACAGAAATGTATGGCAGATGACAAGCTGGCATTGCAGGATTGGGTGACAGATGAGGGCTTTACCGGTCACACCGGGCGCCTGCGCGCGCATATTTTTGGCGAATTTGACAAGCCCGAGCCCGAGGTCGTTGTGGAGTTGGCAAAAGCCTATATCGGCTATGGTCTCGGGCTGGAGGCCGTTCAGGTCTTAACCGAGATCGCGATGCCCGAAACCGATCGCCACCTCTTGGCTCTGGCAGATATTATGGAAGACGGGGTCCTGACCCAAGACAAGCCCGATGGCTGGTATTTGGATTGCGAAACAGCCGCCGCACTATGGGCGCTGCTTGCGGGCGATCAAACGCGCTCGGATATGCCGCTCAACAGCCAGTCTTTGCTGAGGAGTTTCAGCGCCTTGCCCTTGCACATCCGCGCCCATTTGGGGCCATTTGTCTCCGAGCGTTTGCAAGACATCGGAGAAGACGCCCTCTTGAAAGATATCGCGCGCCATATGGGCCGCGGGCAGCCCGACGGGCTTGTTGCCGTCGCCCTTGTCTCCGCTCATGCCGAGATCTCGGCGGGAGAGCCGGATCGCGCGACAAAAGAGCTTGAAAAGGTCATCGTCGCAAACGGAGAAAACGCCCCTCAAGCCCTGATCGAGAAAATCAATCTGCAAGTGGCGGCAGGTCAGACCATTTCACAATCTGATTCTGACTTGCTCGACGCCTTCGCGCTTGAATATCGTCAGGATCCTCTTGGCGTTGAAATGGCCCGGGCGGCCCTTGTGGCGCGCGCAGCAACAGGGCGTTTTGAGCAGAGCTTTACAAAGCTCGTGGCCTTGGCCCCCCAACTGCCCCAGCCCGAGCTTGTCCAAGCGGCCAGCTTTGTCTTGGACCGTCTGAGTCAGGCCGCCGATGATCTGACCTTTCTGGAACTCGCCTTCTCGCCCGATGTCGAGAAGCTGCGCTTTGCCAGCGAGGCCGAGCATAGCGCCGCCGCGCGCCTGATCGATCTTGGCTTTGAGGGCCGCGCCTTGGTCTTTCTATCCTCCGCCGCAGATCAACCGTCAGAGCGCTCGCGCAAAATGATTCGTGCCAAAGCAGCCCTCGGATTGGGAAACACCCGCCAAGCCGAGGCCGAACTTCTGGGGCTGGATGGCCCAGACATCGAGGCGTTGCGCGCGGATATCAAGGTAAAGCAAGAAGACTACCGCGCCGCTCAAATCGTTTTGGAAACTCTGGGCAATACCGAGGCTGCCGCAGAGCAGGCCTGGCTGGCAGACGACAGATCGGGGCTGACAGAGCTTGCCGCCGATGAGTGGCAAACAGAGCAAGCCCTGCTGCAGCTCAACCCGCTGCCCGATCGTGATACCAATCTTGCAAACAGTCAGGATCTGCTGCGCGAAACCGAAGAGCTGCGCGGCTTGGTCACGGGTGTCTTGGAGCGCCATAAAGTCGATCGGCAAGCCGAGGCCCAAAGATGAAGTTTGCGAGCGGCACTAACCAATTCTAAACCACATTTGTCTAAACTTGGTCCAAGTGAGGACACGTTGGGACACTGGATGAAGACTGCACATACGAGCGCCCTCTTGGCGGCGGCCCTAATTTGGTTTGTCTCCCCGGGTGCACCCGCCTTGGCGGCACAACATAATGACATGGACGCCTGTGATCAGGCTGCGTCCCTCGCTTCCCAACAGAGCCAGGTGCCTCTAGATATCCTCCGGGCCATCACCCGGACAGAGACCGGCCATGTCAGGAACGGACGGTTTTCTCCCTGGCCCTGGACCGTCAATATGGAAGGCAAAGGCGTCTGGTTTGAAACAGCGGAGCTGGCACGCGCCTATGTGTATAAGCACTATAAAACAGGCGCGCGCAGCTTTGATGTCGGCTGCTTCCAGCTCAACCACAAATGGCATTCCCAGGCTTTTTCCTCACTAGAGGAAATGTTTGACCCTCTCGCCAATGCCACCTATGCCGCCGGGTTTTTGGCACAGCTTTATGCCGAATTCGGCAACTGGGACGAGGCCGTTGGCGCCTATCACTCCCGCACGCCGAAATTTGCCCAGACGTATAAAAAATCAGTCGCCACCCATTTGGCAAACCTGAAGGCGACAGACACAGGGCGCACCGTCAATACCATCGCCCCAAGAGCGCTTCGCCCGAACGGCTATCGACTGTTGCAGTCAAGCGGCGCGCCGATGTCGGCTGGCTCACTACTGATGTTAGGCCAAAGCGACGGGTTTAGCCTCTTCACCGCGGCGCAGCCGCTCTTCGGGCCAGGCTCATGAAAGCGGTTCACACAATTTTCCAGCCCACCGTTCTGCTTGCCCTCGCCTTGATGGCGATCATTGTCATGATGATTTTGCCCATGCCGGCTTGGGTGCTCGACATGGGGCTTGCCACATCTTTCGCCCTCGCGATTCTCATTTTCACCGTCACATTGTTTATCGAGCGCCCGCTGGATTTCTCTTCCTTCCCGACAATCCTGCTGGCCTCGCTCATGTTGCGGTTGTCGCTCAATATTTCCTCGACCAAGCTGATCATCGGCGAGGGCCATACCGGCACCCGCGCCGCCGGCGACGTGATTGAAGGCTTCGCTAATTTTGTGATGGGCGGAAACGTGTTTTTGGGCCTCGTCGTCTTTGGCGTCCTGCTGATTGTGAACTTCATGGTGATCACGAAAGGCGCCGCGCGCATGGCCGAAGTCGGCGCGCGCTTTGCCTTGGACGGGATGCCGGGCAAACAGCTCGCGATTGACGCGGATATGTCTGCCGGGGCAATCGGCCATGGCGAGGCCAGCGAGAGGCGCGAACGCGAACAGCTTGAAACGACATTTTTCGGCTCACTCGATGGGGCCTCCAAATTTGTAAAAGGCGACGCCGTTGCGGGGCTTCTGATCACCTTTCTCAACCTCGTGGTCGGCTTGGTTATGGGCGTTGCCGTTCATGATATGGCCCTGGGCGATGCCTTTGAAACCTATGCAATTCTCACAGTCGGCGATGGTCTGGTCACACAGATTCCCGCCGTGATCATTTCGATCGCCTCCGCCCTTCTGCTCGCCCGCGGCGGGGCGACCGGCGCAACAGATCTCGCCCTCCTGTCCCAAATCGGCAAGCATCCGGCGGCGCTTGGCACGGTTGCCTTCATGATGCTCCTCTTTGCCTTGGTGCCGGGCTTGCCCTTGCTGCCGTTTCTGATTGGTGCGGCCGTTCTGGGCGCGGCGGCATATTTTGTCTTCGCAAAGAAAGCCGCCGAAACAGATCATTTGCCCGCGCTCAAAGACGCCCCGGCCAAACCTTTCGAGCGCTCCTTGGGCGACATTCTGGACATTGATGATCTGAGCGTCGAATTTGCACCGGATCTGGTTGATATGATTCTCGATGCCGGAACAGGGCTGGATGCCCGGATCGCAAATATCCGAAATCATGTGGCCGGCAACTATGGTGTAATCTTGCCGGAAATCCGCCTGACCGATAACCCCGCCTTGCCGGTCGGGGTCTATAAAGTCTTTGTGCAGGGCGTGGCACAAACAGAAGCCGAGCTATATCCGGCGCACGTTTTGGTCCTGAGAGGGGATTTCACCTCGTCCTTACCGGATGGCATCGATGTCCGTGAGCCGGTCTACGGCGCCGAGGCCCGTTGGGTGCCTGTTCAGTATCGCGAAGAGCTGGTCTTGCAAGGCCTGACGGTCATTGCGCCGGGCGAGGTTCTGGCCACCCACCTTCTGGAACTGGTCAAACAGAACTTCAGCCGCCTGTTTTCTCTGAAGTCCCTTCGCAAATTGCTTGACGAAATGACAAACCTCTCCGACCAGAAACGCAATGACGCCAACCGCAAACTGTTTGACGAGCTGATCCCCGATAAAGTGCCGCTGGACGTTTTGCATATGGTGCTCCGTCTCTTGCTTGATGAACAGGTCTCGATCCGGAACCTGCCGCTTATCCTGGAAGCCATTGCCGAGGCGCGGGCGGTCAATGCCCAGGTCGATGTGATCTGCGAACACGTGCGCCAGAGGCTCGGCTTCCAGCTCGTCGCAGAGTGGAAACGGGCCGACGGAACAATCCCGCTTATTCAACTGGCCTCTGAGTGGGAAGACGAATTCAACAGCTATCAGGTTGGTGTCGAGCGCGGCGGGCTGGATGTCGCCTTGCCGCCCGAGCTGTTTAACAAGCTCTCCAACCGTCTGGCCGAAAAAGTCACGCAAGCCTCCGAACAGGGAATCTCCGCCGCGATTGTGACATCTGCGCGGCGGCGGAAGTTTCTGCGCACGCTCACAAAGGCCAAAGGGATCTCTGCGCCGGTCTTTTCTTATGAAGAGATCGGCCTTGATGCCCACCCCTCACTTGTCGGCGTGGTTGCGGCATGACGGCCGAATTGGCGACCCTGATCGGCTTGAGCCAACACGCCTTGGAAACCGGGTTTTACCTGTTTCTCAGGATCGCCCCGATCGTCGCATTTATGCCCGGCTTCGGAGAGACGGTTGTGCCCGCCCGCATAAAACTTGTGCTGGCGCTGTGCTTTACGGCCGTCATGGTGCCGGTGGTCACGCCCGGCCTGCCGATTGCGACGCATGAAGCCGTCTTTTTGCAACGGCTTGCGAGCGAAACCCTGATTGGGCTGTTCCTCGGGCTTGGCCTGCGCCTGTTCATCATGGCCCTGCAAACCGCCGGGTCGATGGCCGCTCAGGCCACCTCTTTATCACAGCTCTTTGCCGGCGCCGCCGCAGAGCCTATGCCCGCAATCGGCCATATGCTGGTGATTTCGGGGCTGGCGCTCGCCATGCTGATGGGCTTGCCGGTCCGCATCATTGCCCTGCTCGAAATGTCCTACCGCGCCTTGCCAATGGGCGCGCCTCCGGATCTGTCGCTCTTTGTCGAATGGGCTGGCGCTTTAGTGGCACGGTGTTTTGATCTGGCCTTTTCTCTGGCCGCGCCGTTTCTTGTGATGTCGGTGCTCTACAATCTGACCCTTGGGGTCATCAATCGGGCCATGCCCCAGCTTATGGTTGCCTTTGTCGGCGCACCGGTCATCACAGCAGGGGGGCTGATCTTCTTGCTGATTTTCGGGCCCTTGATGCTGATGATCTGGTGGGGCGCGTTTGAAAGTTTTCTCTTCAGGCCAGCGGATTTTATGCGATGAGCGAAGAGGAAAACAATGACAAGCAGCACGAGCCGAGCCAGAAAAAACTCGATGACGCGCGCAAAAAAGGTGAAATTCCGCGCTCGACAGATCTCTCCGTTGCCGCGAGTTATGGCGGGATGCTTCTGGTCTATGCCGGCTTTGGCTCTGCCACGCTTGTTTTTCTCTGCGCCGAAATGGCAG
>JAHBAM020000026.1 GCA_018500125.2 Roseobacter sp. | reverse complement strand
AGATGTGTATAAGAGACAGCACCCGCGGATTGTGCCCCCGCAGGGTCACCCCTTCCAACAGAGCGGGGTCAAGCTCGCTTGGGGCACGGTTGAGATCAATAAATGCCCGCGGCGCACCGGCCATGAGAAAGGGCGCGCCACACTTTGGCGCATGGGCAAAAAGCCTGTCTACAAAGGCATCTTCAGAGGTTCGGATGCTGTGCTGGTCCAAAACGGTCTTGCGCAAAAAGGTCCAAGGATAGTCCCGCCCGCTGTGCGGCGAGGCAAACACAACAGAGGTTGTGCGCCGTTCCGGATGGATCAAATCATAAGCAACGCGCGGCATTCTGGCTCCAGTTTGTTGAGAAGAGTATAAGTCAAAAAAATGAGCCGTCAAAAGCTCTTGATCATATCTGCGACTCCTTTTATAGACACGAGGCGCTGGCGCGGGTTTCCGCGTCCCTTTTTGTTTTAGGGGACGAAAAATCTAGCCAGTTCGGGCGATTAGCTCAGTGGTAGAGCACTTCGTTGACATCGAAGGGGTCACAAGTTCGAACCTTGTATCGCCCACCACGACCCATTCACCGCACAGGGGCTTGCCCCTGAGCACCCGCAAACCCAAAGGCGCATGGCCTGCGCCGCGACCAAGGAGACAGCCTCATGAAGGTTAGAAACTCACTCCGCTCGCTCAAGAACCGGCATCGTGATTGCCGTGTCGTGCGCCGCAAGGGCCGCGTCTACGTGATCAACAAAACACAGCGCCGCTTCAAAGCCCGTCAGGGCTGAACCAAGCTGAACGTAGAACTGCAAAAAGAGCCGCACCTTCACGGGAGCGGCTCTTTTCTTATGTAAAATCAGAGGTCTGGGCGGGAAGGGCCATGAGGCCCTTGCCTCACTCGTAGCTGCGCAGATCCTCGATCACCTTGCCGTCATTTGGCAGGCTGCCTTTGGCCACAATCTCGATCTCGCCCTTGAGCTTGAGCACCTCTGCCACCGATTTGGCATAGGCCGCCACGTCTCCGCCCTCGGCCTCGACCATCACAGTCATAGCGTCCATCTCGCCTTGCCGCGTGGCCACGACGCGGGCTTTTGCAATCTCGCTGTGCTTGGCCACAAAGGCCGCAACCTGCTCGGGGCGCACAAACATCCCCTTGATCTTGGTGGTCTGGTCGGCGCGGCCCATCCAGCCCTTGATGCGCATATTGCTGCGCCCGCAGGGGCTTGTGCCCTCCATCACAGCGCTCATATCGCCGGTGGCAAAGCGGATCAGCGGATAGTCGGGGTTGAGCGTGGTCACAACAACCTCACCGACCTCACCCGGCGCCACAGGGTCGCCGGTTCCGGGGCGCACGATCTCCACAATCACGCCCTCATCCACGATCATCCCCTCCATGGCAGAGGTCTCATAAGCAATCGTGCCAAGGTCGGCAGTGCCATAGCTCTGCAAACACATGATGCCACGGTCTTTATACTCGGCACGCAGACTGGGGAACAAAGCACCGCCGCCCACTGCGGCCTTGGTAAACTTGAGCTTGAGGCCCATCTCCTCGGCCTTGTCGAGAATGATCTTGAGGTAATCGGGCGTGCCCACATAGGCCGTGCAGCCGATGTCATAGGCCGCCTGTGCCTGAAGCTCGGTCTGTCCGACACCAGCGGGCAAAACAGCCGCGCCAACAGCGCGCGCGCCGCTCTCAAACATCATGCCCGCAGGGGTCAGGTGATAGGAAAAACAGTTTTGGACAATGTCCCCCGCCCCGATGCCTGCCGCCGCAAGAAAGCGTCCCGCGCGCCACCAGTCGTGGCTTGTGTTGCCCGGCTCATAGATCGGGCCGGGGCTTTGAAACACATGAGAAAATCCCGCCGCGCCCGTCGCTGTCAGCCCGCCAAAGGGGGGGGCTTTTTTCTGGGCCGCGCTCAAGTCAGACTTGCGCAAAACGGGCAGCCCCGCCAGATCTTCAACCGAGGTAATCTGCGCGGCAGTCACACCCGCGAGGCTCTTGCCATAGCCAGACAGCCCCTGCGCGAGGGCCACTTGTGCCGGAAGTCGCGCGGCAATATCTGCGGCACGCGCCTCTGGTGATCGCGTTTCCAACTCGTCGAAAAACTGGCTCATCTCGCAAACTCTCTTCTGCTCACCTGCGCCTCACAGGCGGCAGGCTTCTATCTGCCCCTGCACCACTGCAGAGGCTAAAAATCGTCTTATCAGTCTTTGCGCTATGGCCTTAGCTGAGCCAGCGCTTGCGGCGGCGATAGCTGCGCACATCCCGAAAACTCTTCCGGCCATCATCGGACATACCAAGATAAAACTCTTTCACATCAGGGTTTTCGCGCAGCTCTTGCGCAGGCCCGTCCATAACCACACGACCCGATTCAAGGATATACCCGTAATGCGCAAACCGCAGGGCCACATTGGTGTTCTGTTCCGCCAGAAGGAAGGTATAGCCCTCGCCCTCGTTCAGCTCTTTCACAATCCCGAAGATCTGCTCCACAAGCTGCGGCGCAAGGCCCATTGACGGCTCGTCCAGCAGGATGGTTTCAGGCCGGCTCATCAGCGCGCGGCCAATCGCAACCATCTGCTGCTCGCCGCCCGAAGTATAGCCCGCCTGACTACGGCGGCGCTCTTTCAGCCGTGGAAAATAGGTATAGACCATCTCAAGGTCAGCATCGATGGCGCCTTTGCCGTCGGTGCGCGTATAGGCGCCTGTGAGCAGGTTTTCCTCAACGGTGAGGTGCTCAAAACAGTGCCGCCCTTCCATAACCTGAATGACCCCGCGCTTGACCAGATCGGCTGGGTCGAGGTGTTGGGTCACTTCGCCACGATAGCTCACGCTGCCTTTGGTGACTTCGCCACGCTCCGAGTGAAGCAGGTTTGAAATCGCCTTCAGCGTCGTTGTCTTGCCGGCACCATTGCCGCCCAACAAAGCAGTGATCCCGCCTTTGGGCACTTTGAGCGAAACGCCTTTCAACACAAGGATCACGTGATTGTAGATCACCTCGATGTTGTTCACTTCCAGAACGGTATCGTTTGTTTCACCAGCATCC
>JAHBAM020000248.1 GCA_018500125.2 Roseobacter sp. | reverse complement strand
AGATGTGTATAAGAGACAGTTGTGTGCCGCGGCCAGACGGGCGGCGGCTCTGCGCGATTGCGGGATATGGCAATGAGGCGGCGCGCAAGCGGGCGCGGTTTGGCTTGGCGGCGGCGGCGGCCAAGCTGCCTGCGGGCGATTACAGGCTTGTGAGCGATCTTGCCGGCGCTGCGCTTGAGGCCGAGGCGCTGGGCTGGCTTTTGGGACAATATGTGTTTGATCGCTATGCCGAGGCCGCGACCCCTGCGGCGCGGCTTGTGGCGCCCGAGGGTGTGGACGCGGCGCGGCTTGAGGCGATCGCCAAGGGCGAGGCGCTGACCCGTGATCTGATCAACACGCCGGCCAATGATATGGGGCCTGTGGCGCTTGAAGCGGCGGCGCGGGCTTTGGCGCAGGCGCATGGTGCGGCGTTTGAGGTCATCCGTGGCAAGGCGTTGCTTGAGGAGAACTTTCCGCTCATTCACACGGTGGGCCGTGCGAGCGATGAGGCCCCACGGCTTTTGGATATGCGCTGGGGCGACAGCGGCCCCAAGCTCACCCTCGTGGGCAAGGGGGTTTGCTTTGATACGGGCGGGCTGAACCTGAAACCCGGCGCCTCGATGGCTTTGATGAAGAAGGATATGGGCGGGGCGGCCACGGTTCTGGGCCTTGCCGAGATGATTATGGCGCTGGGGCTGAAGCTTCGGCTGCGCGTGCTGATTCCGGCGGTGGAAAACGCGGTGAGCGGCAATGCGTTCCGCCCCGGTGACATCCTCACGAGCCGTCAGGGGCTGACTGTGGAGATCAACAACACCGATGCGGAGGGGCGGCTTGTGTTGGCGGATGCGCTTAGCTTCGGGGCCGAGGATGCGCCTGATTTGATGATTTCGATGGCGACATTGACGGGCGCGGCGCGGGTGGCTGTCGGGCCGGATCTTGCGCCTTATTTCTCTGACGACGAGGGCTTTGTGAGCGCGCTGGAGGCGGGCGCCGCCAGCGCGCAGGATCCTGTCTGGCGGTTGCCGTTCTGGGAGCCTTACGAGAGCATGATCGAACCGGGGATTGCCGATCTGGACAATGCGCCGAGCGGCGGCTTTGCGGGCTGTATCACGGCCGCACTTTTCTTGCGCCGTTTTGCGGGGGCGACACATTACGCGCATTTTGATGTTTATGGCTGGAACCCGGCGGCCAAGCCCGCACGGCCCAAGGGCGGCGTGGGCATGGCGGCGCGCGCGCTGCTTGAGGCGCTGCCTCAGGTGCTCAAGTTATGAGCGACCGCCGCACCACGCCAAACAACGGACGCGTCGCCGCCGCGCGCCTGAAAGGGCAGCTTGAGGCTGCGGCTTTTGTGGAGGGGCAAGACAAACAGGTGATCTGGCCTGTGGTCGACCTGTTGCGCGCGCCAGACGGCAAGCGCGACCGCCAGCTTCTCGCGGGGCAGGCTGTGAGCGTTCTGGAAGAGCTTGACGGCTGGGCCTTTGTGCAGAGTGCGCTTGATGGCTATGTCGGCTATCTGCCGGAGGCGAGTCTTGGCGCGCCGCGAGAGGCAACCCATGTGGTGTGCGCGCGGGCGACGCATATTTACACGCAGGCCGATATGAAAAGTGCCGAGCGCGCCAGTCTGAGTCTGGGCAGCCGGCTGCGGGTTTTGCGCGAGCAGGAGGGCTTTGCGAAAGTGCCGGAAGGCTTTGTGCCGCTGGTGCATCTGCGCGGGTTGGCGCCGGAAACGGACCCTGTGACTGTGGCCGAGCGGCTGATTGGCACGCCCTATCTCTGGGGCGGAAATTCGGCCTTCGGGATTGATTGTTCGGGGCTTGTTCAGGCGGGCTGTGCGGCTTGCGGGATCGCCTGCGGCGGGGACAGCGATATGCAGCAGGCCGCGCTGGGCGAGGCATTGGCCGCAGATGCGCCGCTGATGCGGGGCGATCTGCTGTTCTGGAAGGGTCATGTCGCTTGGGTTGTGGACAGCGAGACGCTATTGCACGCCAATGCACATCATATGGCTGTGGTTTACGAACCGATTGAGGCCGCCATTGAACGGATAGACCAACAGGGCGACGGGGCAGTGACCGCGCGCAAGAGACTCAAGGAGCGAAGATGAGCGATCCATTTTTTAAGCCGGTGTCAGGGATGGACCTGCCACGGTTTGCCGGTATTCCGACCTTTATGCGGCTGCCGCATTTGCCAAGGGGCAGTGCGCGCTGGGCGGATGTGGATGTGGGCATCATCGGGGTGCCTTGGGACAGCGGCACAACGAACCGCCCCGGCCCGCGCCACGGGCCGCGCCAGCTGCGCGATGCTTCGACGATGATCCGCGCGGAGCATTCGGTGAGCGGGGTGCGCCCGTTTGAGGTTCTGAACTGTGCCGATCTTGGCGATGTGGGGCCAAACCCTGCGGATATTCAGGATTCGATGCAGCGGATCACGGCGTTTTATAAGGATGTGGTGGCGGCGGGGATATTGCCGCTGACGGCGGGGGGCGACCATCTTTCAAGCCTGCCGATCTTGCGGGCGGTGGCACAGAAGGCTCCCGTCGGGATGATCCATTTTGACAGCCACACCGACCTCTATCACTCGTATTTTGACGGTATGATGTACACTCACGGGACGCCGTTCCGCCGGGCCTGTGAGGAGGGGCTATTGGACCCGAAACGGGTGATCCAGATCGGGATTCGCGGGACGCAGTATGACAGCGAGGATCGCGATTTTGCCCGCGCCGAGGGCATTCGGATTGTGCCGATCGAGGAGTTCCATGCGCGGGGTGTCGAGGATGTCATGGCCGAGGCCCGCGAGGTTGCGGGCACGGGCGAGACGTATGTCAGCTATGATATCGACTTTGTGGACCCGACCTTTGCGCCCGGAACAGGCACGCCGGAAGTGGGCGGGCCGAACTCCTATCAGGCGTTGCAAGTGGTGCGCGGGCTGGGCGGTGTGAAGATTGTCGGGGCGGATATGGTGGAAGTGTCGCCCCCGTTTGACGCGAGCGGCGGCACGGCCTTTCTGGCGGTGTCGATCATGTTCGAGATGCTCTGCCAGATGGCGGCGGCGCGGGCCTGACACGGCCGCGCCCGGCCCGCGCCGGGCGCAGACCGCAGATGGCAGAGGGAGGCTTTGGGCCTCGCGGCGCGCTAGTTGCCGGAGACGGTATTGGCCAAGCCGAAGGCCGAGCCGATCAGGCCAAAGAGGGCGCGGGCGGCATTGACGGCGGATTCTGTTGCGAGGACGGTGTCGCCGGGCTGAATGTCAAAGCTTCGGGCGGCAAAGAGCCCATCGGCATTTGTCAGATCAAAGGCGAAGACCACATAGGGCAAGTCCGGGCTGGTGCGCCCTGTGCCGACCTGTTGGGCCGGATATTCGCGCAGCACGAGCACGGCCTTGAGATTGGCGCGGGCATCCGAGAGGCCGCCGAGCATGGAGAGGGCTTCCATGGCTGTGATGGCTTCTTTGTCAAAATAGACGATCTTTTCGGAGCCTGTCGCCCCGAGGGCTGTAAAATAGCGGTCATCCTCGCGCACGATGATTGTGTCACCGCCTTGCAGGAGGATGTTGCGGGATTGATCGGAGAGCAGGGCTTCGGCGCGGATGCTGTAGGTCTTTGAGCCGCGCAGCAGGCGCACCAGCGGGTTGCGCAGGGATTTGTCGATCCCGCCGCCTTGGGAGAGCAGGCTGAGAATGCTGTAGTTGCGGCTGGGCAAGGGATAGGTGCCCGGCGTGACCACACCCGAGACCATATCGACCGAGTTTTGCAGGCCCTGCTTGAGGATCAGCTGGACCTGGGCCGAGGGCGAAATCTCTGTCAGGCGGGTCTGGATGTTGCGGCGCGCATCATTGGCTGTCATGCCGCTGATCACCACATCGTCGAGATAGGGCACAAAGATCGCTCCGGAGGGCGAGACCGTCAGGCCGCGCATTTCGGTAGATTTCTGGCCCGGGCTGGTGATCAGGGAGTTGTCATTGCTGTCCCAGATGATCAGATCGACGGTGTCGCCTGCGCGGATTGTGCTGGAGGCGGGGCCTTTGGAGGCTTTGGGCCAATAGGTCTTGGTTTGACGGGGGGCGCGCGGCCAGTGGGCGAGGGTGGTCAGCTCTGCGCGCGTTACTTCGATGACTTGAAAGCTGGGGCTGTCGGCTTTGGTTTCGCGCACCACCTCCTGCATCAGGGCCGCGCCGCGGGGCAGCGAGCAGCCTGTCAGGGACAGAGACATAAACAACACAAAACAAAACCGCATAAACAGACGCACAGATTCCTCCCCCAAGATACCATTTGGGCACTAATATTTGTTTACACAGGATGGCGGATGCTAGAAAGCCCCAATGCTGTAGGAAGGTTACTTTTTGAAAACGGTTCTGATCCTTGGAAAAACAGGCAAGCTGGGCCGGGCTTTGGCGCGGGTCTGGCGCGCGGCCCCGCCTGAGGGGTTTCAGCCGCATTGGGTCGGGCGGGCGGATCTTGAGGGGCCTTTGCCGGCGGCCAGTGCGGTGATTGCGCTCTGGGGCGTGACCTCGGGCGATGCGCGCGCGCTTGCGCAGAACAGCGGGCTGGCGGAGGCGGCTGTGATGATCGCGCGGGCCAGCGGCGCGGCGCGGGTGCTGCATCTGTCGAGTGCGGCGGTTTATGGCGCGGGGCAATCGGGCTTTGGCGAGGCGGATGTGCTGTGGCCTTTGGGCGCCTACGGGCAGGCCAAAGCCGATATGGAGGCCCGGATTTCGCATCTTGGCGGGCCTGTGCGCAATTCTGTCTTGCGGCTCGGCAATGTGGCGGGCTGTGACAGCCTGTTTCGGGCTTTGGCGGCGGATGGGCCTTTGCAGATCGACCGGTTTGGCGCGCGGCGCGGACCTGAGCGCAGCTATATTGCCCTGCCCGAGCTGGCGCGGGTTTTGGAGGCCCTGATTGCGCTTCGGCTTGAGGCTTTGCCGGCGGTTTTGAATGTGGCCCAGCCCGAGGCGCTGGATATGGCCGAGATTGCCATGGCGGCGGGGCGGGAGGTTGTGTGGGTCGCGCCTCGGGCTGGGCCACAT
>JAHBAM020000008.1 GCA_018500125.2 Roseobacter sp. | reverse complement strand
GATGCGCCGCCGCCGCAAAGTCTGCAAGCGTCATTTCGTTGCCCGCAAGCCAGCGCCGCTGCTCCAACAGCCATGTCATGTAATCGAGATGAAACTTGATCGCCTTCGCGCCGGCCTTCACGTTTTTACTGTCAGGATAGCCCTGCCCCATGACCTTCTTGTTGACCCGCTCATAAACAAGGTTCGCGGTCACTTCGCTGTGAAACTTGTCATCAAACCAGCCCACAATACGGCGGACCTCATAGCGCGCCGCCGGGGCCGCCGGCATCAAAGACACCTCCGGATAGACTTCCTCCAGATATTCGCAAATCGCGGCACTTTCCGAAAGCGTGCGCCCGTCAATCTTGAGAACAGGCACTTTCGCTGCCGGGTTGCGGCGCAAAAAGTCGCTGTCCTTCTCCCAATAGCGTTCTTCAATCAGCTCACATTCAATCCGCTTTTCAGCGAGGCTCAGCCGCACCTTGCGACAAAACGGGGAGAGAGGAACATGAAATAAAGTGGCCATAAGAGATGCTCAAAAGATTGGGACTGCCCTTCAATGCAACTTTAGCGGAGAAGTTTCAACTCTCGAAACACGCCGCGCGCCCGTCTCGGCGGATTGTTTCAGCGCCGTCGCGGATCCTTGCGGTGCGCTTGCGAATAAAGCTCGAGGGCTTGGAGGCCGAGCGCTCCTTTGGCGCGGGCAGGATCGCGGCGAGCCGCGCCGCCTGCAGAGGGCTGAGCTGGGCGGGCGTCACGCCAAAATAATGCTGCGCCGCGGCCTTCACGCCAAAGACCCCCTCATCAAACTCGGCAATATTGAGATAGACTTCCAAAATCCGCCGCTTTGGCCAGATCAGCTCGACAAGCGGCGTCAAAACAGCCTCAAGCGCCTTTCGGCTCCAGTTTCGGCCATGCCAGAGATAGGCGTTTTTCACGACCTGCTGGGTCAGTGTCGAGGCGCCCCGCCCGGTCCCGTCGGCCAGCGCCGCGCGGATCGCAGTCATATCAAAGCCCCAATGGGCGCAAAAATTGGCATCCTCGGCGGCCACAACAGAGCGAAACATCACAGGTGCAATGGCGTCTGCACTCACCCAGCTCTGTTTGATCCCGCCAAGCCGCGCCGCCTCCTGACGCATATAAAGCCCCTGTGGCGGCGCAACAAAACGGTGCGCCGTGACAGTCAGAAGCCCCAGCCCAAAGACCAGCAGGCACAGCCTGACACCCCACCGCTTGAGCCATTTCAGCGGCTGAAAACTGCGCTCTGGCGCTTGGGTCTTGGTCGCTTTTTTCTTCACACTCTACCTATAGTGGCCAAGGCCCTGTCCGAAAAGCAGCAATCCAAAAGAAAAGGGCGGCCCACCCTCGCGCGCCGCCCCCTCATATGTCTCAAGCCCGGTTTACTCGGCTGGCACAGCTTCGCTTTCGGTGGTCAGCGGATGGGCCAGCTTGCCGAGCATCTCCTTGGGGCAGATCTGAAGGAAATTCTGCTTTTCCATATCCCAATGCAGCAGAATATCGGAGGCTTTGCGGCTGCCTGTCTCTTCAGCATGGCGCATGACAAGCCCCTTAAGCTCCTCTTCCCAGTGGCGCACGCTCACAGGGCAGGTCACCAGTGTTTCAAGGTTCATAAGGTCTTGCGCGCGGCCGTCGGGGTCATAGACATAGGCCATACCCCCCGTCATCCCGGCGCCAAAGTTTGCGCCGATGCTGCCAAGGATCACAGCAACACCGCCTGTCATATACTCACAGCCGTTGCTGCCGCAGCCTTCAATCACAACGCGCGCGCCCGAGTTGCGCACAGCAAAGCGCTCGCCGGCACGCCCCGCCGCAAAAAGATGCCCGTCGGTTGCACCATAAAGCACCGTATTGCCAATGATGGTGTTCTCGCTCGCGGTGAGCTTGCTCGCCATAGGCGGGCGCACCACAATCATACCACCCGACAGGCCCTTGCCGACATAGTCGTTGGCGTCGCCACTGACTTCAAGCTTGAGGCCCGGCGCGGCAAACGCCCCGAGAGACTGGCCCGCGCTGCCTGTCAGCTTCACAGTCAAATGGTTGTCCTGCAGGCTGTTGCGCATCCCGAACTTGCGCACAATATGGCTGGATGTGCGTGTGCCCACGGTGCGATGCGTGTTCTGGACAGCATAGCTCAGCTGCATTTTCTCGCCGTCCTCAAGGAAGCGTTGGGCGTCCCGCACGATTTCGGCATCCAGCGTATCAGGCACAGCGTTGCGCGGGCGGTCGCGGTCATAAGTGATCGCTTTTGCGCCGTCCACAGTGATCAGAAGCGGGTTCAAATCCAGATCATCAAGGTTTTCCGAGCCACGGCTGACCTGGCTCAAAAGATCGGCGCGCCCGATAACATCATCAAGGCTTCTCGCGCCGATTTCGGCCAGAATCTCGCGCACTTCTGTCGCGTAGAAAGTGATCAGATTGACGACCTTGTCAGCGTTGCCGCTAAATTTGGCGCGCAAACCCTCGTCTTGGGTGCAGACCCCTACAGGGCAGGTGTTGCTCTGGCACTGACGCACCATAATACAGCCCATCGCGATGAGAGCGGCTGTGCCGATCCCGTATTCTTCCGCGCCAAGCATCGCTGCCATGACAATATCGCGCCCTGTGCGCAGCCCGCCATCCGTGCGCAGCGTGACCCGCTCGCGCAGGTTGTTCATGCTCAAGACTTGGTGGGCTTCGGTCAGCCCCATTTCCCAGGGCAGACCGGCAAATTTGATGCTGGTCGCAGGAGAGGCCCCGGTGCCGCCGTTGTGCCCCGAAATCAGGATGACATCGGCCTTGGCCTTGGCCACACCCGCCGCAATCGTTCCGACGCCGCTTGATGCGACGAGCTTCACAGTCACTTTGCAGCGCGGGTTGATCTGTTTGAGATCATAGATCAGCTGCGCAAGGTCTTCGATCGAGTAGATGTCGTGGTGCGGCGGCGGGCTGATCAGCGTTACGCCTTTGGTCGAGTGGCGCAGCCGCGCGATCAGATCGGTGACTTTCATACCCGGAAGCTGGCCGCCCTCGCCGGGCTTGGCGCCTTGGGCAACCTTGATTTCCAGCTCCTCGCATTGGTTGAGGTATTCCGCCGTCACGCCAAAGCGCCCGCTTGCCACCTGCTTGATCTTGGCAGAGGGGTTGTCGCCGTTTGGCTCTGGGTGGAAGTGCGCGGGGTCTTCGCCGCCCTCGCCGCTGTCGGACTTTGCACCAATCCGGTTCATCGCCACGTTCAGCGTTTTGTGTGCTTCAGGCGAGAGCGCGCCAAGGCTCATGCCGGGGGTGACAAAGCGCTTGCGAATGCTGGTGATGCTTTCGACCTCTTCCAGCGGGATAGATTTGCCCAGCGGTTTGATGGCCAGCAGGTCGCGCAGATGGATCGGCGGGTTGGATTGCATCGCCTTGGAATAGTTTTTCCACATCTCATAGGAGGCACGGTTGCAGGCTGCTTGCATCATATGCATCGTGTTCGCGCCCCAAGCATGGGTCTCGCCGGATTTGCGGGCTTTGTAAAAGCCGCCAATCGGCAGCACATCCGCACCGGCCGCAAAGCCTTTGGCGTGAATAGAGACTGCTTTTTGCTCGATCCCGCGAATACCGATCCCGCTGATGCGGCTGGTGAGGCCGGGGAAATATTCGGCACACATCGCGCGCGAGAGGCCCACGGCTTCAAAGTTCATACCGCCGCGATAGGAGCTGATCACGCTGATCCCCATCTTCGCCATGATCTTGAGCAAGCCTTGGTCCACAGCCTCGCGGTAGCGCGCCATGTTTTCTGTGAGCGTCCCGTCAAGCAGGCCGCGGCGGATCCGGTCAGCCACCGAGTCTTCCGCCAGATAGGGGTTCACCGTGGTCGCGCCACAGCCGACAAGCACAGCGAAATAATGAGGGTCGATACATTCCGCCGCCCGCACATTGAGCGAGCAGAAGGTCCGCAGCCCCTTGCGGGTCAGCCAGCTGTGCACAGCGCTGGTCGCCAAAATCATCGGGATCGCAACGCGGCTCTCGCTCTGGTGCTGGTCGGTGAGCACAAGATGCCCCGCGCCCGAGCGCACAGCGTCCTCGGCACGCCGGCGGATGCTCTCCAGAGCGTCGCGCAGCGCATTTTCGCCCGCCGTCTCCTCAAATGTGCAGTCGATCTCGACAAGATCGGCGTTGAAATGCCGGGTGACTTCGTCCCATTGCGCATTCGCCACAAACGGCGTCTCCAGAACAATAATCTCGGTCTGCGCGCTGCTCTGGTCGAGCACGTTCTTGAGGTTGCCAAACCGTGTCTTCAGGCTCATCACACGGAACTCGCGCAAGCTGTCGATCGGCGGGTTTGTCACCTGAGAGAAGTTCTGGCGGAAGTAGTGGCTCAGCGGGCGATACTGCTTTGACAGAACGGCGCTGGGCGTGTCGTCGCCCATACTGGCCAGCGCTTCCTTGGCGTCTTCACACATCGGCGCAAGCACTTGCTCAAGCTCTTCCATAGTGTAGCCCGCCGCAATCTGGCGCTTGCGCAGCTCCTCGCCCTCAAACAGCGGCGCTTCGGTCACACCGGCAAGCTCCTGCTCCAGCTCGTTGATCTTGCCGACCCACTCGCCAAACGGCTGCGCCGCAGCCATCCGGTCCTTGATCTCGGTGTCGTGAAACAGGCCGCCGTCCTTCATATCCACAGCAATAAGCTGTCCCGGACCAAGCGCGCCCTTCTCCACAACGCCCGCCTCGTCAATCGGAACCATCCCCGCCTCGGAGCCGGCAATCAGTAAGCCGTCGCCCGTCACAACATAGCGCATCGGGCGCAGGCCGTTGCGGTCAAGCCCCGCACAGACCCAGCGACCATCGGTCATAGCCAGAGCGGCGGGGCCGTCCCATGGCTCGATCACAGAGTTGCAATAGCTATACATATCGCGCCAGGCTTCGGGCAGCTCGACAGCCTGCTTGCTCCAGCTTTCCGGAATAAGCATGGTCTTCGCCATCGGCGCATCGCGGCCCGCGCGCACAAGCACTTCAAACACAGCATCAAGCGCCGCCGAGTCAGAGCTTCCGGGCTGCACGATCGGCTTGATGTCTTCGGCCAGATCGCCAAAAAAGCTCGAGGCCATGCGGATCTCGTGGCTTTTCATCCAGTTGACGTTGCCTTTGAGTGTGTTGATCTCGCCGTTATGGGCCAACATCCGGAAGGGCTGCGCCAGCCACCACTGCGGGAAGGTGTTTGTGGAATAGCGCTGGTGATAGATTGCAAAAGCACTCTCAAAGCGCTCATCCATCAGGTCGGGATAAAACTCGGCAACTTGCTCGGCCAGCATCATCCCCTTGTAAATCACAGAGCGGCACGACAGCGAACACACATAAAGCCCCTGAATGCCAGCCGCTGTCACAGCCTTCTCGATCCGGCGGCGGATCACATAAAGCTCGCGCTCGAACTGCTCTTCATCCACACCCTTGGTGTTTGAAATCAGAATTTGTTCAATCTCGGGGCGCGTTGCATTGGCCTTGTCGCCCAAACAGCCGATTGCGACAGGCACGTGACGCCAGCCATAAATATAATAGCCCAGACGCAAAACTTCGGTTTCAACAATCGTGCGGCAGCGCTCCTGCGCGCCAAAGTCGGTGCGCGGCAAAAAGATCTGCCCCACAGCGATAAGCTCGTCCATGCGCGGCTCATGGCCTGTCCGGCGGATCTGGTCATAAAAGAAATTCGCAGGAATTTGCACATGAATGCCCGCGCCGTCGCCTGTCTTGCCGTCCGCGTCGACAGCGCCGCGGTGCCAGATCGCCTTGAGCGCAGCGATCCCGTTTTCCACGACTTTGCGGCGCGGCTTCCCGTCCAGTGACACAACAAGGCCCACACCACAGGATGAATGCTCTTCTTCCTCGCTGTATAGCCCGTTTTCAGCCATCCATTTGCGCTTGGCTTCTTCTTCACGCACCCAGTTTTCGTCATATGTGGTCATGGCTTCAGTCCTCCTTGGGCGCAAACAGCGCAATCGTTTCGTCAGTTGTCAGCCGTCTGTGCGCGCCGGCAAGCGCGTAGCCCGCCGGGCACAGATCGGCAAAAAATTCGGTGGTGAGCGGCGCGCCGCCCGCGTTGTCAAACAGACCTGCCGCAAGGTTGATCTCGCCGGTTTCGCGCAGCCCGTACCAGAGCGTTGAGCCGCAGGTTGCGCAGAAGCCGCGCTCGGCCCATTCAGATGAGACAAAGCTCTTGGCCGGACCGCTCAGGCGGATACTGCCTGCGTCGGTTTTCAGAGACATAAACATACTGCTCGTGTGACGGCGGCACATATCGCAATGACAGGCGCGCACAGTCGGCTCCGTCACAGTGGCGCTCACTGTCACGGCCCCGCATAGGCACTGTCCGCTGATGTCTCTTGTTTTGCTCATTCGTCTCTTTTTCGTGTTTGGGTCAGTCAAGTTGTCCTATGGGGGCAGCGCCCGATCTGTTCATCATTGGGCTTTTGCGCAAAACCCGTTTTGCCGGTGCACGGGTTGTGCACGGGGGGTGCACACATATCACCCCCCCAGAATCACTCCGCCGCGATTTTGTTAACGGCGGCAAATTTTCTCAGGATCGCATCGGCACAATCCCGCCCGTCGCGGATCGCCCAAACAACAAGCGAGGCCCCGCGCACGATATCGCCAATGGCATAAACGCCCTCCAGCTCTGTCGCGCCGGTCTCGTATTCGGCCTTGATCGTGCCCCAACGGGTCACAGGCAGCTCGGGCGTGTCCCAGAGCGTCGGCAGGTCTTCCGCCTCAAAGCCGAGCGCCTTGATCACAAGGTCGGCAGCCTCGTTGTAATCGGCTCCCTCGATCACTTCGGGGCTTTGCCGCCCAGACACATCGGGCGCACCAAGGCGCATCTTCTGGACCTTCACAGCGCTCACAGGGCTACCGACAAAGCCCGCAGGGGCGGCCAGCCATTCAAAGATCACGCCTTCTTCTTCGGCGTTGTTCACTTCGCGCTGGCTCCCTGGCATATTGGCGCGGTCACGGCGGTAGAGGCATTTGACGCTCTCTGCGCCTTGGCGGATGGCTGTGCGCACACAGTCCATCGCCGTATCGCCGCCGCCAATGACAACGACTTTTTTGCCCGCCGCATTCAACTCGCCGCTGTCAAACTCCGGCACAGCGTCGCCAAAGCTCAGACGGTTGGACGTTGTGAGATAGTCGATCGCATTGACAATCCCCTCAGCCTCGGCGCCCTCACCGCCTAAATCCCTTGTTTTATAGACGCCCGTGGCAATAATCACGGCGTCATGCTGTCCGCGCAGCGCGCCAAAAGTGATGTCTGTGCCGATGTTGCAGTTCAGTTTCAGCGTTACGCCGCCCTGCTCGAGCTGGTCAATGCGGCGCATCACAACGTCTTTTTCCAGCTTGAAGCCGGGGATTCCATAGGTCAGCAGGCCGCCCGCGCGGTCATAGCGGTCATAGACAGTGACTTGGATGCCCTCGGCCCGAAGCCGCTCTGCCGCCGCAAGCCCGCCAGGGCCGGCGCCAATGATGGCGACACTTTCGGGGCGCTCCTCTGCGGGGTTCACGGGTGTGACCCAGCCGTTTTCCCAGGCTGTGTCGGTGATGTATTTTTCCACCGCGCCAATGGTCACAGTGCCGTGGCCGGACTGCTCGATCACACAGTTGCCCTCACAGAGGCGGTCTTGCGGGCAGATCCGCCCGCAAATCTCGGGGAAAGTGTTTGTGGCTTGGCTGACCTCATAGGCCTCCTTGAGGCGACCCGTCGCCGTCAGGTTGAGCCAATCGGGGATATTGTTGTGCAGCGGGCAGTGGTTCTGACAATAAGGAACCCCGCACTGGCTACAGCGGCTGGCCTGCTCCTCGGCCTTGGCCTGAGCATATTCCTGATAAATCTCGCCAAAGTCCTGCCTCCGCGCCGCCGCCGCCCGCTTCTCAGGCATATCGCGCTCCACAGATACAAATTTCAGCATTGGTTGCTTTGCCATAGCCAAATCTCCCTCTTCTCCCCCCCAATAATACACCAAAAAAATAAAAGAAAGTCAGTTTTATTGACCTATTGTTAGAAAAGCCTGCGCCAAATTGTCAATTTTGCACAATTTTCAAAACTATTAATTCCGAATCGGACCCATCAAGCGACTTTTCTTTTTCTGTCAGCTCTTTATAGCTGCAAAGGAGCAACCAGAGCGGGGGCCTTCATGCCGTTTTATTTATTGATTCTCGTCGCGCTGGTGCAAGGCATCACCGAGTTCTTGCCGATCTCTTCATCTGGACATCTGATCCTGATTTCCGAGCTGTCCTCCGCGCCGGATCAAGGCCTTGCCATAGATGTGGCCGTTCATATCGGAACACTCTGCGCCGTGGTTCTCTATTTCTGGCGCGATGTGTCCATGGGTCTCGCCGGTCTTCCTCGTATGCTCACAGGTCGGATTGACACCGCGGGCGCAAAGCTTGCCTTCCTTCTCACCATAGCAACTCTCCCCGCTATCGTTTTTGGCCTTGTGTTAAAGCTCACAGGCCTGTCTGACGCGATGCGCTCCATGACAGTAATCGGCTGGACAATGCTGTTGTTTGGCCTGCTCCTCTGGTGGGCCGACCAGCGCGGCCCAAACGATAAAAAAGACACGGACTGGACTACAAAAGACGCCCTCAAGATGGGTCTCTGGCAAGCTGTTGCGCTTATTCCCGGCACGTCCCGATCCGGGATCTGTATCACAGCGGGCCGGATGCTCGGTTATTCGCGCCAGGACTCAGCAAAGCTCGCTATGCTCATGTCTATCCCGACAATCCTCGCCAGCGGGGCACTGCTCGGTGCAGAAGTGATCACGACAGCCGACGCACAGCTCGCCAAAGACGGCGCCGTCGCCGCGGCACTTGCCTTCATAGCGGCGCTCGGCGCGCTCAGCCTGATGATGCGCCTTTTGCGCAGCGTCAGTTTTGCACCCTACGTGATCTACCGTGTCGCGCTCGGCCTTGTTCTTCTGACGATCTCTTACAGCGCTTAAATATTGAGGTTTTTCGCAGAGTCTCGGATCGCATCATACTGCCCTGATGGGCGGTAGCGCCAGAGATAGCTTCCGATCACAGCCTCGGGCGCCGTCGCAATAATACCAAGGTCCGCCAGCGTTTTTGCGCCGTCCTGCACCACATTATCAGTTTGCAGCTGTTTGACCTGATCCCGCGTGATCAGCCCGTTCTTGGCGATACCAAAGCTTAGGCTCTGCGCCAGATCAAGGCTCCAGGCCATCATACGGCCCACAAACATAGGCGCGTTCAGAACAGGCTTTTTGCGGTGAACTTCCGTCAGAATCACATCAATCCAGCCGCGCAGGGTTTTGGCTTCGGGTCCGCCAAGCTCATAGACTCCGCTGGCGTGTCCCTCAGCGCCCGCAACAGCCGCACTTGCCACATCCATAACGTAAACCGGCTGAAACTTCGTGCCGCCCCCGATCAAGGGAAAGATCGGCCCCATCCGGGACATCCCGGCAAAGCGGTTAAAGAAACCGTCCTCCTGACCAAAGATAACCGAAGGCCGAAGGATCATTGCACTTGGGAAATGGGCCAGAATACCGGCCTCACCGGCCCGCTTTGTGCGGGCGTAGTCGCTCTGCTGGTCACGGTCGACGCCCAGAGCCGAGAGATGAACAAGCGTTTTAACGCCATGCGCCGCAGCGATACGTGCGACGCGCTCCGCACCTTCGGCTTGGACCGCGTCAAAATTGTTCTTTCCCTTGCGCTCAAAAGTGCCAACACAATTCACAACAGCATCAGAGCCGCGTGTCACCGCCTCCACAGAGGCGTCATTCCGAATGTTGCAAAAGACCGGCTCGACCTGCCCGACAGCGCCATAAGGGCGCACATACAAAGCCTCGTTGGGACGGCGCACCGCCACGCGAACACGCCAGCCTTTCATCGCAAGCTGCTGCGCAATATAGCGTCCAACAAATCCCGAGCCGCCAAAAATGGTAACAAGCTTTGACATGGGGTGGCCTCCGTTTGGCATAAACTTGCCTTTTCCTACGCGCGCACGGGGCATTGGGCAAGCCGATATGGAGAGTTTCAACACAAAAGCCTTTGAATCCCGTTGACAGCGCGCTTCCCCGCGCTTAAAGCGCTGCCATCGACACCTGCCCAGGTGGCGGAATGGTAGACGCGCTAGCTTCAGGTGCTAGTGTCTGTATGGACGTGGAGGTTCGAGTCCTCTCCTGGGCACCATTTTATTTCAGCCTATTGCCGATCTAAATAGATCATCGGTGAGCTGCCCCTCACCGGCTGTGACCAAGCCCGCCTATTTCGAGAACATGGTTCAGAACCTCATCAATTCCTTCATTTTGCCGCAGTGCGCAAAATATATAGGGCCGGCCTGCGCGCATTTTTTTACAGTCTTGCCCCATGACAGCCAAAGATGCGCCGACATGGGGGGCCAAGTCGGTTTTGTTGATCACCAGAACATCTGATTTTGTCAGCGCCGGCCCGCCTTTGCGCGGGATGTCCTCGCCTGCGGCCACGTCGATCACATAGATCGTCACATCGGCCAATTCGGGGCTGAAGGTTGCCGAAAGATTGTCGCCGCCGCTCTCGATCAGCACAATATCAAGATCGGGATGGCGCGCGCGCATCTGCGCGATTGCGGCGAGGTTGATCGAGGCGTCCTCGCGGATGGCGGTATGGGGGCAGCCCCCTGTCTCAACCCCGATCACACGATCCTGCGGCAGGATCTGCATCCGCATCAAGGCCTCTGCGTCTTCCTGGGTGTAGATGTCGTTGGTGATCACGCCGATGGAAAAATCAGCTTGTAATGCACGCGCAAGACAGGCTGTAAGCGTTGTTTTGCCGGCGCCGACAGGGCCGCCGATGCCAATGCGCAGAGGGCCGTTGGGAGATGTCATGAGCGAAATATCCTTGGTTGAAGCGTTTCGTGATGCATACTGGCGATGTCGGAGAGAAAAGCCGTGCTGCTGAGATCATCAAGAGCCATGCCCGCGGTCTGCGCGGCGATCTGCTCGCAGAGAGGGGCAAGAGCCGCGAGGACGCGCTGCCCCTCGGTCTGGCCCAGCGGCACGGCGCGCACGGCCACAGAGACCAGATTGCTGGCAAAGGCGTGCAGATACATCGCCGCAGTGAGTTCGACATCAAACTGCTGGCGCGCAGCGGCATATCCGACAGCAACGGGGTAACAGAGCGCTGTCGGCGCGGTCTCCTCGGGTTCGGTGCGCAGCCAGATGGCCGCCGCTGTCTGGGCAAAAGCGCTGCCTTGCAATTCTGTTTCCAAAATCCGCTCGCGCGAGGCGGAGGCGGCGAGGGCGGTTTCGTTGATCATGGCGAGCGCGGCCGGAGAGGTGCACGCGTAGGCGGCGCGCAGCAGGATACACTCGTTACGCCCGCTGCCATACGCCAGCACATCGGCAAGCCAGTCTTGCAAGTCTTGCGCGCTGGTCAACGTCTGTTGTTGGATAACAACTTCCAGCCCGTGCGAATAGGCAAAGGCTCCCACAGGGAAGGCCGGCGAAAGCCATTGGGCGAGCGTGATGATATCGCTAGTGGTCATGGGCCGTTGCGACGTGTGCGTGCGCATGGGTGCGCCCATGCCCATAGGCGCCGCCTTCGGGCGTAAAGGGGCCGGTGAGTGGCGCAACAGTTGCGCCAAGGTGTTGAAGCATATGGCCAATGACAGGATCGGCCTGAATGAGCAGGTGGTCTGGGGCGATCTGGCAGGGCGTGTGACGGTTGCCCACGTGCCAGGCAAGGCGCACAAGATCGGGGCCAGAGACTTTGTAGAGCGCTTCCCGACCCGCCTTGATCTGCACCAACGCGCCGCTGTCAAGCTCCAGCGCATCGCCCTCATCCAGCGAAGTGGTTTGCGCCAGATCGACGACAAACGCCTCGCCTGTCGAGGTGATCAGCCGTTTGCGGCGCAAGAACCGCTCGGTATAATCCAGCTCGCAGGTCATGGCGGGGCCAGCCCAGTGGCCCTTGCGGTGCAGGGTGTGTGCGGTGGGTAAAGCTGTCATGGTGTCCTCTCAGAACATGAAATAACGCTGTGCCATGGGCAGCACTTCGGCGGGTTGGCACGTGAGCAGGATACCGTCGGCACGCACCTCATAGGTTTCGGGGTGCACATCGACCTCGGGCAAGACAGCGTTGAGGATCATGTCTGCTTTGCCGATCTTGCGGGTGTTTTTCACCGCAACGGTCTCTTTGGCCAGACCAAACGTCTCGCCGATGCCCGCCGCTTGCGCAGCGCCTGACACAAAGCTCACCGAGCTGTGGCGCAGCGCGCTGCCATAGGCGCCGAACATCGGGCGGCTGTAGACGGGCTGCGGAGTCGGGATCGAGGCGTTCGGATCGCCCATCTGGGCGACCACGATTGAACCGGCCATAAGGATCATCTCGGGCTTCACCCCGAAAAAGGCAGGACTCCACAAAACCAGATCGGCGCGTTTGCCGATGTTGATATCGCCGATTACATGGCTCACGCCCTGCGCAATCGCGGGGTTGATTGTGTATTTCGCGATATAGCGGCGCACGCGCATATTGTCGTTGTCCCCGGTTTCTTCAGGGAGCGGGCCGCGTTGCTTTTTCATCTTATCGGCCGTTTGCCATGTGCGGATGATCACTTCTCCGACGCGCCCCATGGCCTGACTGTCAGAGACGATGATCGAGAAGGCGCCCATGTCATGCAGGATGTCTTCGGCCGCAATTGTCTCGCGGCGGATGCGGCTTTCGGCAAAGGCGATGTCTTCGGGAATGGATTTGTCGAGGTGGTGACAGACCATGAGCATATCTAGATGCTCTTCCAGCGTGTTCACTGTAAAGGGGCGTGTCGGATTGGTCGAGGAGGGCAGGACATTTGCATCGCCACAAATCTTGATAATATCAGGCGCGTGGCCGCCCCCTGCGCCTTCGGTGTGAAAGGCATGGATCGTGCGGCCTTTCATGGCGGCGACCGTATGTTCCACAAAGCCGCTCTCGTTGAGCGTATCGGTGTGGATCATCACCTGAACATCCATATCGTCGGCCACCGACAGACAGCAATCTATCGCCGCGGGGGTTGTGCCCCAGTCTTCATGCAGCTTGAGCGCACAGGCGCCGCCCTTGATCATCTCGACAAGCGCGGCGGGCTGGCTGGCGTTGCCTTTGCCCGAAAGGCCGATGTTCATGGGAATACCGTCAAAAGACTGTAGCATCCGCCCGATATGCCAGGGGCCGGGTGTGCAGGTTGTGGCCAGCGTGCCATGCGCTGGGCCAGTGCCGCCGCCAAAGCAGGTGGTGACGCCGGAGTGCAGACTGTCGTCCATCTGCTGGGGGCATATAAAGTGGATATGGCTGTCCATCCCGCCCGCTGTCAGAATACGGCCTTCCCCGGCGATGATCTCTGTGCCAGGGCCGATGATGATATCAACGCCGGATTGCGTGTCGGGGTTTCCGGCCTTGCCGATGGCGTGGATCAAGCCGTCCTTGAGCGCCACATCGGCCTTGTAGATGCCCGAGTGATCCACAATCAGCGCATTGGTGATCACCGTGTCGACGGCCCCGCCCGCGCGGGTGACTTGCGATTGGCCCATGCCGTCGCGGATGGTCTTGCCGCCGCCGAACTTCACTTCTTCGCCATAGGTGGTCAGGTCGCGCTCGACCTCGATGACCAGATCGGTATCGGCAAGGCGCAGACGGTCGCCCGTTGTCGGGCCATACATGGCGGCATATTGCGCGCGGGGGATTTCAACGGGCATCTAAAGCGCTCCCATAACGTGGCCGTTAAAGCCAAACACGCGCCGCGCGCCGCCAATCGGGATCAGCTGCACTTCGCGGCGTTGGCCCGGCTCAAAGCGCACGGCTGTGCCAGAGGCGATATCAAGGCGCCGGCCATGTGCGGCGACACGGTCAAATGTGAGCGCGGGGTTGGTCTCGGCAAAATGGTAATGGCTGCCCACTTGCACAGGGCGGTCGCCTGTATTGGCCACCAGAAGCGTGATCGCCTCGGCCCCGGCGTTGAGCATGATGCCGCCCTCTGCGGGGAAACGCTCGCCAGGGATCATTTGCGGCTCCACGCCAGGGCGGCCAGACAGCCGACCGCGAGCAAACCGGCGACCAGCGGCATCCAGTTCGGATCGGTCAGGTGATGGTGCATATGCGAGGCCTCATGTGCGACAGAGGCATTGGCGAGTAGGATCAGAGGCAGGCTGCGCAGAATAGGTTTCATTTGTGGCTCCCAAGAAGGTTTAACGGATCGGATTGTGGACGGTGACCAGCTTGGTTCCGTCTGGAAAGGTGGCCTCGATCTGCACTTCGTGGATCATCTCCGCGATGCCCTCCATGCATTGCGCACGGCTGAGCACAGAGCCGCCTGCCTCCATCATATCGGCCACAGAGCGCCCGTCGCGCGCGCCTTCGACCACTGCATCTGTGATCAGCGCAATCGCCTCGGGGTGGTTCAGCTTGACCCCACGGGCCAGCCGCTTGCGGGCCACCTCGGCGGCCATGGCGATCAACAGTTTGTCTTTTTCACGCGGGGTCAGTTGCATGAGTTACAGCCTCCAGGACGTGGGCAAAATGTGGTTTGAAAGGTGCTCGAGCATAGGGATGAGCGCGCGCCGCAGTGCAAACCCCTCTGTTGCGAGCTGCCGGATGAAAAGCACACCGGGGCGCAAGAGGCTTGCCCCCGCCGTCGCGGGCAAAAGCGCTCGTAGTTTGGGCAGATAGCTCTCGACATCAGGCGCGACCATAACAACGCTCGCCAGAGCGCCAGCCCCGTTTGCCAGAGCACGGCGCGCCAGATGCGCTGCCGCATTGCCGCCAAGATCAATCCCGTCGATGTAGAGCGGCTTGCCGGCTTGCCAGATCGTGATGCGATCCTGAAAGAAGATATCCTCAAGCCGCTCGGGCATTGCGGCGCGCCCGAAGACCAGCGGCTCCACCATCAGGAGCCGTGCGGCAGGGCCAAGCGATATCTCCAGACGGCGGCGCAGGGCGCAGCGGTCATACAGGATCAGCTCTTGGGGAAGCCAGTTCAAACACCCGCCATCTGCGACAGTGAGCTTGGTCTGTACGCTCCCGACCTCGCCGGGTTGCGCGCGATAGGCGCGCTCTGCGGCTTGGGTTGTGAGCGTCAGTTTGGCCCCGTCCTGCACATTTATATCCAGAGAAAACCTGTCGCCGCCCGTGATCCCTCCGGCGGTATTGACGAGCACCACCTCGGCATCTGTGCGGTGCGTCTGCGGAAAGACCAGTTTGAGCGAGCCGGATTGACGCAAGACCTGCAAGCGCGTCTTGCCCATCGCATCGCCACAGACCGACAGCCGTGCCGCCCCCACAGCACGGGGCTGCAAGCTGCTCTTATCGGGCAGGTTTATGGGAATGGTCAGGGTGATGTGACGCCTCCGGCAAGCTGTGGTGTTGCCGCTATATGCATCACAATGCTCAGAGGAATGGCAGATATCGGGCCGAAATTAACCCTCAGGACTTTAGCGTTGATTAAAATGCAGGCAGCCAAGACCCACATCGCTGAATTTGCGGGCGTAATTGCGCTCCCAGACCTGCGCGGAGGGTCGCAGGCGCCGTGTTATCTGCGCAAAAGCGCGATTTGGACGTCAAACAGGCGCAGGCCCTCGTGGACAAGTGAAAAGCTCCGCGCGCCAAGGGTCCAGCGGATCGCGACGCCCTGCACAAGCGAGGTCAGCAAGCTGGCAACATCCTCGGGGCTGACAGTTTCGCATATATCGCCCGTGGCTTGGCCGTCGCGGATCGCCTCGATCAGGCGGCTTTGAAATGCGCCCAGAAGCCTGTGAAACACGTCGCGCAGGGCCATGTTTTCCACCTGCAGTTCTCGCGAGAACAAGAGCGACGGCAGGGCAGGGGTCTTTGCAATGGCAGAGAGTTGCGCCATGATCAGCGCCTTCAGGCGCGGGTGCGCCCCGCTTGCCTCGGCTTCGGCTGCGGCCCAGTCGCGCTGTAACCGCTCCGAAACGCTCTCGGCCACAGCCAGCCAGAGGGCGCTTTTGGTTGGAAAATGCCGGAAGATCGCAGGCTGGCTGATGCCGATGGCGCGCGCAACATCGGTGGTGCTGAGCCTGTCAGGCCCGATCTCATCGGCAATTTGCAGCACCACGGCCACGATCTGTGCTTTGCGGTCTTCCGCAGTTTGACGCCCCGACATAGCTCACCCCTTGTTAGTGATAACAAACTAACTTATATTGCCGACACAGGCAACCATCTTCCTGAGTCGCTTTTCCAGATTGAAAGACCGCCCATATGCCCGCCACAGACGCTCCGACCCGCTACTCCCGCCTGCAGATTGTGCTGCATTGGCTCGTTTTTGCTTTGATCGCGCAGCAATATATCTTCAAGGATGCGATTTCGACCGCCTGGGGCCGGGTTACCGACGGGCTTGAGGCCGGCTTTGATCCGCTTGTGTTGGCCCATGTGGCGGGGGGCGCTCTCGTGCTGATCTTTGCGCTCTGGCGGCTCATGCTGCGTGCTCGGCGCGGGGTTTTGCCGGCGCAGGAGGCCAACAGGCTGCAAGGCGTCCTCGCCAAGATCACCCATGTTGGTCTCTACGCGCTGATGATCCTGATGCCGGTCAGCGGCTCGGTGGCGTGGTTTGGCGGTCTTCAAGCCGCCGCACAGGGCCACAACGTGATGAAAGTTATTCTGCTGGCGCTGGTGGCGTTGCATATCGCCGGCGCGCTCTACCACCAATTTGTGCTGCGCGACAACATACTGGCGCGGATGCGCAGAGCACAGGATTAAGCCAATGCGTTTCACTCCGCTCTTTGCCTTGCCGCCGATTGGTCTCGGGGTCGCTGCTGCGGCCTGGATGATTGCATCGGCCCCCGGTCCCGCCCGGACAGACGCGCAGGCACCGGCGCTGCCCGTCCATGTGATGACCGTTGCAGAGGACGAGCTGCGCCCAACGGCGATCGCTTGGGGCAATCTGCGCGCAGCGCAAAGCTGGGTCGCAGTGGCCGAGGTGCAGGGCGAGGTGGTCTGGCGCCATCCGGATCTCGACGCCGGGCGGATGATTCCCGCCGGAACCGAGGTGTTGCGGATCGATCCGGCCGATTACGAACTGGCGCTCGCCCAGTCGCAGGCCGATCTTGCGGTGCTCGCCGCCGAACGCGCGCAGTTGACGGCCGAGGCCGCCAACACAGCCCGTATCCTTGATCTGGAGCGCACCCGCTTGACGCTCGCCCAAGCCGAGCTGACCCGAACCCGCACTCTCTTTGATCAGGGCACTGTCCCGCAGTCGCGCGCCGATGAGGCAGAGCGCGCCACGCTTCTGGCCCGCCGCACCGTGACAGAGCTGGAAAACAGCCTTTCGCTGATCCCGCCCCGAGAGGCGCGGATCGCGGCGCAGGTCGAGCGGAGTGCCGCGGCCATTGACCGCGCAGAGCGGGCGCTGGAGCGCACAACGCTGAGCACACCTTTCAACCTGCGCATAACCGATGTGGCCGCAGAGCGTTTCCAGACCGTCGCGCCGGGTCAGATCCTGATCCGTGGAGACAGCATCGCGGTTGCCGAGGTCGTGGCGCATCTGCCGATCGAGAGTTTTCGCCGCCTGATCGGCGCCATCCCCCAAGGCACGACCGTTGCCACACTGATGCGGGATACGCCGGCCAAACAGATTGATGTAACCCTCAGCCCGCTGTCGGACCCGGCCCAGATATGGGCCGCCCGTGTGGTCCGCATCGAAGGCGCGCTCGACGCTCGCGCGCGCACTGTGCCGGTGGTGGTGGCCGTCGATGCGCCCTATGAGGGCGCAGACCCGCCGCGCCGCTTGCCGCTTGTTCCCAATATGCAGGTGCAACTGTCTTTCGCGGGCGCGCCCCTCGCCGGTGCAATCGCCATTCCCGAGGCGGCGCTGCATGGCGGCTTTGTGCGCGTGGCCGATGCTGATGATCTGCTGGCGCTGCGCCCTGTCACAGCCGCATTTTCCCAAGACAGCCGGGTCATTATTGCTGATGGTCTCGCTGCGGGCGACCGCGTTGTGATCGACGACATAGCTCCGGCGATCCCCGGCATGGCGCTGACACCCGTTGAGGCGCTGAAATGATCCGCTGGTTCACTAGCCATCCGACAGCAGGCAACCTGTTGTTGCTTCTTTTTCTTGCAGCCGGTGTGTTCGCGGCACCGGGTCTCTTGCGCGAAACTTTTCCCGATTTCCGCGCGGTCGAAGCCGAGATCACAGTGCCCTACCGCGGGGCGGCCGCCGAAGATGTGGAAACGGCCATCTGCGCCCCGCTCTGGGACGGGGTGCAAGGCGTCGAGGGGCTAGAAACCCTGACCTGCAACGCGCAGACCGGCCGCGCGCGCGCCGTGGCCACTCTGGCGCCGGGCAATGATGCGCTGCGCTTTGTCAATTCTCTGCGCACCGAAGCGGCGGCGATCGACAGCTTTCCCGAGCGCGCCGATCCCGTCGTGGTGCGCGAATTGCACCGCTCTGATCCGGTCACATCGGTCGCGATCTCCGGTGATTTGCCGCTGGGCGAGCTTGATCTTTACGCCGATGGCCTGTCCGACCGCCTCACAGCCTTGCCCGGCATCGCCCGCGTGACCCGTGGCGGCTTGGGCGTGCGGACACTCTCGATCACGGCAGACCGCGCCGTGCTTGACAGCCACGGTCTGACACCTGCCGCTTTGGCCGCCGCCATCGCGGCCCAAAATATTGATCTCCCCGCCGGAACACTGGACGGGCCGGGCGTGGACACGACCCTGCGCTTTACCGCCGAGCGCGACACGGCGCTCACGCTGGCGCGGATTCCGGTTATGGTCCTGCCGAACGGCGCAACCCTGACGCTGGGCGATGTCGCCCTGATCGAGGAGCGCTTTGAGCCGCCACAGGACCGCGCCTTTGTCGATGGCATTCCGGCCATCGTGATTGACGTGGCCAAGGCGCTCGATGCCGATGCGCTGCGTGTGCTTGATTCCGTGGCCGAGCTGGTGGCGCAAGAGCGCGCGCGCCTGCCCGATACGATCAAGGTCGAAGTGGTGCAGGATGTGACCTCAATCATCCGCGACCGGCTCGTCATGCTGGTGCAGAACGGGGTGGTCGGGCTTGTGCTGGTCGTGGCGGTGATGAGCCTGTTCTTTCGCCCCGGTTTCGCGATCTGGGCCGCGATGGGCCTGCCCGTGGCCTTTGCTGGCGCATTCCTCTGGATGGCACTGACAGGGCTGAGCCTGAACATGATGACGCTGGTTGCGCTGTTGATGGCGATCGGGATCGTGATGGACGACTCTATCGTGATCGCAGATTCCATTGCGGTGCATTCCACCAAGGGCGCAACGGTCGAAAATGTTGCGGCTGGCGTCTCCGCTGTGGCGCCCGGCGTGATCTCGTCTTTCCTGACCACCCTTGCTGTGTTCCTGCCGCTGGCGTTTCTGGCCGGCGAATTGGGTGCGGTGCTCGATGTGTTGCCGGTGGTCCTGCTGGCGGCCTTGGCCGCCTCGCTTGTTGAAGCCTTCCTGATCCTGCCACATCACCTGAAAGGCGGGATCAAGGAGACCACGCCCTCGCGGTTCCGCAGCCGGTTTGATGCAGGCTTTGATACTTTGCGCGAAGCGATGGGCCGTCTGGCCGATATGGCGATCCGTGGGCGCTGGCTCGTTGCGGGGCTGGCGATTGGTGCGCTGATCCTGACGGCTGGCGCATTGGGCGGCGGCGTCGTGAAGCGCGAGGCCATGCCAGAGATCGACGGTGATGTGCTCGAGGCGCGGCTGATGCTGCCCGCAGGCACGCCACTGGCCCGCACCAGCGAAACCGTTGCGCAGGTCGAGAGGGCACTTGACCGCGTGAACGCGCGCCTGACGCCCGAACAGCCTCAATCCCAACCACTGGTCATCCGCCGTATCACACGGCTTGGCCGCAACCTGTCTGCTGGCGAAAGCGGTGCCCATGTGGCCACCGTTGCGATTGATTTGCTCGGTGCCGAGGTCCGCAGCAGCACACTTGACGATATCGTCACGCTCTGGCGCGCAGAAATCGGCCCGCTGCCCGGCGTTTCCTCGCTGATCCTGACCGAACCGGGCATCGGGCCGCAGGGTATCGCCATCGAGTTGCGCCTCAGCCATCCCGATCTCGCCACGCTGGAAGCAAGTGGCCGCGCCACCTTGGCAGACCTGCAAACCTATGCCGGTGTGCGCAATGCGATCCTTGATCTGCGCCCCGGAGCGCCGGAATTGCGCCTGACCCTTGCCCCCGGCTCCGAAGCCATGGGGCTGACCGCGACAGATGTTGCCAGCCAACTCCGCGCAGCCTTTCTTGGCACCCAACTGGCCGAAATCCGGCGTGGTGATCTGGCGTGGGATCTGGAAGTGCGCCTGACAGGTCGCGACCGTGCCACCCGCGATGACCTGACAGCCTTCGAAATCGCCCTGCCGGGCGGTGGCACTGTGCCACTGTCCAATGTGGTGACAATTGCCGAGGCCCGCGGCTGGGGCAGCATCTCGCGTCGCAACGGCCTGCGCACAGTGACCGTTTCAGCCGATGTGGATGGCCGGATCGGCAACGCCGACGCAATCACCGCCCGGCTGACAGAGGGCTTTCTTCCCGAGCTTGTCTCCGCCACCCCCGGCCTGACCTTTGACGTCGGCGGGCAAGCGGCGAATTCGGCAGAAACCGTCGCCTCAATCCTGCGCGGCTTCCTGATCGGGCTGCTGGGGATCTATGTGGTGCTCAGCTTCCAGTTCCACAGCTATATCGAGCCGCTGATCGTCATGATCACGATCCCGCTCGCGTTTCTCGGGGTGATCTGGGGCCATGTCCTGATGGGCTACAATATCTCCATGCCCTCACTGGTGGGCGCGGCCTCGCTGGCCGGTATCGTGGTCAACAATGCGATTCTGCTGGTCGGTGTCATAAATGCCCGCCGCGCCGAGGGGCTTTCTGCCGCGCTGGCCGCGGGCGAAGCCGTGCGCTCGCGGTTCCGACCGATCTTTGTCTCGGTCTCCACCACCATCATGGGCATGGCACCGCTGCTCCTGGAAACCTCGACCCAAGCCCAGACCCTCAAACCACTGGTGATCTCGGTCGTCTTCGGACTTCTCGCGGCGACCGTTCTGATCCTGCTGGTTCTGCCCGCATTCTATGCCGCCCTCGAAGATGTCCGGCCCAAAAATCACCCCACCCCCGCCGCCCCGTAACGCGCCGATGCAAGAAACAACCTGGCGCAAAAGACGGCCCGACTGTTTGGCCGCTACCCACTCACCCCTCCGCCTTGGGGCGAAAGAGTGCGATAATGCAAGCAGCATTTAAAAGTCGGTTCAGGGCTGAAACAAACCACACCCCCTCCGCTGCCCGCAGATACATATGCAGATAATTCACTCTCGCCGCTTTCATTTTGGGCGCGAGCTTGCGGTATTTGACACCCAACTTCTCGGGACGTAACGTTTTCACATGGTGCAAAAGACACCTCAGCGAGCTGACCAAAAATGGTGAGGCTTTGTTCTATTGATAAGCGATAAACGAAGGATATTGGGTGCAAAAGGTTCAGCGTCTTCTAACAAGGTCTCACAGTAAGGCGTCAGAACGGTACGTAGATGTTGTTTTTTCTTACCCGAATTTGGAATTAGAGTTATCAATTCCAATTGAATATCGGAGAACTGGAACAGACATTCCTGACACCAAAATAGATAAGTATTTGGCTGAAGTTTATGAGGAATTAAATCCGAACAGCTGGGCGCAATGGCAGGAAGAACAAGCAAAGTTCTGGAAGAGTAAACCGGGTGCGACAACAACTAAGGCGTTCTTTGATGTCTTGTCGGGTACGCCGCGCTGGGTGTGTGTCGGGTGCGAACTTCCCACCAACCCAAATTGGGCGCGAAGAATTCAAGACCTAAAGGAGTTTGGCTATACTTTGGCAACCGACACAAGCCGTAGTTGTAAGCAATGTAACGCCAATAAAACACATTTGATGTTATTGCCGCTAAAGCGGGGTGGAGTCTCGGGCTATGAGAAATGGTCTTCCGATACACGAAATAGGATCATTAGACTTCTCAAAAGCTACGACGCATTCGAAGGCAAGGTGGGCCGAAAGGAGGGGCTGCTTCCTGATCACAAGTTTCCCGAAATATGATGGGATCATGAGACCAGAAGGGAGAGCCTGAACGATCTCTCGGATGCCGAGATCGTGAATGATTTCCAGCTTTTGTCAAATCAACGAAATCAGCAAAAAAGAGAAGTATGCCGATCCTGTTACCAATCGGGGGTTAGAGGGAAGATTTTTGGAATAGATTTCTTTTATCACGGGGTTGAAGCTTGGGATATGCGGTTTCCCAAAAACGGCAAGGCTGCGGAAAAAGGCTGCATTGGTTGTGGATGGTATGATATTCAGAAGTGGCGCAAAGCCTTGGAAAGAAAATTAACATAATCACTGCCAAAAATAATTATTCACTAAGCTAAGCGGCCAAATCTACCCCTCGGCTGTATTTTGGAAATTGCTTCAATTTTCTCATCTGACCATTGTGAAGATATCCGAATTAGCCTTTCCTCTAACAAAGGATTAATTCTTAAATTCCGCTCTGCACGGCGACGAAGGATGCCTTTGCAGCCTACGGGTGTTAAGTAAAATTTTTCATCCGCTTCGGGATCAACAATATCTCTCAGATTACCAATGGTGGCCTTCGAAGGAACAGGAGAACAATTCAGGTAGCGGTCACTGTCTATCCAAAACGGGTCGTCCTGGAGGCCAAATATCTCCACATTTTTATCGACGAAAATCCTATAGTCGTCTGGAATATCAATAGCGGGATCGTGGTGAGTCTTTGCCAATTGCTGCGTCACTCGGTTTCCAAGCCAACGAACAACCGGAACAGACCAGCTGTTTCCTATCGCTTGATATCGCGCCGTCGGCTTAGCCTTCTCTATTTTTGTATAGCCATCGGGAAATCCCATTATCCGCTCACACTCCAAAGGTGTTAGCCTCCTGAGTCGATCGTTTTGACAGACAAATAGAGACCCATTGTAAGCAGCGGCATTGCCATTCCATTTTGTTCCATAGGCCGCATATAGACAATCAGTATAGGAGCGAAACACTTCAAATGAGTGACCATTTAATGTGAAATTCAACTCACTTGCAGGATAGTTCGGTAAACCAATGCCCTCATGACGCTCAAATAAGATGTTCTCGGGCGATAAATCAGGACCTCCAGCAACCAAATACAGCCGGCGCCGTTGTTGCGGCAATCCAAAGTATTTTGCGTCAAGGACTCGCCAGGCAACAGTTCTTTCAGGGCCGCGCGCCATTCCAGCTTTGGGCCAACCATTGCGAGGTCTAATTTCGTTTTGAACCCCGAGCAACGAAGATAGCAAACATCCAAACGCGTTTGTTTTATCACGAAGAACGCCTTCCACATTCTCCCAAAAGACGATCGAGCGTGGCTGTCCTGATATTTTGCGAACGGCGTCATTTGCTTTAATGATTTCTACAAATTCAAGCGTGAGATTGCCCCTCAGGTCTGTTAGGCCGCTCATCCATCCGGCCACAGAAAAGGACTGGCATGGGGTGCCTGCGCATATCACGTCGGGAGAATTTATGGCGCCAGATATCAACATCTCTGAAATGTGACTCATATCGCCAAGGTTCGGGATTTGCGGGTACCTTTGAGCCAAGACTTTTGAAGGAAAATCTGAAATTTCGGAGAACCACTCAAATGTGAAGCCGATATCTGCCCATGCAACACTCGCAGCCTCAATACCTGAGCATATACTACCGACGGTTAAATTTGAGGGCTGCATCTTGTTCACGCATCTTTCTGTTCCGCACCACAGCGATGTTTGAGTTCTATTTATGTTCTCTAAAGTTTGAAGGCAAGTTCAACATCCAAGCCGCCACGGCGCGGTGCGTTTGACTGTCGTGATAGACTCTCTGCCAGACCATTTTGCCTTGAGGCCATCTCGTTATGGCTCTAACACTGCATGGAAAATTGCGAAGCTGGAGCTCTTTTGCCGGGCGCCATTCCTGCAGAACCCCAGAGGAATGACATGACCAACCACCTATATAAAAACGACCTCCCTGATGGCCTTGATCTTGGCCCTGTTGTGGCGATTGATTGCGAGACAATGGGTCTGCATCCCAACCGTGACAGGCTCTGTGTGGTTCAGATGTCTTCTGGTGATGGAAATGCGCATCTTGTCCAGATTGCTCAGGGCCAGACAGACGCCCCCAATCTATGCGCCATGCTGACAAACCCCGATGTGCTCAAGCTTTTTCATTTTGGCCGCTTTGATATTGCCGCGCTGCAAAATACGTTTGGCGCGCTCACAGCGCCGGTCTATTGCACCAAGATCGCCAGCCGTCTGGTGCGGACCTATACCGACCGCCACGGCCTGAAAAACCTGTTGCAAGAGCTTCTCAACGAAGACATCTCCAAGCAGCAGCAAAGCTCTGATTGGGGCGCAGATACCCTGACCAAAGCGCAGATCGACTATGCCGCCTCTGATGTCTTGCACCTTCACAAGCTGCGCGAAAAGCTCGATGTGATGCTCGCGCGCGAGGGCCGTGACGAGCTTGCGCAAGCGTGTTTCCGCTTTCTTCCCACGCGCGCCCTGCTTGATCTGGAAGGTTGGCCCGAAACCGATATTTTCGCACACGCGTAATGCGCACAAGCGCAGGAGGGTTGCGAACAGATGCAAAGCCGGATCGACAGGCATACAAAATTGGTGGCATGGGCAAAAATTATCTTGCCAGTGATTGCGCTTGGTATGCTTTCGACACTGTTTTTGCTGTCCAAAAGCGTTGATCCTGTCGCCACCATTCCGTTTTCCGAGAGCGATCTTGCAGAGCGCACCCAAACACAACAAATATCCCAGCCCGAGGTTTTTGGCGTCACGCCGCGGGGCGATCTGATCTCGCTGCGTGCGGACCTTGCGCGCCAAAACACAGACGATCCCAGCCTGCTGGAAGCGCAAGACGTCACCGCGCAGATCAAGCTTACCTCGGGCCAGAGAGTTGATTTATCCGCCGATATGGCGCTGCACAATCCAGCCGAGCAAACGCTTGTTCTTTCGGGTGAGGTTTTTGCGACAACAACAACAGGCTACCAGTTCACAGCGCAAAAGCTGGTCCTCAGCCTGACCGATTTGAACGCCGGAAGCTTGGGTCAGGTGGCGGGTGCAGGGCCGGGCTTTACGGTGACGGCGGGTCAAATGACGCTTGAGGTTCCCAAGGGGGAAAAAGAAGCGCATATTTTGCTAAAAAACGGTGTGAAGCTGGTATATACACCTGTGAACGATAAGGAATAGAACTGTGCGTATTGGCTTTTTCATTGTTGCCTCGCTTTGCGCTGTGCTTGCCGGCCCTGTTGCGTCACAAGGCGCAAACATCGCGTTTGGCAATCTCAAGCAAGACAGCGGCGCGCCTGTCGAAGTCTCTGCCGACACGATGGATATCAACCAGACCACAGGCTCCGCTGTTCTGGCTGGCAATGTTCTGATCGGGCAGGGCGAAATGCGTATTTCTGCCGCCTCCGTGAGCATTCTGTATAATTCGGACCGCTCCCGAATTGCTCGGCTGCAGGCGTCTGGCGGGGTCACGCTTGTGAGCGGTGAAGACGCCGCCGAGGCCGCAGAGGCAGATTATAACGTCGCCTCAGGTATCATTCTTCTGTCGGGCAATGTGCTGCTGGTGCAGGGCACCACCGCGATCACAGCCGATAAAATGCGGGTCGATACAAATGCAGGCGCAGCCAAAATGGAAGGCCGCGTGAAGACGGTGCTCAATGTCAAAAACTAATCTGCCCAATCTGTCTGTTGCCGAAGGCTCAAAGGGCCTGGAAGTTCGCAACCTGCGCAAAAGTTACAAGCGCCGCCCGGTGATCCGGGATGTCTCGCTGTCGCTCAAGCGGGGCGAAGTTGTAGCATTGCTTGGGCCGAACGGGTCTGGAAAAACAACAACATTTTACACTGTCGCGGGTCTGGTTCAGGCCGAGGGCGGCCACGTTCTGCTGGATGGCACCGATGTGACAGATCTGCCGATGTATCGCCGCGCGCGGCTTGGAATCGGCTATCTACCGCAAGAAATGTCGATTTTCAGGGGCCTGTCTGTCGAAGACAATATCCTCGCGGTGCTCGAAGTGGTTCAGCCAGACAGGCGCGAACGCGCCAAAAAGCTGGAAGAGCTTTTGTCGGAGTTTTCGATCGAGCATCTGCGCCGTGCGCCTGCCATGGCCCTGTCAGGCGGCGAGCGGCGGCGCGTCGAAATTGCCCGCTGTCTGGCGGCCAACCCCTCCTATCTCCTGCTTGACGAGCCGTTCGCAGGCGTCGATCCGATCTCGGTCGGCGATATCCGCACGCTGGTCGCCGATCTGAAAACCCGCGGCATCGGCGTTCTGATCACAGATCACAATGTCCGCGAAACGCTCGAAATCGTCGATCGCGCCTATATTCTGCACGACGGAACCGTCCTGATGTCGGGCAAACCAAGCGAAGTTGTGGAAAACGAGAATGTCCGCCGCGTCTATCTCGGCGACAGTTTCCGCATCTCCTGAATTTTGGCGACAATTCGCTCTTTCAGTTGACAAGCCCCCGCCCAAAAGCCTCAAATGGGCTATGGGATCTTGTTTTCTCACTGAACAAAATAGCGTGACCTGCATTTTTTGCAGCGGCTCTGTTCAAACCAAAAACAACCCCTATTTCAATATAATAACCGCCTCATCCTGTGCCGCAGATGCGCTCGCAGGGCTGGGCTATACAATTGAGTGAAGGAGAGAAGATGCGCTACCAAATCAGCGGAAAGCAAATCGACATCGGGGAAGCACTGCAAACCCATGTGAAAGAAGAGCTTGGGGCCGCCGTCGCAAAATATGCCGAACGTCCCACAGAAGCGCTCGTTGTTTTCTCCAAAAGTGGTCACGAGTTCAACTGTGAATCGACCGTGCATCTTTCGACGGGTCTCACAGCCTCGGCCAAGGCCAGCGCCAATGAAATCTATGCCGCATTTGACGGCTGTTGCGAGAAAATGGAAAAGCAGCTGAGGCGCTACAAGCGCCGTCTGAAAGACCATCATAAAGATCGGGTGGAACCGGTTGAACTTTTCGGAGCGTCCTCGTATATCCTCGCCTCGGATCACGAAAGTCAGGATTCGGAGCCAGATACGCTTCAACCCATGATCATTGCAGAGATGGAAACAAAAATACCATCGCTCTCCGTCGGAGAAGCTGTTATGCAAATGGAACTTGCAGGATCTCCTGTTCTGATTTTTCGTAACGAGAGTAAAGACGGCCTAAACGTCGTGTATCGCCGCGAAGATGGCAATATCGGCTGGATAGACCCAGGTAAATAACAGGCGCAGTCGGTCGCGTCTGTGGAGCAGTAGACGAACGATGCAAATGTCCTCTTTACTAAAGCCCGAGGCAGTCAGGGTGTTATCCTCTGCCTCGAGCAAAAAGCGCCTGTTGCAAGAGCTGGGCGAAACCGCCGGCGCTGTTTACGGGATAGACCCTGTCGTTGCTGTGCGCGCACTTCAAGAGCGCGAAAGCCTTGGCCCTACAGGTGTTGGCAATGGCGTTGCATTGCCCCACGCCCATGTGGACGGGCTAGAAAAAGTGGTTGGCGTCTTTGTGTTGCTTGAAAAGCCGATTGATTTTGACGCAGTTGACAAGCTCCCGGTCGATTTGGCCTTTGCGCTCTTTGCGCCAAGTGATGCCGGCGTAGAACATCTCAAGGCACTGGCCAAAGTCTCGCGTGCGTTGCGCGATGCTGCCCGCTGCGGCAAGCTCCGCTCCAACAAGAACGCCAGCACGCTCTACACAATCATCACCGAAGATGTGAGCAAGCAGGTCGCTTAAGCCCTAGCGCCAGCGCCCAAAGCCAAAAACCAAATAGTCGCGCTGGTAGGTCTCGGCCACGCGCGCCTCGATGTCGTCGTCATAAATCTGGTCGAGGCAATAGGGCGTGTCTGGCGCAGGCGCGGGCGCTGTGGCCTCATGCATCACACCCACTTGCAAGGCAACAGCAGGCAGATAGGCCTCAAGCTCGTCCTCCCGAAGCACAAAGTCGGGCAGCGCAAAGTTTCCCATGCCCTGCAATATGCCCGCCTGACTGCCCCAAGCCGCATCAGCGCGCACGGCGGTCTGGTCAGAGAGGTTCGCTTTGACAAACTCCAGAAACGCACAAAAGGCGGCGCGGTGGTCGGCAAGGCTCCAGCCCGCGTCTGGCGCCTCTTTCGGAATCGGCAGCTTGTGCACCCGCCGCAGCGTGCGCCTGATTTCGGGGTAACATTTCGGCCCTTTGTTCAAGATCCGCTCACAAAAGGCACGATGCGCGCGCAGGGCCGGGTGGCGCACCACACAAAAACTGCGGTGGCCTGTGTTGGCGCGCATCCAGTGGCGCAGGGTTTTCTGGCTAAAGCCGCTCTGAAGCCTGTCCTCCGTCACGCCGTCAGGCGCGGCCATCCAGCTCAATATCTCGTCTTCGGGCGCCGAGCGCACTGGCAAAAACAAAAGCGGCGTCTTTGCGCAGGCCACATAGCTCGGCACAGCCGCGCCGCGCCGCGCTTCAAAATTCGGGGTCCGTCCAAGTCCGAAATGGTCTGTTTTGGCAAGCGCGGCCTCCATCTCCTCAAAATTCTCGACTTTCTCGGAAAGCGGCTCGGGGTTCTGGCGCTTCAAGTTGCGGTCAAGTCGCTCAAGCCTGTCATCCTGCTCCAGATAAGCGGCCAGACCGTTCATCACGTCGACATCCTGCAAGTCTTCATAGGCCACATAAAACGCGGTTTGCCCCGTGGTCTGAAGCGCCTTCATAAGCCGCAGCTGAAACGCCTGAAGCGCCTCAAGATGTGTGCCAAATTCCTCGGCATCAAAAACCGCCTTGGCGTCTTTGCGCTTTGCAACATTGGTCAGTTTCCACTGCCCTGTCTCCTGCGCGATTTTCCAGCTGACATAGCTTTCCACCGGGTTGCGCGTGAGAATAATCTTGGCACAGCGCGGATCGGTCAAGACGGTCTCAAGCACACGCGGTTCGTGGTCATGAAAGAAGCGAAAGCCCGCCAGCCCCTGCGCCGCCTTCACCGCCTCGATCAGCACCAGAGGGTCGTGATTGCGCGCCTCTTCGCTCACGCCAAGACAGTCCTCGCGATTGGGGTATCCGATAAAATGCGGGTTAAACGCCTCGCCCAGACAGTGCAGTGCCGGAAAGCTGTTGATATTGGCCTCAAGAAAGTTCGAGCCTGTGCGCATCTCGGCAAAAACAACAAAATAATCAAACCGTGTGCTCATAGGACTACTTTTTTACCAAATAGGGTTTCGGGGTTGGATGCTGAAGCCCGACAGGGCTTCCCACCACAGGAAAATCACCCATCAGATAGGGGTGCATTCCCTGATTCTTGAGGTTTTGCAAAAACTGCCCAAAGCCTGTCAGATCGTTCATCTTTGGCGCCTCGGTCAAACGCCGCAAGGATTTAAAGCCGATTTCGTCAAGGATGGTTTGCAAATGCTCCATCGGGTTTTCGATAAAGTCGGCCATGGTCCAGATACGGATGCGCGCTTTGGAGTGTGGCGAGCGCAGCACATTCAAAAACTCGCTCTCGATTTTTTGCAACTCTGCGGCCTCTGCACGCAGTTCACCAAAGTTCTTGTTTGAGCGAAAGAGCGGCACAGCCCATGCCCCGCTGATCACAGAAATCTGTGCATTCGGGTCGCCCGCCATGGTCCAGGTGAGGTCCTGATTGTCGGCAGGGCCAAACTGGAAGCATTGCCGCTCGCCGCGCGTGTTCCAGATCAGGCTGGTGAGAAAGGCCCGCGGGTTGTAGTCGCGCACAGAGGCGCTGTCGCTCAGCGCGCCGTTGATGACCCCCTGCGCACCGGCATAATGCGCCTTATCCGGTGCAAAGAGGTGCCCGTGGACGCGCGCACCCGTGGCCTTGGCAAACCACGGCTCGAACGCCTCAAACAGGTCGGCAAAGCCCTGTAGCACAGAATACTGCCCCGAGGTTGTTCCGTTTTCCCAGCCATGATTGGGAAAGCGGCTCTGCATATATAGCCCGGGCCTGCCGCGGGTGCGCCTGTCGACTGCCTTGGCAAAGATCCGGTCAATCTTGCCGGGGTTTGGCTCTGTGCGGCTTGCCGGGCTGTCTTTTGCAGCCAGAAACACTTCATATAGCCGGTTCGCATGGGGCCATATCTTGCGCGCCACAAAACAATCCGAGCGGCGCAAAAGCTGCAAATGATCATCATAGAAAATATGTGGTTTGCCCTGAAAATCGAATTTCGAAAGCGTCAAGGACCGGCTCTCGATTTTCTGGCTGCGCTGGCGGGCGAGGGTCTGAAAATAGCTCTCATCAGGAATCCAGACCCGCTTGAAATAGCGGTCATAGAGCTTGCGGTCAGGATCTTCCAGAATGCCCGAAAGCGTCTGTCGCGTCAGACACCACCACTGGCTGCCCATATGCGGCGTAAGCCCGTTGGGCATCTTGCGGCTGAAACGAAGCCGGCGCTGAAGCGCAACATAGCCGTCAAACAAGATACGGTGGCGCTTCCAGCTAAACGGAAACCGCAGGGTAAAGCGCTCTTCGTCCAGCCCGCCCACAGTCCAGGGAACATCGGCGGTCGTGGCGCTTTCGATAAAGTCGGTGTTGGGCCGCTCGGCCAGATAGTCAATCAGCTCCTCCACCGGGCGCAACGGCAGACAGGAGCCGCTGGCAAGGTAGACGTGCCGCACCTCGGGGAAGCGCCCGAGCATAAGCTCGCTGGCCTCCTGCGTCGCCGCGACAATCCCCCAGGAGCCCCATTCACAGCGATGACGGCTGGAAAAGCGGATGTCTGTAAGGTCTGACAGCTTTGTTTTGAAGCTGGCAAATGCCTTGCGCGATACGGCTTCATCCACATGGATCACCACAGGGCAGCCCGCAGCGTTCCAATGCCGCGCAACCTGCTCAGCCCGCTCAAAGGCGGTGTGCACAAGCATGATGATGCCAACGCCGCTCACGCCCAGTTGCCTTTTGACATGAGACCGAGAATTTCAAGCTGACGCCAGTTGATGTATTTTTCGCTCCATTTACACCACAGGTCGGGGTTGTCCTTGAGGCTTTCGGCATAGGCGCGGTATTCCACGCTCGCAGAATAATGCTGGCGCCGCTCAAGCTCCTCTGCGGCCTTTTGGGTAAAAGTGTCGAGAAATTTCGTGTGCAGCAGAACGCCGCTGGCCTTCTCACCGCCCCACTCGTCATAAACAAGGTTCAAGCCGCGCGGCAGCAGCATATGGGTCGAGCTGACATAGGTATATTTCCGGTCCCACTTCACCAGCGGGATCTTGTTGAGCGCCGGTGCTTTCTCGGGCTTGTCCTTGAAAAAGCTCCGCGCCCGTGGCCCACCCTGTATCCACAGGTTTCCGAAGGTCTTGTTCTTGTTGATCATATAATTGCCAGCGTCAAACCAGCTGGTGATCTCAAGCGGGTTCTGCCCTTCGCGGTAAGGCTGCGCATCAATCCGCCCCTTTGGATACATATCCAAAAGCATGGCGCTAAAGCTCTTGATCGAGCTGGCATCCAGCCAGTCGGTCAGCGCCCGGATGGGCCGCGTGTCACAGAACGGATAGATCAGAAACTCGTCAGGATCGACAACAAGCGCCCAATGCCCGTGGGCATATTTCATCTGCAACCAGTTGAGCCAGTCCACGCCAAAGCGGGCGCGCTTATAGCTCTTGTTTGTATGCCAGACCGAAACGTCTGGCTGCTCCATCAGGTATTCAAGCGAGCCATCGCCGCTGTCATTGTCCACAATAAAGAAGTGATCAACGCCTTGGTCGCGATAATATTTGAGAAAATAGGGCAGACGGATTTTCTCGTTGCGCATGGTGGTGAAGCAGAGAATATCGTCAGGCTTCACCAGCGCACTATGGTCTGACATAGCCCTCAGCTCGCGGCGCTTGCGAAACGCACGAATCCGCCAGCGACGACGCTGCAACCTTAAGCGATATGACTGGATCAAGCCCAACTGCTACCTCACCTCACTGGTTAAAAACGAACGCGGGATCACTCTTTCATGTCTCGCTTAAGACGAGGTTGAAATGCGCGTCCCATGTTGGCGGGGCGAAGGCTTCTCTGCTCGGCCTCTGTCCTGTCCGCTTGCTCTCAGCCAATGACAATACTCTTCTGATCCAAAGATAGCTGTCATTCACGCTTGCGTAAACGGGAATATCCCCGAGCACTTCCTTATAAACAGGCAGATCGGCGCAGATCACAGGAACACCCCGCGCCGCCGCCTCCAGCGCAGGAAGACCGTAGCCTTCCGCAAGACTGGGAAAAACAACACCCGCCGCATCCTCAAGAAGCGCAGAAATCGCGCCGTCGCTCAGCCTGGAAACCTCATGGATAAACCGCCCCTTGAGACGTGAGTTTTCAAATCGAAAGAAAAATTCGTCGTTTTTCCAGCCCCTCTGCCCACAGATCAAAAGCTGTGGCAGGTCTTGGGGCGGGGTCTGCTTTTCCATCTGTTCCCAGACATCAATCAGCAAGAGATGGTTCTTGCGCGGCTCGATGGTTCCGACACAGAGAAAATACGGCCCCCCAAACGGCAGCCCCTCGGGCAGCGCGGCCCTGTCCGGCTCTGTCATATCCACTCCGAGATGCGCGACCATGCCTTTTGGCACCCGCCCGTAATGGGCAAGCTGCGCCTCTGCGGCCTGCTGGGTGGCGCGCGAATTATAGATCACAAGGTCGGCTTTGGCTGCGACCCGCCCCAAGAAAAGCTTGAAGCGCTCCACAGAGCCGTCCCGCTGGAAATGCGGAAACTCCAGCGGAATAGTGTCATGCACAAACACAACAATCCGGCTGCCGCGCAGCGCCTTTACGCCCGCGGTCACATAGTCGGTCAGATTGCTGTGGCCCGTGTTGAAATAGGCCGTTCGCTCGGGCAAATGCCGCTTGAGCATCCGCCCCAAGCCGCGTCGTGTAGAGCGCGCCAGAGCCAGCTTGCGCGCATCTGTGAGGGCGCGTTGCAGCTCGGCAGGCAGCTTTGAAAACACTTTTGCAAAGCGGCTCGCTGGCCCCCAAGGCACCTCTCCGTCAATCTTTGCCAAAAGTTTTTTCAGCCCGCTCTCGTCCAGAAGAAGAAAGCCGATGGGCGTGCGGATCAGCCCGTAGGCCGGCACATCACTGGCGATCAGCGCCCCGAGATAGGCGCGCTCCACACGGTCAACACCCGTCATAACCCGCCCTGCGCGACTCAACAGTCGTGACAGGTCCAACAGCCGTGCCGAGGGGGGGTCACTTTGCATAGTGTCCGCTCTGATGCCAGCGCCAGGCATCAGCCACCATATGCTCAAGCGTCGAGCGCTTCGGGCGCCAGCCAAGCTCGTCTTCAGCGCGCTTTGAGCCAGACACAAGCTTGGTGCAGTCGCCCGCGCGGCGCGGCCCTTCGCTGCACGGCACGGGCTTGCCCGTCACCATCGCGGCGCGCTCCATAACCTCACGAACAGAAAACCCCGCGCCTGTGCCGAGGTTGAAGGCGCGGCTGCCCTTGCCATCGACAAGCCAGTTGAGGCCCAGAATATGCGCATCCACCAGATCGCACACATGAACATAGTCGCGAATGCAGGTGCCATCGGGGGTGTCATAGTCGGTCCCAAAGATCGTGAGCGCCGCGCGCTTGCCGTCAATCGCATCCAGAATCAGCGGGATAAGATGTGTCTCGGGCTGGTGAAACTCCCCGATCTCGCCCTCGGGGTCGGCCCCCGCGACATTGAAGTATCTGAAGATCACACTCTCGATCCCGTGGCTGGCGCCAAAGTCGCTTAGCATATCCTCAATCGCACGTTTGCTCGCGCCATAAGCGTTGATCGGGAGCTGCACGCTCTGCTCGTCAAGCACAACATTGTCCTGATCCCCGTAGGTTGCGCAGGTCGAGCTAAAGACAAACCGCTGACAGCCGGCCGCCGCCGCCGCCTCGATCAGAGTGAGAGAGCCGCCCGCATTGTTGAGCCAGTATTTTCCGGGCGCTTGCATACTCTCGCCCACTTGGCTCAACGCTGCAAAATGCATCACGGCCACAGGCCGATACGCCGCAAAGACCTCATTAAGCCGGGCCCGATCCAAAAGGTCGCCACGCTCAAACGGGCCAAACTTTACCGCATCTTCCCACCCGGTGACGAGGTTGTCATATGTGACAGGGTTAAACCCCGCCGCTCTCAAAGCTTTGCAGGCGTGCGAGCCGATATAGCCTGCGCCGCCTGTGACAAGTATGTTATCCAAAGAGCACCTCGGCTATTATTCTGCTGCTTTTCGGCTGTGGTTTACCACGTGCTGCAAATACCCCATCAAATCGTCGCGCAGCTCTGGCCGTTCCAGCCCGAAAGACACGGTCGCCTGAAGAAACCCCGATTTTGACCCGCAGTCAAACCGTTGCCCCTGAAAGCGATAGCCATAGACGGGGCGGCCTTCTTCGATTTCGTCAGCAATCCCGTCGGTCAGCTGGATTTCTCCGCCAGCGCCCGATTTCTTTTTGTTGAGATTGCGCAAAACATCCGGGGTCAGGATATAGCGCCCGATCACAGCGAGGTTGGACGGTGCGGTGCCTGCGGCGGGTTTTTCCACCATAGCTTTCACGCTCACCCGCGCGCCCATATCGTCCTCGACATCCAGAATACCATAAGCGCTTGTCTGGGATTGGGGCACTTCCATCGCCGCAACCATACACCCCGGATTTTCCTCATAGGCTTCTACCATCTGCTGCAAGCAGGGCTTTTCAGCCGCAATAACATCGTCAGGCAGGATCACAGCGAAAGGCTCGTTGGAGATAAGTCGCCGCGCACACCAGACCGCATGACCAAGCCCAAGCGCCTTGTGCTGGCGGATATAAGCAATCGCGCCGCTCTCCATATTGGTCGATTGCAAGATATCCAGAAGCTCGGTTTTGCCCTTCTTGCGCAGCGTTTGCTCAAGCTGGGGCGCTTCGTCAAAATAATCCTCAAGCGCGCCTTTGCCACGCGAGGTCACAAAAATGAATTCCTTGATGCCCGCGGCCCGCGCTTCATCAATCGCATATTGGATCAGAGGTCTGTCGACCAATGTCATGATCTCTTTGGGAACAGATTTCGTCGCAGGTAAAAACCGCGTCCCAAGCCCCGCGACAGGGAAAATTGCCTTGGTGATTTTCTTCTTCATGCCTGACCTCTTACTGACAAGGCGCATCATTTGGTGTGCGCCGGATTGTGCGAACAATGACACGAAATGTGCACTTGGAGTATATTATAGATCCTAAAAAAGAGACAAAGGCGGGGAATTTTCTTCACTGTGGCCCATTTGCTCACATTTTCACGTTAACCGCGTGTTGGCTTTACGCGGTTTTGCTCTTGCTTGAGGCGTTTGCCAAAGCCCATCAGCTGAAGCAGGGGCGCGTCGCGGTCCGCGCGTCCAAACTGCCCGCCCGATTGCTCCCAGTAGCCCGCCGCATCATAGCGCACATGGTGAAACCGCGCATCCAAAGAGAAAAGATAAAGCGAAACAGACACCCCTTGCGCGGCCAGAGCGGCGGCTTTCCTGCGCAGCGCTCCGCGCCGCCACCAGCGCCCCGAGAGCGTGACACTTCCGCGCCGGTCCGGCAAAAACGCCAGAAAGCCGGAAGGGTGGTGCAGCCTGTCCGGATATTGCTCGGGCCGCCGCCGCTGCCCCGCGTCAAAGCCCGCCTCAAGGCTTTGCATAACCTGCGCCGCCGCATCCGCGCCAAGACGTCCGCGCCCGACCTGCCCGGCGAGCCGCTCGGCCTGCTCTGCGCGCATTTCAGAGCAGCGCGGCTCAAGCGGTTGCCCGAATTTGCGCAGCAAAACAACGGTGCTCGCCCCCACATCAAACAGGTCGGTGACAGTCCTGTCCGCCTTGCGCCGCGTGCTGGCTTTATAGGCGTGGTGAACCTCTGCGCTGGGGCAGAGCGCTGTTTTGTGATGCGCGCTGGCGAGCCGCAGGTTGAGGTCGGTTTCGTCCAGATAAAAGTGAAACGCCTCGTCAAATCCGCCCAGCGCGACCAGAACATCACGCCGCACAGCCATATTTGTGCCCTCGGTCTTTACAGCAAAACCAGCCTCAGGTTCGGCGACAAACGGCGCCAGCTTCTCCTGCGCCAACAGCGGCTTTGCGCGCCCGGCACGGTCCACTTGCCGCGCGCTCCACTGATAGGATATCCCGTTGCGCCCACGCACATATCCGCCGGTGCACATCACGTCCGCAAGCTCAAACCCTGCCACAAGATGCTTGAGCCACAAAGGCTCTGCGGCGGCATCATCATCAATAAACGCAATGATCTCGCCAGCCGCCTCGGCCACGCCAGTGTTGCGCGCGGCGGCGATGTTTGGCGCGTCATAAGCCACAAGCTTGACGCGCCCCGCATAAGGGCTTTGGCCGACATAAGCACAGCCCGCCAGATCGGCGACAACCACGATTTCAAAGGGCTGATACTCCACACCCGCCAGCGCCGAAAGACACCACAAAAGGCTCTCTGGCCGCCCGTGGCTGACAATCACAACGCTGACAGACGGCCCGGACATATCAGGGCGTCTTCAGCTCAACAAAAGGGGAATAAGCAATGAAGAACGGGTTCGCATAGCCTTCTTTGCCGTAAACAAGCGGATCATGCGTGGAAAACACAACAACCTTCCCCCCCGCCCCATGAAGCACAGCATGGCCAGCCGCCGTATCCCACTCCATTGTGCGGCCCACGCGGGGGTAGATGTCGGCCTCGCCGGTTGCCACAAGACAGAACTTCAGGCTCGAGCCTGCGCTCTTGCTGTCCTTTACGGCGTATTTCTGGATATAGTCATCTGTCGCCTGATCACGGTGCGACTTTGACGCGACAACCATAAGCGCCGCATTGTCGCTCGCCGCCACGCGGATCGCGCGTGTTGTGCCGGGGCGGGCGGTCTCGAACGGCCCGTCTTCTTCCACAGCGCTGCCGTCTGCCAGCGTGTAAAACATCCGCCCTTTTGCGGGCGCATAGACAACCCCACGGGTTGGCACGCCGTTTTCCACATAGGCGATATTGACCGTAAAATCGCCGCGTCGGTGCACAAATTCCTTGGTGCCATCCAGCGGATCAACAATCAAAAAAGTATCCGCCTGCATATCATGCGTCGCCGCTTGCTCTTCGGTGATCAGAAGCACATCGGGAAACGCCGCGCGCAGCCCCGCCGAGATAAGTGCATCCGCCGCCTCGTCGGCCTCGGTGACAGGGCTGTCGTCGGACTTTGACTTGACCTCAAAATCATCACGACCATAGATTCCCATGATCTTTTCCCCCGCAACAAGCGCCAGCTCGCGCATCACCCGGGTTAGCTTTTCGTAGTCCATTTGCGTCAGTCCTTTACTCATTATGCCTCAGATCACGGTTTTGTTGCTTAGGCCGCATATTGCCTTTATGGTGTGTGTGTAACGGTTCGGCAAGAATTGGCGTTTAAAACAGACCGCGAAAGGCGGGGTAAAGAGTAGATGTTTCAGGTTAGGCGGCGCAGGTCGGCGCTCACTTCGGCCCTCATTATCTTCGAGCTGATCTATCATTCGGTGGTGCATTCCATCCGATCCTCGCATGGCAATGCGATCATGTCACTCGTCACCAATCTCATGCAAATGGCTGTGATGGTGCTGGCGTTTTATATCATGTTCTCGCTTCTCGGCCTGCGCGGCGCGGCCTTGCGCGGCGACTTTCTCGTCTATATCATGACAGGGATCTTCCTTTACATGACCCATGTGAAGGCTGTGGGGGCGGTGTCTGGCGCTGCTGGTCCGTCGTCTCCGATGATGCTGCACGCCCCGATGAATACAATCGTCGCGATCGCCGCTTCGGCCCTGTCCTCGCTCTATCTTCAAATTCTCTCGGCCTTCGTCATTCTGTTCGGCTATTATATGGCCGTCCAGAGCTTCACGATTGACCGCCCGATCGCGGCGATGGGGATGCTCCTTCTGGCGTGGTTCACTGGCTGCGCTGTCGGGATGGTGCTTCTCGCGATCAAGCCGTGGTTTCCGGGGTTTGTTGCCACATTCACGCTGATTTACCAGCGCGCCAATATGATCGCCTCCGGCAAGATGTTCGTCGCCAATACATTGCCCGGCTATATGCTCTCGATGTTTGACTGGAACCCGCTGTTTCACATCATTGACCAGTCCCGCGGCTTTGCCTTCATCAATTACAACCCCCGCTATACCCATTGGGAGTATGCTTTCGTGGTGGGGTTGGTGCTGATTATGGTGGGTCTCATGGGCGAGTTTTATACCCGTCGCCACGCAAGCCTGTCTTGGAGCGCCCGCCGGTGATCCGCCGTCTTGCTGTTGTGGTTCTGGCTTGTGCCACAGCTGCAAACGCCCAAGAGTTGCCTGCGCTTTATGATGTCTATGATGTGGGCACAGAAGATGTGCTCAATCTGCGCGCCGAGCCAAAAAGCACCTCTGCAATCCTTGGCGCTCTGCCGCCCGATGCGACCGGTGTAGAAGTGGTCGAGGCCCGCGATGGCTGGGGCCTGCTCAATACGGGCGAGCGGTCGGGTTGGGCCTCGATGCGATATCTTGCTGCGGCTTCTGTCCAGCCGCCGCATGGATATCCTGCCTGGTGTTTCGGGACAGAGCCGTTCTGGCAGTTGCGCAATGCGGCCGACATGACTCTCAATCTGGCCGAGGGGACGCCGCTCCGGTTTGAGCCGGTCGATCGCGACACAGCGCTGGGCTATAGCGGCAAGTTCTTTGCAACAGCTCGAACGCGCGGTCAGGCCGCGGAAGCCGGCCTCTCCGCTGTGATCACGCGGGCGCAGTGCAACGACGGTATGAGCGACCGTGCCTTTGGCCTCTCGGTTGATCTATTGCTCACATCCGATGGCGTCACCACACTTCTGACAGGCTGCTGCACGCTCAGGTCACAACCCGCATCGTCACATTGATCCGCCCGCCATCCGGCAATAGCGTGCTTGAGCGATAGCGGATCTTGTCGACGCCATGATGTGCCAGCCGTGCCACCTCGCCAAGCACAAGCACATCCCCCGAGCGGAGCCAGTGCGACGCCGTCTTGCCGCCGCGCGCGGTGCCGCCAATCCGGAACAACCCCTCATCCCCGAGACTCACCGAAACAACAGGCTGGCCAAAGTCGGCCTCGTCCTTGTCCTGATGAAGCCCCATGCGTGCCCCCTCGCCGTAAAAATTGATCAGAGCAGACTCCGGCGCCCGCGCCTCAGGCGCAACCACGCTCCAGATCGCCCGCAGGCTCTCGGGAATATCAGGCCAAGCCGTCCCGCGCGGGTGGCGCGCCTCATACCGATAGCCGCGCCGGTCTGTGACCCAGCCAAACCTGCCCGCCGCCGTCATCCTGACGCTCATTTTCTGCCCCTGCGGCGTCTCGGGCGCATACAGCGGCGCGGCGCGGGCGATCTGGCGGATGTCGTCCACAAGACGCTCCTGCGCGCTCCGGCTCAGCGCTTCGCCATAAAGGAAGGCCCCGTTCAGGTCGATCTTATGAGCCAGATTTACCACGTTTCCACCTTTCTGGGCTAAAAGCAGCTAAATTTGCCGATTCTTCTCTGTCTCGGCGCTTGCAGGGGCATTTTGTGCTCCTTATATACCCTCCGAAGCCCTTGAGCGGGATAGTCCTGTTCAAGCTAACATATCGGGGGCAGATGCCGTAACGGGTCTGACCTCGCAACATCGCCTTAACGTAGAAGGGATCAAAAATGTCTAAAGTCATTGGTATTGACCTCGGCACCACAAACTCATGTATCGCCATCATGGACGGCTCTGCCGCCCGCGTGATCGAAAACTCCGAAGGCGCGCGCACAACGCCCTCCATCGTTGCTTTCACAGAAGACGAGCGCCTCGTCGGCCAGTCCGCCAAGCGTCAGGCTGTCACCAACCCTGAAAACACAGTCTTTGGCGTCAAGCGTCTGATTGGCCGCCGCTTTGATGATGCGGACCTCGCAAAAGACAAAAAGCATATGCCTTTCAATGTTGTGAATGGCGGCAATGGCGACGCGTGGATCGAAGCGCGCGGCGAAAAATATTCGCCCAGCCAGATTTCTGCCTTCATCCTCGGCAAAATGAAAGAAACCGCCGAGAGCTATCTTGGCGAAGATGTGACACAAGCGGTGATCACGGTTCCCGCCTATTTCAACGATGCCCAGCGTCAGGCGACCAAAGACGCCGGCAAAATCGCCGGCCTCGAAGTCCTGCGGATCATCAACGAGCCAACAGCCGCCGCGCTGGCCTATGGTCTGGACAAAAAAGAAACCCAGACCATTGCCGTCTATGACCTTGGTGGCGGCACATTCGATGTGACCATCCTCGAAATCGACGATGGCCTCTTTGAAGTAAAATCCACCAATGGTGACACATTCCTCGGCGGTGAAGACTTTGATATGCGCATCGTTGGATACCTTGCGGACCAGTTCCAAAAAGACAACGGCGTTGATCTGACCAAAGACAAAATGGCCCTCCAGCGCCTCAAGGAAGCCGCTGAAAAGGCCAAGATCGAGCTGTCCAGCTCCTCACAAACCGAGATCAACCAGCCGTTTATCTCCATGGGCAAAGACGGCTCGCCGCTGCACATGGTCATGAAGCTGACACGCGCCAAGCTGGAGAGCCTCGTCGGCGACCTGATCAAAAACTCTCTCAAGCCTTGCGCCGCAGCGCTCAAGGATGCGGGCCTCTCCAAAGACGATATCGACGAAGTCGTTCTCGTTGGCGGTATGACACGTATGCCAAAAGTGATCGAAGAAGTGACAAAGTTCTTCGGCAAGGAGCCGCACAAAGGCGTAAACCCTGATGAAGTCGTCGCCATGGGCGCGGCCATTCAGGCCGGCGTTCTTCAGGGCGATGTGAAAGACGTTGTTCTGCTCGACGTGACACCGCTTAGCTTGGGCATCGAAACACTCGGTGGTGTCTTCACCCGTCTGATCGATCGCAACACAACGATCCCGACGAAGAAGTCGCAGATCTTCTCGACAGCCGAAGACAACCAGAACGCCGTGACAATTCGGGTCTTCCAGGGCGAGCGTGAAATGGCATCCGACAACAAGATGCTGGGTCAGTTCAACCTCGAGAACATCCCGCCAGCGCCGCGTGGCCTGCCGCAAATCGAAGTCACATTTGACATCGATGCAAACGGTATCGTGTCTGTTGGCGCGGCTGACAAAGGCACAGGCAAAGAGCAGAAAATCACCATCCAGGCCTCGGGCGGTCTTTCTGATGCCGATATCGAGAAAATGGTGAAAGACGCCGAAGAAAACGCCGAAGCCGATAAAGAGCGCCGTGAGCTTGTCGAAGCACGCAATCAGGCCGAGAGCCTCATTCACTCGACAGAAAAGTCGGTGGAGGAGCATTCCGACAAGGTTGATCCAACCACAGTCGAAGCGATCGAACTGTCTATTGCCGCTCTGCGCGATGACCTCGAAAAAGAGGACGTGACCGCAGACAAGCTCAAAGCCGGTATCCAAAACGTCACAGAATCAGCCATGAAGCTGGGCGAAGCGATCTATAAGGCTCAGGCCGAAGCGGGCGAGGATATGCCTAACGCGGCCGATGAAGGCGGCGCCGATGATGATATCGTCGATGCTGACTTCGAAGACCTTGGCGACGAAAAGCGCAGCTAAGCGCCAAAGGAAGATTGGCAGGGGCCGGTCCGCGCGCCGGATCGGCCTCGCTTGTTTCCAGAAAGGGTAATGACCCATGGCAAAACGCGATTATTACGAGACGCTTGGCATCTCAAAAGGCGCCACAGCCGAAGAAATAAAAAAGGCCTATCGCACCAAAGCGAAAGAGCTGCACCCCGACCGCAATACAGACAACCCCGACTCCGAGGCCAAGTTCAAAGAGGCGGGCGAGGCTTATGAGGTCTTGAAGGATGCGGACAAAAAGGCCGCCTACGACCGCTACGGCCACGCCGCCTTTGAGGGCGGCATGGGCGGCGGGCGTCCCGGCGGGGGTATGGGCGGCGGACAAGGCGACTTCTCGTCTGCCTTCTCTGATGTGTTTGATGATCTCTTCGGTGATTTCATGGGCGGTCAGCGCGGCGGCGGACGTCAGCGCGCCGCGCGTGGCGCGGACCTGCGTTACAATCTGCGCGTCTCACTCGAAGAAGCCTTCTCCGGCCTGCAAAAAACCATCAATGTGCCAACGTCTGTCGCCTGTGATGGCTGCAGTGGCACAGGCGCAGAAGGCGGCGCAGAGCCAACCACCTGCCCGACCTGTTCGGGCATGGGCAAGGTCCGCGCGCAGCAGGGCTTCTTTACGGTCGAGCGCACCTGCCCGACCTGCTCGGGCCTTGGCCAAACCATCAAAAACCCCTGTGGCAAATGCCACGGTCAGGGCCGCGTTCAAAAAGACCGCTCGCTCGCTGTCAATATCCCTGCGGGGGTCGAGACAGGCACGCGCATTCGTCTCGCTGGCGAAGGCGAGGCCGGGATGCGTGGCGGGCCAACCGGCGATCTTTATATTTTCATAGAGGTCGAAGCCCACAAAATCTTCGAGCGGGAAGGGGTTAATCTCTTCTGTCGCGTTCCGGTGAGCATGGCCGCCGCCGCGCTCGGCGGTGACATCGAAGTCCCGACAATCGACGGTGGCCGTTCGCGTGTCAAAATCCCCTCCGGCTCCCAGTCTGGCCGCCAGATGCGCCTACGCGCCAAAGGGATGCCGGCGCTGCGCGGGGGCGGCTCGGGTGATATGTTTATCGAATTGGCTGTTGAGACACCTGTCAATCTGACGAGCAAGCAAAAAGAGCTGCTCAAGGAGTTCGAAGAGCTGTCCGAAGACAACAATCCCGAGAGCAAGAGCTTCTTCAAGTCGGTCAAAGGCTTTTGGGACTCGATGAAGGGTTAACGTTCGACTCAGGTCGACTGGTGAGGGCGCGCTTATAGCAGCGCCCTTACTTTTTGGTTAACAAGGACCGCACGCAGCCTTCACACCTGCTCTTTTGCGCCGTTTCAAATAGGCGGTGCACGCATGGTGCACGGGTTGTGCACGCATATCACCCCCCTAATTTTTTAAAATCGAATCGTTAACCTTTACAAAATTAACCACTTATTCACCCTGCTCAGGCAGGCTTTTCTCATGTCAAAGCGTAACCAGTTTTCCGAGGCCAGCCTGCCCCTGTTTGAATGCGATGAGGTCACAATTTCTCAGGCTATTCCAAAGGGTAAGCTGCCCTCCTATATCGCGGATCACCGCCAGCGCCTGCGCGCCCGCTTTCTCTCTGGCGGGGCCGATGCGATGCCGGATTACGAGCTTCTGGAGCTTGTGCTCTTTCGCGCCATTCCCCGCCGCGACGTTAAGCCCCTCGCGCGGCTGCTCCTTGATAAATTCAATGATTTCAATGGGATAATATCCGCACCTGCCGAGCGTTTGCTCGAGGTCAACGGGGTTGGCGAGGCGGTTATCTGTGAGCTGAAGATCGTCGCCGCGAGCGCCCAACGCCTCGCCCGCTCCCGCGTCCTCCAGCGCCCTGTTGTCTCCAGTTGGGACGCCCTGATCGACTACTGCCACACCGCCATGGCCCACCGCGACACCGAGCAGTTTCGCGTGCTGTTTCTAGACCGAAAAAACACCCTCATCGCCGACGAAGAACAAGCCTCCGGCACGGTTGATCATGTCCCGGTTTACCCCCGCGAAGTCGTGAAACGCGCTCTGGAGCTAAACGCCAGTGCCTTGATTTTGGTGCATAATCACCCGTCAGGCGATCCTACGCCTTCGCCCGAAGATATTTCAATGACGGCTCAAATCGAGCGCGCCGCACAAGCCCTCGGACTGACGCTTCATGACCATCTCATCATCGGCAAATCAACAGAGCTGAGCTTCCGCGCGGCGGGCCTTCTCTAGCGGATCCAGACCTCGACGCGGCGGTTCACCTGCCGCCCCCATTCGGTGTCATCGCAGGCCATAGGCATCGCCTCGCCATAGGCCAGAACATTGATTTCAAGCTGCGAAAAATCAGCGGTTTCCGCCGCTTTTTGCACCGCATTTTTCACAACATCCGCCCGTCGCCGCGAGATTTCAAGATTGGTCTCCGCAGCGCCGTCGCCATCGCTAAACCCCACAAAAACAATGGTTTTTCCGTCATATATCCCCGCCTCAAGTGCGCCGGCAAGCTGCTCCACATTCGAGCGGGACTGCGCATCAAGGCGCACAGACCCGGCTTCAAACCGGAACGAAGTGGTCAAGCGGCGCATCTGGCGCAGCGTCGCAATCATCTCGCGGGTCATCGCAAGGCTGGTTTCCTGCCCCGCAACCGAAATCGCATTTGCCAAACGGTCGCCCTGAAAGTCGATCGGGATTTCCTCGGGCGCCTGATCCACAAAGCCTGCGCGCCGGATCACAAACTGAGCTGCAGGGCTACGCGTATAGCTCAAAAAGTCGCGCGCGATTTTGGGCAAGCGTCTGGCAGGAAGGTATAAAAACAAGGGAGTTGTCAGGGGGTAATCCTCTGTTTTTACATTACGGCGCGAGGGCCGCAAGGAGCGCCCGCATGGTCCGGTGAGCGTGAGGATTTTGGCATCCAGCGTTGCCGAACGCCCAACAAGCCCGATCCCGAATGGGTCGATAGACACGCGTTCGGAGAGATCAAAATTATCGCTCGAAAAGCGCGTTGCGCTGGCGGCGGCCTGACTCTCTTGAAGCAGGAGCCGCTGTAAGGCCACAGCGCCGGCGCCGGTTTCAAGGTCTCGCAGATAGGGGGTGATCTCTGCGTCCTGCGGACCGATGGTTTTCCAGTTGTTAATCTTTCCGGAATAAATTTTGGAAAGTTGCAAAACACTGATACCTTCAACCGGATTTTGATTTGAAACAATCGCAACCAACGCATCAAGAGCCAAAACACGCGCCCGCCCAAGACGTGTCATATCGCCCATTCCCGCCTCGCGGGCAAGTTTGCGCTCCTGCGCGGTTATTTCGCGCGTCGACATCACAATGTCGGTTTCGTCGGCCAGCAGATCGGCAAAACCCTCGCCGCTTGAATTTAAACGGATATAAAACCGGGCGAGCTTGGTGCTATCCGTCTTGCGGGTGAGTGTGATGCTAAATTTATCATCGCTTTCTGCTGTGCGGTCGGTTTTCAGCCCGTTTTCGGCGGCGAAGGCCTCGATCAGGGCGGGCAGCAAAAGACGGCCGATTTCGGGCGCTCCGGAAATATCAAGATCAGCTACAAAAGATTTCAAATTGGGACAGCCCGGCCCAACACAGTCCACGCCCGAGCCATCAACCGTCAGCTCGCCATATTCCGTTTCGACCCGATAGAACTGACCATCAAACCCCAGAAGGTCGCCAATAATCTGCACAGATCTATCGCGCGACGTGAGTGTGACGTCTTGAGCATCAAGCGACTGTAGCGAACCAATAACCACGAGTGCAGCGCCAATAGCCGCACGTTTCACATTTACCAAAACAGCCTCTCAACCAAACAGTCAGTTGAAAGCCACCTTCATGTCATTGACGAGGTTTTTCAACATCAGAAAGTCTCCCACCGCCTCACAAGCTGGCATAGACATATCCAAAGTCTGAACCGCGATCTTTTCGCCACGGCTTGTTTGAAGGGTTTGCGCCTCGATGTCCTTATCGCAGTTCTCGGCGGTAATCTCGATATCTACGCTCAGAGCAATGCTTCCGGCTTCTTTCGCCATACCTGTCGGAAAGGTGTAAACCTCTGCAATCAGGGGGTTTTCAAGACTACGGTCGCCCAATTCAAGCATAAAGCCGCCATGCCCCGTTACCCCGTCGACAATATCGCCAGGGTGCCCGGTCCAGATGTGCCGCGTGTCACCATACTGTGCGCCAAATTCGCGGGCGTGAAGGTTGATGGCAAAACTGCCCTGCATTTGAACAACAGCTCGGTCAAAGATATCGATTTCTTCCACAGTCGCCGTCGCAACCGCGCCGTCACCACCCGCAAAAGAAGCAATAAATACGGCCTCTTTGCTCAAGGCAGGAACCGTGGTGCTAAACCGGCCAGCGCCGTTCGTGACGTCCGAAAACATCATGCCGTTGTGATGGATGACCACCCGTTCATTTGGAGCGCAGGGGGCCGAAAGCTCAAGGTCTACAAGGGCCGCAGCGATCGCTTTGGCTGATAAGGTAACGCTGCAACTCTCGCCTGTCAGCGGCTGTTCGCCGCTATGGGTTGCGCTTGACGGGCTGTCGAGGGACGCCGCTGTCAGGCTGGCGTCGTTTGCAGCGGTCAATTCAATATCCGAGATCGCAACAGGCAAAGGCATGGCCTGCACATCCGCCGCGCTGGCGCGTTCGGGGGCAGACATCGTCTGCATGATCTGGCCTGTGATCAAAATTGTGGCGAATGTCGCGCCAGCAATTCCATATCTTTTGTAGTCGGGCATATCTGCCTCCGCCATAAAGGTTCGGAGGCAGCATCGTTAAAAACTTGGGCACTCTTAGGGCAAAAGCACGGAGTCATTCTGTCGTTTCTGTGGTGTCTAAACGCGCCCGTGACAGTGCTTGAATTTCTTGCCAGAGCCGCAGGGGCACTCTTCGTTGCGCCCGGGGTTGCCCCACGTGCTCGGATCATCCTCGACAAAGCCTTCCGCCTTGGGCGTGAGGGGCGCGGCCGGACCGGCGCTCATGTTTTCACGCTCTCGCATCATGGCGATGGCTTGCTGCTGCTCTTCGTCTGACAGCGGTCTGACAAGCGCAAGCTGCTGGGTGACATCCTCGCGCAGGCTGTCGAGCATATTTTCAAAAAGCTGGAAGGCTTCGTTTTTATACTCGTTGAGCGGATCGCGTTGCGCATACCCGCGAAAGCTGACAACCGAGCGCAGGTGCTCCAAGGTGAGCAAGTGCTCGCGCCATTTCTTGTCGATCGTTTGAAGCAAGACCTGTTTCTCGATCATCCGCATCGTTTCCGGCCCAAAATGCGCCGCCTTGGACGCCATAAAGGCATCGCTGGCGTTCTCGAGACGTTCGGTGATTTCGTCGTCATCAACGCCTTCTTCTGCGGCCCAGTCGATGACGGGCACATCAACGCCAAGCTTTTCAAGACAGGCCGCATAGAGGCCCTCTGTGTCCCATTGATCGGCGTAGGTTTTGGGCGGCATAAACTCGTCAACCAGATCGTCAATCACCTGGTTGCGCATATCTTGGGTAATGTCGGACAGATCAGCCGCTTCCATGATATCACGGCGCTGCTTGAAGATCACCTTGCGCTGTTCGTTCATAACATCATCAAACTTGAGAAGCTGTTTGCGGATGTCGAAATTGCGGCCTTCAACTTTCGCCTGCGCCCGTTCGAGTGATTTGTTGACCCAAGGGTGAACAATCGCTTCACCGTCTTTCATGCCGAGCGTTGAAAGCACTTTGTCGAGCCGTTCCGATCCGAAGATGCGCATCAGGTCATCTTCAAGGCTAAGATAAAAAGAAGAGCGTCCCGGGTCGCCCTGACGGCCAGACCGGCCCCGAAGCTGGTTGTCGATGCGGCGGCTCTCGTGGCGTTCTGTTGCCAGAACAAAGAGGCCCCCCGCGTCTTTGACCTTTTGCTCCCAGCCCTCGTGATCCGCTTCAATCTTGGCGCGCACCTCTTCGATGTCGTCCTCGGGCGAGTCCGCGATGGCTTGCATGATCTTGAATTCGACATTGCCGCCAAGTTTGATGTCGGTTCCCCGTCCGGCCATATTGGTTGCAATCGTGACAGCGCCAAGCTTTCCCGCATCCGCAACGATCTGGGCTTCTTGCTCGTGCTGGCGGGCGTTCAGAACATTGTGCTTCACGCCTTCCTTGGTCAGCATCTCGCTGAGAAATTCGGATTTCTCAATCGAAGTTGTGCCCACAAGAATAGGTTGGCCCTTGGCGTTGGCTTCCTTGATTGTCTCGACAATCGCGGCGTATTTTTCTTGAGCTGTGCGGTAAACGGCGTCGTCGTCATCTATCCGTGCAATCGGCTTGTTTGTAGGCACTTCAACAACGCCAAGACCGTAGATTTCCATAAACTCTTCGGCTTCTGTTGTCGCTGTGCCTGTCATGCCGGCAAGTTTGTCATAGAGGCGGAAATAGTTTTGAAACGTAACCTGCGCCAAGGTGACGTTCTCGGGCTGAATATTGCAGCCCTCCTTGGCTTCAATCGCCTGATGAAGCCCTTCCGAAAGTCGACGGCCGGCCATCATACGGCCAGTGAATTCGTCGATCAAAACAACATCGCCGTTGCGCACGATATAATCTTTGTCTTTTGAAAAAAGCTTGTGCGCGCGCAGGCCCTGATTGACGTGATGCACGATTGTTGTGCTCTCGGGGTCATAGAGGCTCTGGCCCTCTGCCAGAACGCCACGCTGAAGCAAGAGCTGCTCCAGAAATTCGTTCCCTTCATCGGAGAAGGTTACATTGCGGGTTTTCTCGTCAAGGCTGTAATGGTCTTCACTCAACTCCGGGATGAGCTTGTCGATCTGGATATAAAGCTCGGAGCGGTCTTCAGACGGCCCCGAAATAATCAACGGCGTGCGCGCTTCATCAATCAGGATCGAGTCAACTTCGTCAACGATCGCAAAATGATGGACCTTTTGATTGATCTGTTTCAGCTCGGACTTCATGTTGTCGCGCAGGTAGTCAAAGCCAAGCTCGTTGTTTGTCGCGTAAGTGATGTCTGACGCATAGGCGTCCGACTTTTCGTTTTCTGGCTGCTGCGGGTAGATCACCCCGGTGGTCATTCCGAGTGCGCTAAATACGTTGCTCATCCACTCGGCATCGCGGCGGGCAAGATAGTCGTTTACCGTGACAACATGAACGCCCTTGCCGGTCAGCGCATTGAGATAGGCCGGGAATGTGGCGACGAGTGTTTTGCCCTCGCCCGTTTTCATTTCGGAAATATTGCCCTGATGCAAAAAGATCCCGCCCATGAGCTGCACATCAAAGGCTCGCAGCCCCAAGGCGCGCTTTGCGGCTTCCCGGCAGTTGGCGAATGCCTCGGGGAGAAGGGCGTCAAGGCTTTCGCCTTCCGAGACGCGCTTTTTGAATTCGGATGTCTTAGCAATAATTTGCTCATCGCTCAGAGCTTCAAAAGTCGGCTCAAGTGCATTGATCTGGTCAATTAAGGGCTTTGTTGCCTTAACCTTGCGGTCGTTTGCCGTGCCAAAAATCTTTTTGGCGAGTGATCCAAGTCCAAGCATATTTCGTCCGATCCGCTCATTTTATCTCGTCGCAAGACATTTGCTTGCTCCGGTTTTGTGCGCGTCCTACAACGGCTTGGAACAGATAGCGTGTCTTGGCCTTAAGGCGATGTAAGGGGCGGCTTTGGCAGTGTCAACGCCGAGCGCGATACACGAAGGAAACAAAGGGAATATGATGTCTAAACACTTCAAGATTATGTCACTGGTTTTGGCGGGTGCCTTGGCCTCTGCTCCCGCTTTTGCGGATGACACAGCCCCAAACCCAAGCACTGTCGTCGCGACAGTCAACGGAACCAAGATCACGTTGGGCCATATGGCCGTCGCACGGAGCGGGCTTCCCGAGCAGTATCTACAGCTTCCGGATGATGTGCTTTTCAAAGCGATCCTCGATCAGTTGGTCAACCAGACCATCCTTGCAGACCGCTTTGACGGAGACTTGCCAACGCCCGTTCAGCGCCGCCTTGATAACGAGCGCCGCTCGCTTGTTGCATCAACTGTCATCGAACAGATTGTTGAAGAGAAGCTGACCGATGATGCGCTTAAAGCCGCCTACAGTGCGAAGTATTCCAATGCCACGCCTGACAAGGAGTTCAAGGCGGCCCACATCCTTGTGGAAACGGAAGAGGACGCCAAAACGCTTATTGCAGAGCTTGCAGCCGGTGCCGACTTTAGCGAGCTTGCCAAAGAGCGCTCGACTGGCCCGTCCGGGCCAAACGGCGGTGATCTGGGCTGGTTTAGCAAGGGTATGATGGTTCCACCTTTTGAAGACGCTGTCGCGGCCATGGAAGACGGCGCTATCTCGGAGCCTGTGCAGACGCAGTTTGGCTGGCACGTGATCAAGCTCAATGAAACAAGGCTTGCCGATCTTCCTCAGTTCGAGGAGGTGAGAGCAGAGCTTGAAAGCGAGCTGTTCAACACAGTGATTGAAGCCGAGGTCGCGCGCTTGAAAAAACTTGGAAGCATAGACCAAATCGCTGAGGGCGAGATAGATCCAGCCGTCTTGAAAGAAGATGTGCTGCTCACGGAGTAAAGGCTGATGGCCAAGATCACAAAAGTATCACCGCTCGCACCTGCGCATTTTCCCGAGCTTCCTGTCATTGAAGGTGTGCGCTTTGCCACGGCGGCGGCGGGCGTAAAATATGCGGGCCGGACGGATGTCATGCTTGCATCATTGTGTGAAGGAACGTCTATCGCGGGCGTTTACACGCGGTCTTCGACGCGCTCGGCTGCGGTGCTTGACTGTCAGTCAAAAACCGGAGGGACAAACAGTGGCCGCGCCGCGATCATTGTGAATTCGGGCAATTCCAACGCTTTCACGGGCGCTGTGGGTGCAGAGTCTGTTCAGGCAATTACCTCGGCCGCAGCAACCCTGTTTGATATGGACTCAAGCCGTGTATTCACCTCCTCGACAGGTGTGATTGGAGAGCGCTTGCCACATGACAAGATCGTGGTCGCTCTGGAGGGGCTTCAAAACAGTTTGTCCGAGGCCGGTATCGCGGATGCCGCGAAAGCCATTATGACAACGGACACTTTCCCAAAGGGTGCAAGTGCCAGCTTTGAAGTGGATGGCAAGCTTGTCAAAATAGCCGGAATTGCCAAAGGATCGGGCATGATTGCGCCGGATATGGCGACGATGCTGGTCTATATCTTTACCGATGCCGCAGTGACTCAGGCTGACTTGCAAGCCGTATTGTCGGAGCTGACAGGCCCGACTTTCAATTCGATCACTGTCGACAGCGACACATCAACATCGGATACGCTTCTTCTCTGTGCCACAGGCAAAAGTGGTGTTTCTGTCGGGCGCGAAGACTCGCAGTTTAAGGATGCGTTGCGCGGCGTGATGCTGGATTTGGCGCATCAGGTTGTCAGAGATGGCGAGGGGGCAACGAAGTTTGTAGAAATCCGCGTGACCGGCGCGCAAAGTGAACAAGACGCTCACACTCATGCGATGGCGATTGCAAATTCGCCTTTGGTCAAAACAGCGATTGCCGGAGAAGATCCAAATTGGGGCCGTATTGTTATGGCGATTGGCAAATCTGGTGCCTTTGCAGATCGGGATAAACTTTCGATCTGGTTTGGAGACGTTCTTGTTGCCAAGGACGGCTGGGTCAACCCCGAGTATCGAGAAGAAGACGCAGCCTCCTTAATGAAACAACCGGAGATCACCATCAGCGTTGATCTTGGCCTCGGTCAGGGCGCAAGGACCGTTTGGACCTGTGATCTGACGCACGGCTATATCGAAATCAACGCGGATTACAGGTCATGAAGATTGTCCTTGTGTCCGCAGTTGCGCTCCTAGACCAAGACAACCGTGTTCTTTTGGCGCAACGCCCGAAAGGCAAGCCCATGGAGGGCCTCTGGGAGTTTCCTGGTGGAAAGATCGAACCTGGAGAAACCCCCGAAAGCGCTCTGGTGCGTGAGCTAAACGAAGAGCTTGGCATAGAAACGTGGAACAGCTGCCTCGCACCGCTCACTTTTGCGTCACACAGCTATGATGACTTTCATTTGATGATGCCGCTTTTTGCCTGCCGCAAGTGGAACGGAATCGTAACGCCAAGAGAAGGCCAACAACTTGCTTGGGTTCACGCTGCGAAACTCAGAGACTACCCGATGCCCGCAGCAGACATTCCGCTTATCCCGATTTTACGTGACTGGATGTGAATAAACACACATTAATCTTGTTTTTTGTGCGCCTGTGGCCGTAAATATTGGCAGCAGTAACCAAGGAGAAAAGATCATGTGCACAATTTTTGTCGCCAGTGGTGTGTCTGTTCATGGTTGCTTTGTCAAAACGCTGCCAAACGGGCTGACTGTTGTGCGCGTCGGAAAAAAAGAATACGTGGGCACGCTCATCACATCAGAACGATACGAAAAAAGGCTGGCAGGATAACCCACCAGCCTTTTGATTTTCAATTTCGCGTTCGATTAGTCGAGGTTGCGCTCGATCTCTTCACGCTCAAAGATCTCGATCACATCACCGGCGCGGATATCGTCATAGGCTTCAAACGCCATACCACATTCCTGACCTGACTGAACTTCCGCCACTTCGTCTTTGAAGCGCTTGAGTGTCTTCAGTGTGCCTTCGTGGATAACGACGTTGTCGCGAAGGAGGCGAACACCCGCACTGCGACGCGCGACGCCTTCTGTCACAAGACAGCCCGCAACTTTGCCAACACCCGTAACTTTGAAGACTTCGCGGATTTCGGCATATCCGATAAACTTCTCGCGGATCTCCGCAGACAAGAGGCCGCTCGCCGCCTGTTTTACGTCATCGACCAGATCGTAAATCACAGAATAATAGCGAATTTCGACGCCTTTCTGGTTTGCGCTGTTTCGCGCGGGCGCATTGGCCCGAACGTTAAAGCCAAACACAGGCGCACCGGAGGCTTCAGCAAGGCTCACATCGCTTTCTGTGATCGCGCCAACACCTGAGTGGAGAACACGCACGCGAACTTCCTCGTTACCGATTTTTTCCATGGCTTGCACAATGGCTTCGGCAGAGCCTTGAACGTCCGCTTTCATAACGATCGGCATTTCGGTGACATTCTTGTCATCTTTTGCCTTCGCCATAAGCTGTTCAAGCGTGGTTGCGGCGCCAGCAGCGGCACGTTTTTCTTTGGCAGCACTTTCGCGGTATTCGGCAATTTCACGGGCCTGCGCTTCGGAGCTTACCACATTGAGAACGTCACCCGCTTCTGGTGTTCCGTTCAAGCCAAGCACTTCGACAGGAACAGAAGGGCCAGCCTCTTTAACGCGTTCACCCTTGTCATTGATGAGCGCCCGGACTTTACCGTATTGCTCCCCGACAACAAAAATATCGCCTTGGCGCAGCGTGCCTTTTTGCACAAGAACAGTCGCAACAGGGCCACGGCCAACATCAAGCTGGGCTTCGATGACAGCGCCTTCAGCTGCGCGATCGGGGTTGGCTTTGAGTTCCAGAATTTCAGCTTGAAGGGCAATCGCTTCGAGCAATTCGTCAAGCCCCTGACCCGTGATGGCAGAAACTTCGACGTCCTGAACATCACCAGACATAGCCTCAACAACAACTTCGTGCTGTAGCAGATCTGTGCGAACCTTGGTCGGGTTTGCCGCTGGTTTGTCGATTTTGTTGATTGCAACAATCATGGGCACTTTGGCCGCTTTGGCATGATTGATCGCCTCGATGGTTTGCGGCATGACCGCATCATCTGCTGCGACAACAAGAACAACGATATCCGTGACCTGCGCACCGCGTGAGCGCATGGAGGTAAAGGCGGCGTGGCCGGGTGTGTCCAAGAACGACAGCACGGCTCCGCTTTCTGTTGTGACCTGATAGGCGCCGATGTGCTGGGTGATCCCGCCAGCTTCTCCGGCAACAACTTTCGCATCTCGAATCGCGTCGAGAAGTGATGTTTTACCGTGGTCAACGTGGCCCATGATGGTGATAACCGGAGGACGCGGCTTCAGATCTTCTTCGTTTTCGGGCACTTCCTTGATCACGTCTTCAACGTCAGCCGCCGAAACGCGTGTCATTTTGTGGCCAAATTCTTCGATGATCAGTTCGGCAGTGTCAGCGTCAATCGTTTGGTTCTGTGTAACCATCATGCCCATGTTCATCAGGGCCTTAACAACATCAGCAACGCGCTCAGCCATACGGTTGGCAAGTTCGCTTACAACAATCGCTTCTGGAAGCTGAACTTCCCGCACGATCTTCTCGCGCTCGACATTCTGGCCCATAGCCTTTTGGCGTGCGCGCTCTTGCTGGCGTTTCATAGCCGCCATGGAGCGCTGGCGGCCACCTTCGCCACCAGAGAGAGCTTGGTTGAGCGTCAGTTTTCCGCTGCGACGGCTTTCATCGCCGCGCGCTTTGGTGGCTTTGTTGCGATCGTCGCGATCGTTGTTTTCAACTTTGCGACGCTCGGGCATAGGCTTGGCCGCCGTGCGGTTTGCGCCTGCGTCTGCATCGGGTGCAGGTGCGGCTGCTGCGCGTTTTGCGGCGTCTTCGGTTTCGCGAAGTTTGCGGGCATCTTCTTCTGCCTTGGCGCGCGCGCGTTCTTCGCGCTCTTTTTCTTCGCGTTCTTTTTCTTCGGCTTCCGCGCGACGACGCATACGCTCTTCTTCGCGCTGCTTTTCTTCGGCGGCGCGTTGTTCTTCTTCGTCTGACTCGCGCGCCTTTGCAGCCTGAACAGCCTTCAGACGACGTTCCATTTCCGCATCAGTGATGCCGCCGGGGCGGTTGCTTGACGCTGCGGATGATTTGTTACCCCCAGTGCCCGCACCTGATGCTGCGACATTGGGTTTGGGCACGACAACGCGCTTGCGCTTCGTTTCTACCACCACATTCTTGGTGCGGCCGTGGCTAAAGCTTTGCTTTACGTTGCCAGACCGCGGACCGCCGCGGAGACCAAGTGTCTTTTTGCCGTCGCTATCGCTCATTCGATATACTCATCCT
>JAHBAM020000230.1 GCA_018500125.2 Roseobacter sp. | reverse complement strand
GCGCGATCAGATGTCCGGTGAAGAAGCTCGGCACATACATCGCCAGCACGTGCGCCGTAACCACATAGCCGGCAATAAACTGGAACTTGTCGCGCAGGCTCCCCGCCGGCACGACCCCTTCGATCCATGCCGGGATCTCGGTTTCCCCGCCGATGCCGCAGCCGACCACTGCCAGCGGTGTTGAAGTCATCACAAGGTTCATCAGCGCATAGGAGACCATGGCCGAGATGATCGCCACCGCCACCACAGGGGTTGTCAGAAGGTCACGGCGCGAGCGCCCGCGCGGGGCGTCTGCCGCGGGGCGGGGCGGCTTTGGGATATCCAGAAACAGAAACAGAACCGAGCCAAGAATGTTGAGCGCCATGACGGCCAGATAGGTGCCCACAAAGGGCACGGCGCCGAAGGCCAGCGAGGAGTAATTGCCCAGTTGCGGGCCGATGATCGCGGCCAGAAGCCCACCTGCCATCACATAGGAGATCGCCTTGGGGCGATAGGCCTCTGAGGCCGTATCGGCGGCGGCAAAGCGGTAAAACCCTTGGGCCGACATATAGACGCCGGTGATCAGGCTGCCCAGAAGATAAAGGGTGAAAGACGCGCTATAAAGCCCGTAGGCGCAGACCGCCGCGCCCAGCGTGCCCGCAGCCGCGCCCAGCAAGAAGCCCGCGCGCCGCCCGTAGGTCTGCATAAACCAGCTCAGCGGCGTGGCGGCGGTCATGGAGCCGAGCACGATCATGGAGATCGGCAAGGTCGCAAAGCAGAGATTCGTTGTGAGCATCTGCCCCGCGAGGCCGCCGATTGTAAAAATCATCGGCATCTGGGAGCCAAGCAAGGCCTGCGCCAGGACCAGGATCCAGACATTGCGTTTGGCGCGGCTGTGCCCGCCGGGGTCGTTAACGGGTGAAATTGTATCTGTCATGGCAGAATGGCTAGAGGCTTTTGGCAGCCCTCGCAAGCGCGATCCGCGCCCCTGTCAGCGCTAACGGAGGCATTTTTCAGCGCAGAAGTCTTTATTGCGTCTTTTCACTTGGCAGAGGAAGGCTTAGACAGGGCGAGCAAAGTTTTCGGCCCGGAGGCGCTCCGGCCGATAAAGGGAGAGACAAAATGCTCAATAATATCGGCCTTCCGGGCCTTCTTCTCATCGCTGTTGTGGTTCTTGTGCTCTTTGGGCGCGGCAAGATTTCGTCGCTGATGGGCGAAGTTGGCAAAGGCATCACGGCCTTCAAGAAAGGCGTGAAAGACGGCACCGAGGAGCTTGAGAACCAGGTGGCAGAAGAGGCCAAAGACGTCACGCCTGCTGAAGAAAAAGACAAGGCGTAATCCTTTATGTTTGATCTTGGCTGGACCGAGCTTCTGGTCGTTGGCATTGTGGCGCTGATTGTGGTTGGCCCCAAGGACTTGCCTGTTCTCTTTCGCAAGGTGGGGGAGTTCGTTGGCCGGATGAAGGGCATGGCGCGGGAGTTTTCCAGAGCCATGAACGATGCGGCGGACGAGAGCGGAATGCGCGACACGGCCAAGAGCTTGCGCGATATTGCCAACCCGCAGAAAATGGGCCTAGACGGGATCAAGGACGCGGTGAAAGACGTCGCCAAATGGGACCCGGAGAGCGAAACCGGCAAGCTGGCCGCCAAGCGGCAGGCCGAGCGCGAGCGCATGGTGCAGGAGGCCAACGCCTCGGCTGCCGAGACCGCCAAGCAGGTGCGCGAGGCCCATGCCGCGCGTGAAGCCGCGCTGAGCGCTGAGGCTGCGCCTGCGACCAAACCTGCGGCCAAGACACCTGCGGCCAAGACACCTGCGGCCAAAAAACCGGCGGCCAAGACACCGGCCGCCAAACCTGCGGCCAAAAAGCCCGCAGCGAAAAAACCGGCGGCCAAACCGGCGGTCAAACCGGCGGCCAAGCCCGCAGCGAAAAAGCCCGCCGCCAAGACCAAAGCCAAAGCGAAGCCTGCTGGAGATAAAGCATGAGCCAGTCCGACACGCCCGATGACATCGACGCCTCCAGCGCGCCGCTGATCGAGCATCTGGCCGAGCTGCGCACCCGGCTGATCCGCTCTGTGCTGGCCTTTATTGTCGGGATTGTGCTGGCCTTTACGGTGGCCGAGCCGATCCTTCAGTTCTTGCTGACGCCGATCGAAGAGACCCTGCGCACCCTCGGCGATCCGTCGCCCACGCTCCAGTATACCTCACCACAGGAATATCTCTTCACGCTGTTTCGCATCTCCATGGTCTTCGGCTTTGCGCTCGCCTTTCCGGTGATTGCCTTCCAGATGTGGCGCTTTGTGGCGCCCGGCCTCTACAAAAACGAGCAGGGGGCCTTTTTGCCCTTTATCATCGCCTCGCCCGTGATGTTTTTGCTCGGCGCCTCTTTTGCGCAGTTTGTTGTGACGCCGCTGGCGATGCAGTTCTTTTTGGGCTTTGCCGATGTCAGCTCGATTTTTGCCAATCTTCTGTCGCGCACGGTCGATAGCCTGCCGGCGGCGGCGGCGGTTGTGCCCGAAACAAGCGCAGGTGTGAAAATCACCTTCTTCGGCAAGGTCAACGAGAGCCTTGATATCACACTGAAATTCATCATTGCCTTCGGGATGTGCTTTCAGCTGCCAGTGCTTTTGACCCTGATGGGCAAGGCGGGGCTGGTGAGCGCGGCGGGTCTGGGCGCGGTGCGCAAATACGCGATGGTGGGGATTTTGCTGCTGGCCGCTCTGGTGACGCCGCCGGATGTGGTGACCCAGCTTATCCTGTTCACCGTGGTCTACGGCCTCTACGAAATCTCGATCCTGCTTGTCAGCCGTGTTGAGAAAAAGCGCGACGACAAGCTGCGCGAAGAAGGCTATTTTGACGATGATGAAGAGGCGTTTGACGACCCGCTGATGCGCGCCTTTGACGAAGATCTCGCCGCAGAAGACGCAGAAGACGCGAAAGACGCGGGGGATGACAGCACAGCGGAGAAAACCCCGTGAGCGAGGCGCTGGCGCGTATCGCCGCCGCGCTGGAGCGGATCAGCCCGCCGCGCGCGGCGGCGCCTGATTTTGACAGATCAGACGCCTTTGTCTGGACAGTCGAGCCGGACCGGCTTCAGCCGGTGCCAAAGGTGAGCCGGGTGGATCTTTCGCTTCTGATCGGGGTGGAGCGCGCGCGCAACACGCTGCTTGAGAACACCCGCCAGTTTGCCAAGGGCTTGCCGGCCAACAACGCGCTCCTGTGGGGCGCGCGCGGGATGGGCAAAAGCTCGCTCGTCAAGGCGGTTCATGCGCAGATCCTCACAGAAGGCCTGCCCCTCAAGATCGTCGAATTGCAACGCGAAGACCTGCCGAGTGTGACGCGGCTTCTGGCAGAGCTGCGCCAGAGTGCGGCCCGGTTTGTGCTGTTTTGTGACGATCTCTCCTTCAGCCATGACGATGAGCATTACAAATCGCTCAAGGCGGTTCTGGACGGCGGGATAGAGGGGCGGCCGGAGAATGTGATCTTCTACGCAACCTCAAACCGCCGCCACCTGATGCCGCGCGACATGATCGAAAACGAACGCTCCAGCGCAATCAACCCGGGCGAGGCCGTAGAGGAAAAAGTTTCCCTCAGCGACCGCTTCGGCCTCTGGCTCGGCTTTCACCCCTGCACCCAGGATGATTACCTCGCGATGATCCACGGCTATTGCGCCCATTTCGGGATCGGCTTTGACCCCGAGGAGCTGCGCGCCGACGCGATCGAATGGCAAGCCACCCGCGGCGCCCGCTCGGGCCGTGTCGCCTGGCAATATGTCACCGATCTGGCGGGCCGTAAGGGCATTCGCCTCGACTAGTCCTTTTTTATTGCTCTAAATATCCAAACCGGACAGCCCGGCCCGCTCAGCCCCTGTCTCTTATACACATCTCCGAGCCCACG
>JAHBAM020000089.1 GCA_018500125.2 Roseobacter sp. | reverse complement strand
CCGAAGGGGTCCACGAGACGGCGGCGCCCGTTGCGCAAGCGGCTCCTGTGGCGCCCCGGGCGGGGCCCCCTGCGACCGGGCCACCCCCCGCCGAAGACCCCTCAAGCCACCCCGGCGCTGTCAACTCCCCGATGGTGGGCACAATCTATCTTCAGCCAGAGCCAAGCGCCCCGGCGTTTGTCTCGGTCGGCCAGCAAGTCAGCGAAGGCGACACCCTGCTGATCGTGGAAGCCATGAAAACCATGAACCACATTCCCGCCCCCAAGTCGGGCACAGTGAAGCGGATTCTGGTCTCTGATGGCGATGCCGTCGAGTTCGGCGCCCCTCTAATGATTATCGAGTAAGGCCCTGACATGATTGAAAAAGTCCTTATCGCCAACCGTGGTGAGATCGCCCTGAGGGTCATTCGCGCCTGCCGCGAAATGGGCATTCAGTCGGTCGCCGTCCACTCCACCGCCGACACCGACGCCATGCACGTGCGGATGGCCGATGAAAGCGTCTGTATCGGCCCGCCGTCGGGCACCGAGAGCTATCTCTCGATCCCCGCGATCATTGCCGCCTGCGAAATCACCGGCGCGCAAGCGATCCATCCGGGCTATGGCTTTCTGTCAGAAAACGCCAATTTCGTGCAGATCGTCGAAGATCATGATCTGATTTTTATCGGCCCGACAGCCGAGCACATCCGCATCATGGGCGACAAGATCACTGCCAAAGAAACCATGATCAAGCTCGGCGTGCCGGTCGTGCCCGGCTCTGACGGTGGTGTCGCCTCATTGGAAGAGGCCGAGCGCATCGGGGCCGAAATCGGCTATCCGGTGATCATCAAAGCCACAGCCGGCGGCGGTGGCAAAGGGATGAAAGTGGCGCAAACCGCCGCCGATATGCCCTCTGCCTTCCAGACAGCCCGCGCCGAGGGCAAGTCAAACTTCGGCAATGACGAAGTCTATATCGAGAAATACCTCACAACGCCGCGCCACATCGAAATTCAGGTGTTTGGCGATGGCAAAGGCCGCGCCGTTCACCTTGGCGAGCGCGACTGCTCGCTCCAGCGCCGTCACCAGAAGGTTTTTGAGGAGGCTCCCGGCCCCTCGATCTCCCCGGAAGAACGCGCCGCAATCGGCAAGGTCTGCGCCGATGCCATGGCCGATATCAACTACATCGGCGCGGGCACGATCGAATTTCTTTATGAGAACGGCGAGTTCTACTTCATCGAGATGAACACCCGTCTGCAAGTCGAGCATCCTGTCACCGAGGCGATCTTTGGCGTCGATCTGGTGCGCGAACAGATCCGCGTTGCCGAAGGTCAGCCGATGTCCTTCACGCAAGAAGACCTGAAGATCAACGGCCACGCCATCGAAGTGCGCATCAACGCCGAAAAGCTGCCCAATTTCTCGCCCTGTCCGGGCAAGATCACGCAGTTTCACGCCCCCGGCGGCCTTGGCGTGCGCATGGACAGCGCGCTCTATGACGGCTACTCCATCCCGCCCTATTACGACAGCCTGATCGGCAAGCTCATCGTTCATGGCCGCGACCGCCCGGAAGCGCTCGCGCGTCTGAACCGGGCGCTTGGCGAGCTGATCGTCGACGGGATCGACACGACCGTGCCCCTCTTCCACGCGCTCTTGCAGGAAGACGACATCCAGTCCGGCGGCTATAACATCCACTGGCTGGAACACTGGCTCGAAACAAACCTCTCCGAGGCATGATCCTGACGCCCGAAGCTGTGCTGCAAGCCTATGCTTCGGGCGTGTTTCCCATGTCCGAAGGGCGCGAGGACCCCGAGATTTTCTGGGTCGATCCGCGCCAGCGCGGCATTCTGCCCCTCAACGGCTTTCACATCTCCCGCAGCCTCGCCCGGCAGATGAAGAAAGGCGGCTATACCCCCGCAATCAATCAGAATTTTCGCGCCACCCTTCTGGCCTGCGCCGATCGCAAAGACACATGGATCAACGCCGAAATCGAAGCCGTCTTCTGCGCGCTTCACGGCCTTGGCTTTGCGCATTCGTTTGAAATCTGGCAAGACGGCGCATTGATCGGCGGCACCTATGGCCTCGCTCTGGGCCGCGCCTTCTTTGGCGAAAGTATGTTCAGCCGCGCCACGGGCGGCAGCAAACTCGCCCTCGCCCATCTCGTCGATCATCTCTCGCGCACAGGGTTCACGCTGTTTGACACGCAGTTTCTCACGCCCCATCTCGCCAGCCTCGGCGGGCAGGAAATCAGCCGCGCAGCTTACCGCAGCCGCCTCGCCAACGCCTTGCAGCATCAGGCCGATCTGTTTTCAGCCCCGCTGGAGCAAGATCCTCACTGCGTCTTGCAGCGCGTCACCCAAACGTCATAGCGCGCATGATCCAGCGCACTCAGCGCCGGCGATGACGCCACCATCCAGCCCGAAAACACCAGATCCGCCTTGCCCGTCTCGCGGATCGTCACAAAAGCATAGGCATCGCCGGAGGGGTTTCCCTCAGGATAACGGCACTCGCCAAGCGACACCACAAGCCGGCCAAACGACAAGGAACTTCCGTTTTCCATATCCAGATCGGTCGTCTTGCCGTTGACCTTGTCAAGCCCGCGCAGAATAGCCCCCGTCCCGAGACTGACCTCTTCGCCCGTGGCCGCCGTGCCCGCCATCAAAAGCACAAGGCCGGCGAGGCCCGGCCTCATTGCGACGCTCCCGCGCCGCCCGAAACAAACTTCAGCAGCAAGGAAATCAGCGAAACAGAGCCTTGCGTGTCCAGAATCTCATCGCCGCTCTCATAGAAAAACGGCGAGCCACCCGGCATAATCTCGACAAAATTTCCGCCCAATAGCCCCTCTTGGCTCACCACAACAGCGCTATCATCCGGAATTTCAACACCAGACAGCACACTCAAGGTCGTATCGGCCCGATAGGTCGCAGGATTGAGCGCAACCCCTGTCACAGTGCCCACTTTGACACCGGCAAGGCGCACATCTGTGCCCACAGTCACGCCCTCCAGCGAGCGAAACGATGCCGTCAGCGGATAGCCCGCCCCTTGAGAGACAAATCCGGTCGCCTGCCCCATATAGAGCACAAACCCGACCGCAGCCGCCAAAACCGCGCCACCAACCAATACTTCTGTTGTGTTTTCAGACATTTACCAACCGCCCCTATTCAGGAGCCCAAGCCTCATAATCGCGGCGGGCTTTTGGCGTTGCGCGGCGCAAAGAGCCTTCCGGCACATAGGCCAGCGGCGTTCCGGTGTGGTTTGGCTCATGCGGCTTTTCCCATGCCTTATGAGGCAACGGCGCATCGGTTGGCGTCTCTTTAAACGTATGATGCAGCCAGCCGTGCCAATCCGCATCAATACGGCTCGCCTCGACGGTGCCGTTGAACATAACCCAACGGCGCTTGCCGTCGCGGCTGGTGTAATAGACATTGCCCTGGCTGTCTTCGCCCACGCGTTTGCCCTTGCGCCATGTATAGAGCTGGGTGTTGAGCGTCGAGCCGTTCCACCATGTGGCAACTCGCAGGATAGATTTCAAAATGCCCATAAGAGCCTCCGCAAAACTTGGCCCAGATATGGCCCAATTTGCGGCCAAGGTCCAGCCTCGCTTGCAGCCATTTGCACCGCGCTGCGCAAAACTTGGCCCGCCTGCGCCAAAACCGCCCTGTTTCAGAGCGCAGCCCACCGGCAAATATAAAAAAGCCCCGCTGGCGCATGGCCAACGGGGCGGTCTGTCTTGCGCAAAAGCGGGGCTTTAGCTCGCCGCGCCTTCCTTTTTCTTCTGCTCCGCATAGATGATCAGCGGTTGCGCATCCGAGGTCACAGCCTCTTCATTGACAACAACCTCCTGCACATTCTCCAGCGCAGGCAAATCAAACATCGTATTGAGCAAAATATCCTCAAGGATCGAGCGCAAGCCGCGCGCGCCAGTCTTGCGTTCGATGGCGCGGCGCGCAATCGCGCTCAAGGCGTCGTCGGTAAAGGTCAGCTGCGCATCTTCCAGCTCAAACAGGCGCTGGTATTGCTTCACAAGTGCGTTTTTCGGCTCGGTCAGGATCGTGACAAGCGCGTCTTCGTCCAGGTCCTCCAGCGTCGCCAGAACAGGCAAACGCCCGACAAACTCGGGAATCAGGCCAAACTTGAGCAGATCTTCCGGCTCCAGCGATTTGAACGTCTCGCCAATGCCCACCATGCTCTCGTCGCGCACATCCGCGCCAAAGCCCATCGCCGAGCCTTTGCCGCGTTGCTTGATAATCCGGTCCAGCCCCGCAAAAGCCCCGCCGCAGATAAACAGGATATTGGTTGTGTCCACCTGCAGAAATTCCTGCTGCGGATGTTTGCGCCCGCCCTGTGGCGGCACAGAGGCAACCGTGCCTTCCATCAGCTTCAAAAGCGCCTGCTGCACGCCCTCGCCGCTCACATCGCGGGTGATCGAGGGGTTTTCAGACTTGCGGGTGATCTTGTCGACCTCGTCGATATAAACAATCCCGCGCTGCGCCTTCTCGACGTTGTATTCCGAGCTTTGCAACAGCTTGAGAATGATGTTTTCAACATCCTCCCCCACATAGCCCGCCTCGGTCAGCGTGGTCGCATCGGCCATGGTAAAGGGCACATCCAGTATCCGCGCCAGCGTCTGCGCCAGCAAGGTCTTGCCACAGCCCGTCGGACCGATCAGCAGGATGTTGGATTTGGACAGCTCGATGTCCCCGCCCTTCTGGGCGTGGTTGAGGCGTTTGTAATGGTTGTGAACCGCCACAGACAAGACGCGCTTGGCCATCGCCTGACCAATCACATAATCGTCCAGCACAGAGCAGATCTCTTGTGGCGTCGGGACACCCTCGCTTGACTTCAGGCTGCTGCCCTTGGTCTCTTCGCGAATGATATCCATGCACAGCTCAACGCATTCATCACAGAT
>JAHBAM020000107.1 GCA_018500125.2 Roseobacter sp. | reverse complement strand
TTCGTCGGCAGCGTCAGATGTGTATAAGAGACAGCGCGGGGCCGTGGGGCAGGCCATCGGCGGAGTTGAGCGGTGAGCCGTCATAGACGCAAGGCAGCGAGAGGCGGCCCGAATTGACCAGCGGGCGGGCAAATTCGTAATGCTCTGACAGCTCGAGCACCGCGTTGCGGAAGATATGGCTGGTTTCGCTTTTCGGGGTGATAAAGTCGGTGGCGCGGGTCGAATTGAGGATATTCTCGTCGGCCCCGTGGACGCGCTCGATATTGTAGCTGTCCAGCAGGCTTTCGGGGGCTTGGCCGTTGATCACAAGGCCGAGTTTCCAGCCGAGATTGTCGATATCCTGCATCCCCGAATTGGCCCCGCGCGCGCCGAATGGCGAGACCTGATGGGCCGCGTCGCCGGCGAAGATCACCGGGCCGTGGCGGAAGCGCTCCATTCGTTTGCATTGGAAGGTATAGATCGAGGACCAGACCATCTCATAGTCCACGCCTTCGCCGAGGAAGGCATCGAGGCGGCGGCGGATGTTTTCCTCTTTCATTTCTTCCTTGCGGTCGACATCCCAGCCGATCTGGAAATCCACCCGCCAGACATCGTCGGGCTGTTTGTGCAAGAGGGTTGAGGCACCCGAGCCGTGGCTTGGCTCAAACCAGAACCAGCGTTCTGTCGGAAAGCTCTCGTTGATCATTTTGATGTCGGCGATGAGGAAGCTGTCTTTGAAGACCTTGCCGGTGAACTCATGGCCGAGCATTGTGCGCAGCGGAGAATTCGCGCCATCGCAGCCGATCAGCCAGTCGGCTTCCAGTGTGTAGGGGCCATCGGGGGTCATCACCTCAAGCACCACATGGTCCTCCTTGACGGTGACACTGTCGACGCGGTTCTTGCCGCGGATTTCCACCGGCGCGCCGTCTTTTTGCATTTCAAACAGCCGCTCGATCATGAAGCTTTCAAAATAGGGCTGCTGGAGGTTGATGAAGGCGGGGAATTCGTGGCCCTCTTCGGGCAAGAGGTTGAACTCAAACACTTTGTCGTCTTTGTGAAAGACTTTGCCGAGGTTCCAGACCACGCCTTTTTCGACCATCGGCTTGCCCGCGCCGTAGCGGTCGGCGATCTCAAGGGAGCGTTTGGCAAAACAGATCGCGCGGCTGCCCATGCCCACGCCTTCGTGGTCATCGAGCACCACGCAGGGAATGCCCTGTGCGCCCAGATCAAGCGCCGTGGCGACGCCGACGGGGCCGCCGCCCATGACCACAACGGGGTGGCGCACGGGCGCGGATTTGTCCTGATCGGCGTGGCGCGCGTAGGGGTAGAGGCGGTAGGCGAGTGTGTAGCGGTCATCAAACATATCTGTCTCCTCTGGTGACATGGGCGCGGGGCTGTGTCTGTTGGTCTGTTGCTGGGTCTGTCCGTTTGTTTGTCTGTCTCCGGCAAGCCAGCCTCGCGCGGAGGCTGGCCGAAAGAGGCAGGGTGGATCAGCTTTGCAGCTGTTCCCACATTTCGATGTCGCGCTTGTCGGTCCAGATGCGCGGGTGGTCCATGCCGCGGGCCTCGTCATAGGCGCGGGCCACGTTGAAGGGCAGGCAGTGCTCATAGATCGCGTAGTCGGCGAACTTGGGGTCACATTCTGCGCGGCAGGCGTCCCAGGCGTCTTTGAGCGAGCCGCCGCGGGCGGCCACGCGGGCCACGGGGCGGTAGGTGCTTTCCACAAAATCGCGGGTGTTTTCGATGGCGGCGTTGACCATCTCTTTGCCGATGAGCGCATCGCCCCGACCCGGTGCAATGGCATCGACATCAAACCACGCGATATTGTCGAGCGTGTTGCCCCAATCGGCAAAGTGACCGTCGCCGCAGTAGCAGGCGGAGTGGTATTCGACGATATCGCCGGTGAACATGACGTTCTGGTCGGGCACATGGACGACAGCGTCGCCCGCCGTATGGGCGCGGCCCAAATGCATGATATCAACGCGGCGCTTGCCGAGGTAGACTGTCATGCTTTCGGAAAAGGTTGTGGTCGGGTAGGTCAGGCCGGGGATGCTCTCGTGGCCTTCAAAGAGGCGCGGGAAGCGCTGGAACTCGCTGTCCCAGTCTTCCTGACCGCGCTCGACCACCATGGAGCGGGCAGCGTCGGACATGATGATTTCGGGCGCGCCATAGGCCGAGGCACCGAGCACGCGCACGGCGTGATAATGCGTCAGCACGAGGTGGCTGATCGGCTTGTCTGTGACCGAGCGGACCTTTTCGATCACCTTGTGCGCGAGGCGCGGTGTGGCCTGGGCCTCGACGATCATCACGCTTTCGTCGCCAATGATGACGCCGGAGTTGGGATCGCCCTCGGCGGTGAAGGCCCAGAGGCCCTCGCCGACTTCGGTGAAGGAGATTTCTTTTTCGCTCATGTCGCCTTGGGATGCGAATGCTTTTGCCATTGGGGTCGTCCTTTTTTCGGTTCGGTTTGGTGCGCAGTGACTGCGCACCCTACGGTCTGGTTTAGCGTTTGTAAGGGTCGGCGAGGGCGGGCAGGAGCGTGCCTGAACAGTCGCCAAAGCCGATGGTGTAGCCTGCGCCCTTGGCGGCGCCGTGCAGGGTGAGCGTGTCGCCATCCTCAAGAAAGCTGCGGGTCTCGCCTGTGTCCAATGTGATCGGCTCCTTGCCGCCCCAGCTCAGCTCAAGAAGCGCGCCGCGCTGGTGCTTTTCTGGGCCGGAGATGGTGCCGGACCCCAAGAGATCGCCCGGGTTCATCGGGCAGCCGGATGTGGTGTGGTGGGCGAGTTGCTGGGCGGAGGAGTAATACATCTCTTTGTAGTTGGTGCGCGCAATCGTGCTTGGTGCTTTGCCCTCGGGTGCGAGGGTGACTTCAAGCTCGATGTCATAAAGCATCGGGCCGCAGTCCTTGAGATGGGGCAGCAGCTCTTTTTCGCGCGCCGGCGTGTCGGTGCGGAACGGCTCGAGCGCGGCTTTGGTGACGATCCACGGGCTGATGCTTGTGGCTGTGGCCTTGGCCTGAAACGGGCCGAGGGGCTGGTATTCCCACGCCTGAATGTCGCGGGCCGACCAGTCGTTGAGCAGCACATAGCCAAAGATCATTGCGTCGGCTTCGGCCACTGTGACGGGGCCGTCGGAGGCTGTGCCGACGATCGCGCCCATTTCAAGCTCCAGATCAAAGCGGGCCGAGGGCGCCCAGCGGGGGGCGTCATCATTTGGCCCTTTGAGCTGGCCCCAAGGGCGGCGGATCTCTGTGCCCGAGACAACCACGGAGGAGGCGCGGCCATTGTAGCCGATCGGGATATGGAGCCAGTTCGGCGGCAGGGCGTTTTCTGGGCCGCGAAACATGGTGCCGACATTGGTGGCATGGTTTTTGGAGGCGTAAAAATCGGTGAACTCGCTCACAAGGAAGGGCAGGTGCATTTCGGCCTCGGCTTGGGGCACGAGCAGGGCCTCAAGCTCGGCCTTTTCGGGGGCGCCCTCGGCGAGCAGCTCTGTGAGGCGCGCGCGCAGGGCGGCCCAGAGCGCGGGGCCTTCTTCCATGACCTCGTTCCAGAAGGGCACATCAAAGAGCAGCGCTTCTGTGAGCGGGATGAGGCCGGCGTCTTCGGCGGCGGCGAGATCGAGAATCATATCGCCAATGGCGACGCCACAGCGCGGGTCGCTGTCGGCTGTGGAGAAGACGCCGTAGGGCAGGTTGTTGAGCGGGAAGGGGGCATCGGGCGCATTGGCCGAGGCGACCCAGGAGTTTAGCAGTGTCATGTCTTTTCTGTGTCCTTTGGTGGCGGTGCGCAGTGAATGCGCACCCTACGGGGGGTCTGTAGGGTGCGCGGTCATCGCGCACCGCTCCTGTTATTTCTTGCCGGGCGTGCCGTCGAATTTCTTTTCGATATCAGACCAGCAGTCGATGTAATCGTCTTGCAGCGGCGCTTCTTTGGCGGCGAAGCCTGTGAGGTGCTGCGGGAAGCGTGTTTCAAACATGAAGCTCATGGTGTTGTCGAGCTTTTCGGCCTTCAGCTCTGCGTTGGAGGCGCCTTCAAAGGCGTTTTTGTCAGGGCCGTGCGGCAGCATCATATTGTGCAGGCTCATGCCGCCGGGGATGAAGCCTTTTGGCTTGGCGTCATACTGGCCATAGATATTGCCCATCAGCTCGGACATGATGTTCTTGTGATACCACGGCGGGCGGAAGGTGTCTTCGGCGACCATCCAGCGTTCGCGGAACAAGACAAAATCGATATTGGCGGTGCCTTCCTGACCCGAGGGGGCGGTGAGCACGGTGAAGATGCTGGGGTCCGGGTGATCAAACAGGATCGCGCCGACGGGGCAATAGGTGCTGAGGTCGTATTTCACGGGGGCGTAATTGCCATGCCATGCGACAACATCAAGGGGCGAGTGGCCGATCTTGGTTTCGTGGAACTGGCCGCACCATTTGATTGTGACCGTTGAAGGCGCGTCGTGGTCTTCAAAGGCGGCGACCGGCGTTTTGAAGTCGCGCGGATTGGCCATACAGTTGGCGCCGATCGGGCCACGGCCCGGAAGCTCGAACTTCTGGCCGTAGTTTTCGCACACAAAGCCGCGCGCCGGGCCTTCAAGCACCTCAACGCGGTAGAGGAGGCCACGCGGGATGATGGCGATTTCCTGCGGCGCGAGATCAATGACGCCCAGCTCGGTGGCAAATCTGAGGTGGCCTTCTTGGGGCACGATCAAAAGCTCGGAATCGGCCGAGTAGAAATAGGCATCGACCATGCTTTCCGTCACAAGGTAGATGTGGCTTGCCATGCCGACCTGTGTGTTGACATCGCCTGCGGTTGTCATGGTGCGCATCCCTGTGAGCCATGTCAGCGGCTGATCGGAATGGGGCACAGGATCCCAGCGGTATTGGCCGAGGCTTGTCACATCGGGGTCGATATGTGGCGCTGATTTCCAGTAGGGCAGATCGATTTTTTCGTAGCGGTGCGAATGTTTGACCGAGGGGCGGATGCGGTAGCACCATGTGCGCTCGTTCTGATGGCTTGGCGCTGTGAAGGCTGTGCCGGAGAGCTGCTCGCCGTAAAGGCCGTAGTTGCATTTTTGTGGCGAGTTCATGCCCTGGGGCAGGGCGCCCGGCAAAGCCTCGGTTTCAAAATCATTGCCAAAACCGGGCATATAGCCCTTGTGCGGGCCGTCAAGCGAGGGGGCCTCTGTGAGCCGATGGGGGGGTGTTTTTTGGGTCATGGCGCGTATCCTGTCGAATTTGGTTGCGTCATTAACAGTTGATTTTGTAACTAACAACAGAGGGAGACGCGCTATGACAAAAAAAGATGACTTTGATTTGCAGGATTTTCTGCCCTATCTGCTCAATCAGGCGGCCGAAGAAAGCAGCCTTGCGTTTCAGAACATCTACAAGGACCGTTACGGAATGTTGCGCACCGAGTGGCGGGTCTTGTTTCATCTCGGGATTTATGGCCGAATGACGGCCAAGGAAATCGGCGAGCGCTCCAAGATGCACAAAACCAAGATCAGCCGCGCGGTGGCACGGCTTGAGGAGCGCCGCTTTTTGACGCGCGAGCGCGACGAGGCGGACCGGCGGCTTGAGTATCTTGAGCTGACGGGCGCCGGGCGGGCGGCCTATCAGGAGCTGCGCAGTGTGGCGATTGACTATGATGCGACGCTGGCGCGGGCCTTTGCGCCCGAGGAGGTGGCTGTCTTGCGCAAGCTGTTGCACCATTTGGCCAAGTTATGAGGGAGGAGCTGAAGGGGCTGCTCATCACCCTGATGGGTGTTTTGTTTGTGGTGCCGGACAGCCTGTTTATCAGGCTGATTGATGTGCCGCCTTTGGAAATCTCGTTTTGGCGGGGCCTGAGCACGGGGGTGTTGGTGCTTGGGTTTGTACTTGTGAGCGCGGGCGCGCGCTCGATCGGGGCGGCGCTGCGCGGGGGGCCATATGCTTATGTCTATCTCGTGGCAATGAGCGGCACGGGGATACTCTTTACGCTGGCGGTGAGCCACACGAGCGTGGCCAATGTGGTGTTTATCATAGCCTCGATGCCGGTGTTTGCGGCGCTGTTGAGTTTTGTCTGGATGGGAGAGGCGATGAGCCGTCGCATGATGCTCACCATGGTGGCGGTTTTTCTCGGCCTCGGGGTGATCACCTATGGCTCGGGCGAAACCCATGGCGCGAGCCTGAAGGGCGATCTTCTGGCGGTCTGCGTGTCGTTTGTCTTTGCCATTGCGCTGACAGCGGCGCGGCGGGTGCGCGCGGTGTCTATGGTGCCGATGTTGCCGCTGGCCTATCTGATCTCGGCGCTCTGTCTCTGGCCTTTTGTGCAGCCTGTGCAGCTTGGCTCTGCGCAGCTCTATCTGGTGGCTCTGCACGGGGCGTTTATCGCGATCAGCTCGATCGGGCTGACGCTGGGACCAAGGTATATCCCGTCAGCCGAGGTGGCGCTTCTGATTTTGCTCGAATCCGTGCTGGCGCCCGTGCTCGTCTGGTTTGTGCTGGGCGAAGATCCGGGGGGCTATGCGCTGGTCGGTGGGGCGGTTGTGATCGGGGCTTTGGCGCTCTCCAACCTTGTGGTGCTGATGCGCAAGCGCCCTACAGCGCCTTAAAGCGGACCCGATTGGTAGAGCCGCACCTTGAGGCCGCCATGGGGCACATAGGGGCCGGCGGAGAGGGCGAGGCCTGTCGCTTTGGCGAGGGAGGCTTCTGTTGTGATGATCGCGACCCGCCAGCCGCGGAACTCGGCTTTGAGCGTTGTTCCCAGCGCCGCATGAAGCGCAAAGAGCGGCTTTTTATTGCCGATGCGCGCGCCATAGGGCGGATTGAGGATCACAAGGCCCGCGGGGCCTTCGGGGCGCTTGAGATCGGAAATCGAGGTGCAGGTGAAGCTGGTATGGTCTTGCACGCCTGCGGCGGCGGCGTTGCGCGTGCTCATGGTGATGGCGCCTTGGTCGCGATCTGAGCCGTAAAAGCGCTGCTCGCTCTGGCGCGGGGTCACGCTGCTGCGCAGGCTCTCCCAAGCGGGGGCATCAAAGCTTGCGAGGGATTCAAAGGCAAAGCGGCGTGCCCGCCCCGGCGCGAGGCCCAGGGCGATTTCGGCGGCTTCGATCGGGAAGGTGCCGGAGCCGCACATCGGATCGAGCACCGGCTCGGCCCCTGTGTAGCCGGCCTCGCGCAGAAACAGCGCTGCCAATGTCTCCCGCATGGGGGCTTTGTTCACCGCCTCCTTGAAGCCGCGTTTGTGCAGGCTTTCGCCCGAGCTGTCGAGGCTGAAGGTGACGAGATTGTCCTCAATCCGCGCCTTGAGGGTGAGGGCGGCATCGGCAGAGACGGGCGCGCCGAGGCTTTCTTTGAGGGCGGTTTCGATGCGCTGGGCGGCGGCGCCGGCGTGGTAGATTTTGGAGCGTTTGTTGGTGCTCACCTCGACGCGCACCGGCACATCGGGGCGCAGGACATCGGCCCAAGGAAACTTGCGCGCGCGTTTGTCGAGCTGGGCGAGGTGAAAGGCGCGGAAAGACCCGATGCGCACGAGCACGCGCACAGCCCCGCGCAGCACAAGATTGGCGCGCCAGACATCAGGCCAGCCGCCCACAACCTCGACCCCGCCCGCAACCGCACGGGCCGGCGCAAAGCCGTTTTCCTGTGCTTCTGATGCCAAAGCGGCTTCAAGCCCCGGCGGGCAGATCAGGAAAATATCTAATTTATCTGACACTTAGAAGTCGACGCTGACGTTGGGAAGTCTGAGGGACTTCATCATTTCACGCAGTTCCTGACGGGCGGCGATATTGGATATATTGAGCTTCTGCACGCCGACATCCTTGAGGTCAAGCAGGGTCAGGCCACGCGGGAACAGCTCGCGGAAGATCACCCGCTCGTTGAAGCCGGGGGCGACGCGAAAGCCGATGCGCGCGGAGAGATTGCTTACGGCGCGCTCCATTTTCTCTTTGTTGACCATGCGCTGGGCGCCAAGGCGGTTGCGCATGACCACCCAGTCGATCGGCTTCAGGCCCGCTTGGGCGCGCAGCTGGCGGGCGGCCCAGACCATCTCGGAATAGACCGAGGGGCCTTTGATCTTGTCGCCTTCAGAATCGATATGGGCGAGCAGGTCAAAGTCGATGAAGCTGTCATTGAGCGGGGTGACAAGCGTGTCGGCGAGCGAATGCGCCACCTGACTGAGGCGGGTGTGCGATCCGGGGCAGTCGATCAGGATAAAGTCGTTGTCCGGCTCGAGCGTGGCGACGGCGGCGGACAGGCGGTGATCATAGATGTTTTCGCCCGGTTTCAATGTGTCTTTGTCGATCTGTGGCAGCTCGTGATAGTCGGGGGTGGGCAGATCCAGCCCGGCTTTGGCGCAAAATGCGCGCCGGTTTTCAAGGTAGCGGCCAAGGGTTTTCTGGCGCAAATCGAGGTCGAGCACCGAGGTTTTGTGCCCGAGCCGCGAGAGCGCGGTGGCGATGTGCATGGACACCGTGGATTTGCCTGCACCGCCTTTTTCATTGCCGACGACGATGATGTGAGCCATGGCCCTTGCCCCTTGTTTTGCGACTGCGACTGCGCTTTTGCGCTTGTGGTTTAGGTTATAGGCGGCCCGAGGGGAAAGGGGAAGCGTAAGAAATACGCCACGTCTTGTGCCAACAGGGTTGGCTTGCCCTGCGCTTGCCGTTAGCCTCCCCGCAGACGGCCCGTGAACAGGGCTGCAAAAAGGGAGAAGACCTAATGAACACAGTTGCAAAACTGGCGGCGGCAGCCGTTGCTTTGAGCTTTGCCACCGAGGCTGCGGCCACCGAGTGGAACGTCTCTGTCTGGGGCAAGCGCCGCGCCTTCACCGAGCACGTCGAAAAACTGGCCGAGCTTGTCAGCGAAAAGACCGGTGGCGCGTTTACCATGAATGTCAGCTATGGCGGCCTGTCAAAGAACCGTGAAAACCTCGACGGGATTTCGATCGGAGCGTTTGAAATGGCGCAGTTCTGCGCTGGCTATCACCGCGACAAGAACCGTGTTGTGACGGTGCTTGAGCTGCCGTTCCTTGGCGTTGAAAACCTCGAGCAGGAGCTTGCGGTGTCGAATGCTGTTTATGCGCACCCCGCGGCGACCGAAGAAATGGCGCAGTGGAACGCAAAGCTTCTGATGACCTCGCCGATGCCACAATACAACCTCGTTGGCACAGGCACGCCCCGCGCGACGCTGGCTGATTTTGAGGGGATGCGCGTGCGCGCGACAGGCGGTATCGGCCAGGCTTTTGAAGCTGTGGGCGCGGTTCCGACGTCTGTGACCTCCTCCGAAGCCTATCAGGCGATGGAATCAGGGGTTGTGGACACGGTGGCTTTTGCCCAGCACGCCCACCTGAGCTTTGGCACGATCAACGAGGCCGACTGGTGGACATCAAACCTCAACCCCGGCACTGTGAACTGCCCTGTTGTTGTAAACATCGACGCTTATGAAAGCCTGTCTGATGAGCACCGCGCGGCGCTTGACAGCTCTGTTCCCGAGGCGCTTGAGTATTACCTCAGCAATTATGGCGAGCTTCTGAAGCGTTGGGATGCTGTGCTGGAAGAAAAGGGCGTGGAGAAAGTTGTGATCGCGCCGGAGGTGATTGCCGAATTCCGCACCAAAGCGGCAGACCCGATCCGCGATGCGTGGATTGCGGATATGGAAGCCCAAGGCATTCCCGGCCAAGAGCTTTATGATCTTGTGATGAAAACACTGGCCGATGCGCAAAGCGGAAGCTGATCTGAGGGCAGGGGCCTTGCGCCCTTGACCAAACAGGGAAGGCTGCGCGACATCGCGCGGCCTTTTTGCACATATTCTGTGTGATCACACAAACGGGGAGAGTAAAATGGCAGGGTCAGCGGCTGTGCTGGAGGATTCCGGCTTACTGAGCAAATTGGACCGTATGTTGCTGCCTGTGGAGCGGTTTTGCGCTCTCTTGAGCGGGCTTGCGATTTTTTCGTTGATGTTTCTGGCGGCCTATTCGGTGACGGCGCGCAAGTTTTTTGGCAGCCCTTTGTTGGGCTATGTGGATTATATCGAAGCGGCGATGCCTGTGATTGCCATTATGGGAGTGTCTTATGTGGCGCGGGACGGGACGCATATCCGGATGGATATGCTTGTCAATGTGCTCAAGGGGCGGCTGCTTTGGGCCTTTGAGCTGATGTCTGTGCTTTTGATGCTTTTGCTGATTGTCGGGCTGACCTATGGCGCCTGGGAGCATTTTGACCGCTCGTTTGATTGTGCGCGGCCCTGGTGTTCGCGCGACAGCTCGATTGATATCAGCCTGCCGATCTGGCCGAGCAAGCTCGTTGTGCCGTTTGCCTTCGGGGTATTGATGCTGCGGTTGCTGCTTCAGGCCTGGGGCTATGGCCGTGCGCTTGTGTTGGGGCTGGAAAACCCTGTGGCGGTGCCCCTGTCTTTGACGATTGAAGAACAGGCGATGGCCGAGGCCAAATTGCTGGAGGGAGCCGACTGATGGAACCGATTGAAATTGGTCTATACACATCTGCGGGGATGCTTGTGTTGGTTTTGCTCGGGATGCGGGTTGCTTTTGCGGCCGGGCTTGCGGGCTATATCGGCCTGATCTGGCTGCGCTGGAACGGGTTTGACTATGATCCCGAGCGGTTTTGGAAAGCGGTCGAGATCAGCACCAAGATTGCCGGCTTGACGCCGCATTCGAAAGTCTCCGCACAGGTGCTCTCTTTGATCCCTGTGTTCATTATGATCGGCTATCTGGCCTATCATGCCAAGCTGACGACAGCGCTCTTTGAGGCTTGTAAGCGCTGGATTGCCTGGGTTCCGGGGGGGCTTGCAGTTTCGACCGTCTTTGCGACGGCGGGCTTTGCGGCGGTGTCGGGCGCCTCGGTGGCGACGGCGGCTGTCTTTGCGCGGATCGCCATCCCCGAGATGCTCAAGATCGGCTATAACAAGCAGTTTGCGGCGGGTGTTGTGGCGGCGGGGGGCACTTTGGCCTCGCTTATTCCGCCCTCGGCGATCCTTGTGATCTATGCCATTATCGTTGAGCAGGATGTGGGAAT
>JAHBAM020000006.1 GCA_018500125.2 Roseobacter sp. | reverse complement strand
GATCATAGGCCCCGCCATGGTGAATGCTGACAAATTACGTCTTGGTGTGAATATTGACCATGTGGCGACAGTGCGCAATGCGCGCGGCAGCGCCTATCCTGATCCTGTGCGCGCCGCCAAACTGGCCGAAGCCGCCGGCGCAGACGGCATCACCGCCCATCTGCGCGAGGACCGCCGCCACATTCGGGACGCCGATATTGACGGGTTGATGGCCTCCCTTGCCACACCGCTCAATTTTGAAATGGCCGCAACAGCCGAGATGCAGTCTATCGCCCTCGCCCATCGGCCCCACGCTGTCTGTATTGTCCCTGAAAAGCGCGAGGAGCGCACCACGGAAGGGGGCCTTGATGTGGCCGCCGATGACAATCGTCTGGCGCAATTTATCGCGCCCCTCGCCGCCGCCGGCTGCCGCGTTTCGCTCTTTATCGGCCATGAGCCGCGCCAGATCAAAGCCGCCGCCCGCATCGGTGCGGCCGTTGTCGAGCTGCACACCGGCGCTTACTGTGATCACCACTACGAGGGCGATTTTGCCAAGCGCGACGCCGAGCTTGCCGCCCTGATCGAGGGCGCGGCCCTGGCCCACTCGCTCGGCCTTGAGGTCCACGCCGGGCATGGCCTGACCTATGACACCGTGCAGCCCATCGCGCACATCCCCGAGATCATGGAGCTGAACATCGGGCATTTCCTGATGGCTGAGTCTCTCTTTGTGGGCATGGAGCCCGCCATTCGCGAGATGCGCCGCCTGATGGACGAGGCGCGGGCGTGATCCTCGGGATCGGAACCGATCTGGCCAATATCGAGCGGATCGCGGCCACGCTCGAGCGCTTTGGCGACAGGTTTCGCAACCGCGTCTTCACCGCGACAGAGCAGGCCAAAGCCGAACGGCGCGCCGATACGCCGGGCACCTACGCCAAACGCTGGGCCGCCAAGGAAGCCTGTTCCAAAGCCTTGGGCACAGGTCTGCGCATGGGCATCGCCTGGAAAGATATGCGCGTGAGCAACCTCGCGACAGGCCAACCCGTCATGGAAGTGACCGGCTGGGCCAAAGAGCGGCTGGCGGCCATGACGCCCGAGGGGCATGAGGTCATCATCCATGTGACCCTGACCGACGATCACCCCTGGGCGCAGGCCTTTGTGGTGATTGAAGCGCGCCCGACCGCGTCGATCTGACCAGGTCACAGCCCGCCCCGCTGCCCCTCTGGGTTGACAGCCCCGCCTGCGCGGCTCATGAAGCTCTCAGCTTTTAGGGATGACCTCAATGACCACAGAAGAGAAAAAACGCAGCGGCGGAGTTGTCGACACGCTCAAGACAATCGTCTATGCGCTGCTCATCGCCGGCGTGTTTCGCAGCCTGTTTTTCCAGCCGTTCTGGATCCCCTCCGGCTCGATGAAAGACACATTGCTGATCGGCGATTTTCTCTTCGTCAACAAAATGGCCTACGGCTATTCCTATGCCTCCTGCCCCTCGGTGCGCCTGCCGGCCATTGGTCTCAATATTGATGCCGAAGACATTTGCGGCTGGTCGCGCGGCGACAACGGACGCCTCTTTGCCGGTCAGCCCGAGCGTGGCGATGTTGTTGTCTTCCGCCATCCGGTCAACGGCTCCGACTTCATCAAGCGCCTGATCGGCCTGCCCGGTGACACCGTTCAGCTCACAAATGGCGTGCTGATCCTCAACGGAACCCCCGTCAGCCTGAAAGACGACGGCGTCTTCAGCGAGACCTTCGAGCTGCAAGGCCCGCAGCGGATGCGCCCGCGCTGTGAAAACGGCTCTGTCGGGATGGGGGCCGAATGCACCAAATCGCGCCAGATCGAAACGCTGCCCAACGGGCGCTCGCACGCGATCCTCAATATCGGCAACCAGCGCGCCGATACGACCCCCGTCTTCACTGTCCCGGCGGGGCACTATTTCTTCATGGGCGACAACCGTGACAACTCCACAGACAGCCGCTTTGACCAAAGGGTTGGCGGCGTCGGCTTTGTCCCCTTTGAAAACCTGATCGGGCGCGCAGACCGGGTCATGTTCTCCTCTGGCGGAAGCTCGATGTTGTATTTCTGGACATGGCGCAGCGACCGCTTTTTCAAGAGAATAGATTGAAACTCTCGGCCGATCTTCAAGCCTTTCAGGGCGTCTTGGGGCATCATTTTGCGCGCCCCGAGTTGCTTGTGCGCGCGCTCACCCATAGCTCCATGTCCTCGCCCACCCGGCCCGACAACCAGCGCCTCGAGTTCCTCGGCGATCGGGTGCTTGGCCTCGTCATTTCCGAAGCCCTGCTCAAGGATGACAAGGGCGCAAGCGAAGGCCAGCTCGCGCCGCGTTACAACGCCCTCGTGCGCAAGGAAGCCTGCGCCGATATTGCCCGCGACATAGATGTCGGGGCCGTGCTCAAGCTGGGCCGCTCCGAGATGATGTCGGGCGGGCGGCGCAAAACCGCGCTTCTGGGCGACGCCATGGAAGCCGTGATCGCGGCGGTCTATCTGGACGGCGGCTTTGAGGCCGCCAAGGCCCTGATCCTGCGTCTCTGGGCCAAACGCATCACCTCTGTCGAGAGCGACGCCCGCGACCCCAAGACCGCGCTGCAGGAATGGGCGCAGGCGCGCAAGCAAAACCCGCCAAAATATGTCGAAACCGCGCGCCAAGGCCCCGATCATGCGCCCGAGTTCACAATCGAAGTGCGCCTTGCCAGCGGTCAGACCGCCGCCGCCACAGCAAGTTCAAAGCGCGCCGCCGAACAAGCCGCCGCAGCCCTGCTGCTGGCAAAGATCGAAAGCCTTTCATGAGCGCCAATAAATCCGGCGCAGGCTTTATGATCCTCGCCATGGCGGCCTTTGCGCTGGAGGACAGCTTTTTCAAAGCCGCCACCCGGCACTCCTCTGTGGGCACAGCGCTGATCTGCTTTGGCCTCATGGGGCTTGCGCTCTTTGCCAGCCAGTCGTGGCGCCGTGGCGAAGCCGTCTGGCATCCGGCCTGCCTGAAACGCACCATGCTCCTGCGCTCCGCCTTTGAGCTTCTCGGGCGGCTGTTCTTTGCCCTTGCCCTCGCCCATGCGCCGCTCTCCAGCACATCGGCCATTCTTCAGGCCGCGCCGATCGTGGTCACGCTCGGGGCGATTTTTGTCTTTGGTGAGGCCGTCGGCTGGCGGCGCTGGCTGGCCATGGCGCTCGGCTTTCTCGGCGTGCTCGTGGTGATCCGGCCGGGCTTTGAGAGCTTCCAGATCACATCGCTATACGCCCTTCTCGCCACGATCGGCTTTGCGGGCCGCGATCTGGCCACCCGCGCCAGCCCCCCCGCCATGTCTACAGCCCAGCTCGGCAGCCTCGGCTTTGCGGTTG
>JAHBAM020000019.1 GCA_018500125.2 Roseobacter sp. | reverse complement strand
GGTGGGGTGGCGCGGATAGGTTGGGCAGGGGCAAGGGAGCGGCTCTGGGCGGGGAAATGTCGGACCCGTGGGCGGAGAACCGGCGGGACGCGGGGACAGGTTGGGCAGGGAAGATCGGGCAGGCGAGGCCGAGCGAGGCGAGATCGGACAGGGGAGATCGGACGGGGAGGTCGAGCGAGGAGAGATCAGACAGGGGAGATTGGACAGGGAGGCCGAGCAAGGGGAGGTCGGACGGTCGAGATCGGGCACGGAGGTGGAGCAAGGCGCGGTCGGACGGTCGAGATCGGACAGGCGAGGTCGAGCGAGTAGCGATCGGACAGGGGACGTCGGACAGGGGAGATTGGATAGGGAGGTGGAGCGAGGAGAGATCGGACAGGCGAGGTCGGACGGGAAGGCCGAGTGAGGAGAGATCAGACAGGGGAGATTGGACAGGGAGGTGGAGCAAGGCGCGGTCAGACAAGGGGCGATCGGACGGGGAGAGATTGGACAGGCGAGGTCGAGCAAGGGGAGGTCGAGCGCGGGGAGATCGGGTGGAGAGCTGGCGGGACGCGGGGTGGGGTCAGTCTTCGCGGATCTCGCTCTGCAGGCGGGTGAGGAAGGCGCGCATATAGTCTGTGCGCTCGGTGGCGATCTGTCGGGCTGTGGGTGTGTGCAATGTCTCGGCCAGCGTGAACAGCTTGGTTTGGAAATGGTCGAGCGCGAAGGCGCTGTCGTCGGGGGGGCGGTATTGGGCCAAAGGATCGACCGGCTCATAGAGCGGACGGTTGAGAGCGCCCGAGACCATGAGCATCCGAGCCAGCCCGATGGCGCCGAGCGCATCGAGCCGGTCGGCATCCTGCAGGATTTGGGCTTCGCGGGTTCGGGGGGCAACCTGTGCTGAAAAACTATGGGCAATGATTGCGTGTTTGAGCGCGGGGAGCTTGGCTTCGGGGAGGCCACAGGCGCGGGCCAGAGGGGCGGCGGCTTCGGCCGAGAGGCGGGAAGCCTCGGCACGGTTGGCGGCGTTTTTGGGCAGGTTGACGAGATCGTGAAACACTGCGGCGGCGTAGAGCAGCTCCAGATCTACGGGGGCGCTTTTGTCGCCGGATTCGCCTTTGACAATCGCGCGGCAATTGGCCCAGACCCGCCTGACATGGGCGAGATCATGGGCACTGTCGGCGCTTTTGCCGAGCCGGGCAGAGAGCGCGGCCTGATAGGGGCAGGCGCTCATCGGATCGACAGGCGCGGCGCCGGCGCGACGGGAATGAGGCCGATTTTGATATAGCCGCCCGAGACGGTCAGGGGGATGTCCAGCGTGGCCGGATTGCCCGAGAGGCCGGCGAGCAGGGAGAGACCCTGCTCGATCTGGGGGGCGAGGCTTTGGGGGAGGGCGCCTGCGGCTGTGGCGAGGGCGAGGATATCGCGCCAGTTGCGGGCCTTGAGGGTGAGGCTGCCTGTCGGGGTGCCTGTGCGATCAATCGAGAGCGCGCCGGCGGCGGCCAGTCTGAGCGGCCCCCATTCGGCTTCGGCGAGGTGCAGCTTGATCGCGGTGGGCTGGGGGCGGCCCACTTCGAGGGCTGTGATGTCCCAGGGTTTGGTGAACTCAACCGTGGCATCGGCACGAAAGGCGGTGAGCGTTTCGGGCAACTGGGCTGTGAGGGCGGCGGGCAGGGGCGGGGCGAGGCCATCGGCATTGAAGGCGGCGCGATAGCTGGCCGGGCCTTCGCGGGTGAGCGCGGTTTGCAGGCCTGCGAGATGGGTGCGGCCGCCGGTTTCGGGCGTGATGGTGAGCGCGGTGGCGGCGAGATTGGCGCGGGAAAAGGCCAGCTCTGTGTTGGGCTCCATAATCATGGAGGCCTGCATTTTTTCGCTTTTGAGGGCGAGGCGGGCGAAGGGGGTGCGCAGGGTTGGGAAGGCCGGGAAGGCGGCGATGATGTGGTTGGGCTGATAACTCAGGGCGAAGAGCTGCACGAAGGGGGCCGACCATGCGAGGCCTGTGGCCGGGTCTGCGAGGGCGGGGTCTGTCAGGGTTGTGTCAAACCGGTTGGGGAAGCCTTTGACCGAGAGATCGGAATATTCGGCTTGCCAGCCTTCGCTTTGGCGGGCGTCAAACCATGCGGCCATGCCGGACTTGAGGCCGGTTGCGCCGACAAACCAGTAGCCCGACCAAAGCGCGGCCAAAGTCACGATGAGAGCGAGCAGTTTTTTCACGCGAGCACCTTTTCCCTTCCGTGGTGATGGTGTTTATGGAGGCAGGCGCGCGAAGGGACAAGCGATATGACGATGTGGGTGTTTGGCTACGGGTCTTTGATCTGGAACCCCGGTTTTGATGTGGAGGAGATGCGGATCGCCACGCTTGAGGGCTACGCCCGCAGCTTTTGTATGCGCTCGATCCATCATCGCGGGACCGAGGAGGCCCCCGGGCTTGTGCTGGCGCTTGACGAGATGCCGCGGGCGCGCTGCCATGGGGTCGCTTTTTCGGTGCGCGCGGGGCAGGAGGCCGATGTGCTGGCCTATCTGCGGGCGCGCGAGCTGATTTCTTCGGCTTATGTGGAGCGCACCCTTGAGGTGACGCTGGCCGATGCGCGGCGGGTGGAGGCTGTGACCTATGTGATTGATGCGGCCCATATCCAGTATTGTGGCGGGCTTGATCTTGAGGAGCAGGCGCGCATCATTGCGCGCGCCGAGGGCGGGCGCGGGCCGAACAGCGAGTATCTCTTTAACACGGCGGCGCATTTGCACGCGCTCGGGATTTCGGACCCTGAACTGGACGAGATTGTTGCGCGGGTCAAACTGCTGGGCTGAGGGCTTGGACGCGGGTGGCGCGGGAGATGCGGCATTTGACTTGGCATGGGCGCGGGTTCTGCTTATGGTTGGTGCAACTGAAATAAGCGTCAGGAGCCGTCATGAGGGCGCATCCGGAGCGTGAGGCCGAGCTGTATTTTTCACAACCTTTAAGACAGATAATCTTGATGCTGTTGGCCCTCGGGCTTGCGGGCGGTGTCACTTTGCTGGCTTTGCCGCAGGTATTGCCTGTTTTTGAGGCCAATCCCTATCTCAACGGGTTTATCGTTTTTGTCTTTGCGGTCGGTGTTCTGGCGACCTTTTGGCAGATTTACCAGATGATGCGTTCGGTGCGCTGGATCGAGGCTTTTGCGGCGGATGTGGCAGAGCGGCAGGGGGTGCGCCCGCCTTCCTTGCTGACGCCTTTGGCGACATTGCTGTCCTCGCGCGGGCGTGGGCGCCAGATCAGCTCCGGCTCGGCGCGCTCTATTTTGGACTCGGTCGCGCAGCGGATTGACGAAGAGCGCGAGATCACGCGGTATATTGTCAGTCTTTTGATTTTCCTCGGGCTTTTGGGCACGTTTTACGGGCTGGCGACGACTGTGCCGGCGCTTGTCGATACGATCCGCGGGCTGGCGCCTGTGGAGGGGGAAAGCGGTGTCGAGGTTTTCGGGCGGCTGATGCGGGGGCTGGACAGCCAGCTTTCGGGGATGGGCGTGGCCTTTGCCTCGTCTCTGCTCGGGCTGGCCGGCTCGCTTGTGGTGGGGTTGCTGGAGCTGTTTGCGGGCCATGCGCAGAACCGGTTTTATCGCGAGCTGGAAGAATGGCTCAGTTCGATCACCCGGCTTGGCTTTGCCTCCGGGGAAAGCGAGAGCGAGGGCGAGGAGGGCGGCCATGCGGCGGCGGCGGTCTATGACGGCGTTCTGGAGCATATGGCAGGGCAAATGGACGCCCTGCAGGATCTGGTGCGCGGTGGCGAGAGACGTCACGCCACCACGGATGCGCGTCTGGCGCGGCTCGCGGAGGCGCTGGAGCGGCTGACGGCCGAGCTGGGCGATGCCAATCCGACATTGACGGCTCTGATGCGGGTGGCCGAGGGGCAGGAGGCGCTGATCGGAGAGTTGCGCGCGCGCGAGGGCAGCAGCACCGAGGCCGGAATTGACGCGGAAAGCCGGATGCGCCTGCGCTCGATTGACGTGCAGATGCTGCGGGTTCTGGAAGAGATCAGTGCCGGACGGCAGGAAATGATGGCTCAATTGCGGGTGGATATTGCGGCGCTGGGCCAGACGCTTGACGGGCAGGGCGCGCCCCGTGTGCGCAGGCTGCACCTGAAAAAGGACGCGCCCGACAGCCTGCAAGACAGCCCGCAAAACAGCCCGGAAAACAGCCCGGAAAACGAGGGCTAGACCATGGCTCTTTCCCGCCGCACAGGGCAACGCTTTCAGGCCAATATCTGGCCCGGGTTTGTCGATGCGATGACGGGGCTGTTGCTTGTTTTGATGTTTGTGCTGACCATTTTTATGGTGGTGCAATTCGTGCTGCGCGAGACCATCACCGGGCAGGAAAGCGAGATGAACCAGCTCAACGCCGAGATCGCCAAGCTGGCGCAGGCGCTCGGGCTGGAGCAGCGCCGCGCCACGGGGCTTGAAGCGCGGATTGGCGAACTCGGGGTGACGCTTGAGGCGGCGCGCAGGCAGGCGGGAGAGCAGGCGACACTGATCGCGGGTTTGCAGGCCCGCACCGAGGCCCAAGACGCCGCCCTGAGCGCCGCAGAGGCGCAGATCACCGGGTTTGAGGCGCAGGTGGCACAGTTGTTGGCACAACGCGATCTGGCCCAGAGCGAGGCCGAGGCCTTGCGGGCCGAGCGCGCCGATCTGAGCACCCAGAAGGCCGCTTTGGAGGCTGTCATCAAAGCCGCAGAGGCCGAGGCGGCGGCGCAAAATGAGGCGCTGGCGGGACTTCGGACGCAACTGAGCGAAGAGGAGGCCGCGCGCGCCATCGAGCTGGCGGCGGCAGAGGCTTTGCGGGCGCGTCTTGCGGCGGCGGATACCGAGCTGACCGCGATGACGCTGGCACTGGAGGCGGCGCGCAGGGATGCTGAAGAGACGCTGACCTTGCTGGCGGCGGCGGATGCGAAACAGGAGGAGCTTGGCCAGCGGATCGCGGCCATGCTGCTGGAGGCCGAAGCCGACAGCGCGGCGCAGGCCGAGATGAGCGCGGAGCTGCGGGCGAGGCTTGCGCAGGCTTTGGCCGAGAAACTTGCGCTTGAGGGCGCGCTCGGGGAGACGCTGAGCGAGACAGAGGCGCGGGCTGTGCTTTTGGCGCAGGCCAATGCCGCGCTTGCCCAAGAAGAGGCGCGCTCGGCCGAGGCGCTGCGCGCGCAGGCCCTGCTCAACCAGCAGGTTGCGGCTTTGCGCGCGCAACTGGGCAGCTTGCAGGCGATTATTGACGACTACAAAGAGCGCGATGCGGCGAGCGACATCCAGCTCACCAACCTTGGGCAGGATCTCAACGCCGCCTTGGCGCGGGCCGCCGCCGAGGAGCGCAAGCGCCGCGCGCTGGAGGAGGCCGAGCGGATCAGGCTTGAGGCCGAAAAGCAGAATCTCGAGCGCTACCGCAGCGAATTTTTCGGGCGTTTGAGAGATGTGATCGGCACGCAGGACGGCGTGCGGATTGTGGGCGACAGGTTTGTCTTTTCCTCCGAGGTGCTCTTTGCGCAGGGGCAGGCAACTCTGAGCGGTGCGGGGCAGGGCGAGCTTGCCAAGATCGCCGAAATTTTGCGCAATGTTGTCGGGGAAATTCCCGAGGAGATCGATTGGGTGATCCGCGTGGACGGGCATACCGACACTGTGCCGCTGTCGGGCAATGGCGCGTTTGCGGACAATTGGGAGCTGTCACAGGCGCGTGCGCTTTCTGTGGTGCGCTATATGGTCGGCTCGCTCGGAATCCCGCCGGAGCGGTTGAGCGCCAACGGGTTCGGGCAATATCAGCCGATTGCCAGCGGCTCCTCGGATGCGGCGCGCGCCCAGAACCGCCGGATCGAGCTTAAATTTACCGAAAAATGAAGCGAAGGCGCGCTGCGCGCTCAGGGTGGTTTGCGTTCGGGCCACGCAGGCCTTGGGGCGCTGCCCCAAACCCCGGGATATTTCTGGAAAGAAAAAGCGGGGCTTGTATTTTGACATGGGGCGCGGCAGCCTTCTGCCGAGATAGGGGAGAGTGTGATGCCTGCTTTGAAGCCGACCGAGTTTAGGGCTGTGATCAGATGGATTGGACGGGTGGAGGACCGCGGAGCGGGGCTGCGCTCGGGGGCGCTTGAGCGGGCGATGCTCGGTTTTGCGGGGCTTGACGGGGAGGCCCATGGCGGGGAGACCCGGGTGTCTTGCAGCCGTGTGACCGCCCAGCATCCAAAGGGCACCGAGATTGCCAATGTGCGGCAGCTGTCTGTGCTGTCGGTCGAGGAGATGGCGCGGATTGCGGCTGATATGGGGCTTGAGAGGCTTGAGCCTGACTATCTTGGCGCAACGCTGGTGATTGAGGGGATCCCGGATTTTACGCTTGTGCCGCCGTCCTCGCGGCTTCAGGCGCCCTCGGGTGCGACGCTCGTGATTGATATGGAGAACCGCCCCTGCCTCTGGCCGGCCAAGGAAGTCGAGGCCGAGCACGCCGGGCATGGCAAGGGGTTTATGGCGGCGGCGCAGAACCGGCGGGGGGTGACCGCTTGGGTTGAGCGGGGCGGCGGGATTGCGTTTGGGGATGAGCTTGTTTTGCATATTCCCGACCAGCCGGTCTGGCCGCATCTGGCGCAGGCGCGGGGATAAACGAGTTTCCGATAGGCGACGGCTTTGGTTTGGTGCTGCGACACTCCGCCGCTCCGAGCGTCGGAAATGTCGGATTCTGCGCGCCGCCCGCGATTTGGGGGCGCTAGAAGGGCAACAAGAGAAGCCGGATGGAAAAAAGGAATCCGCTATGAGCTATAAGTCCGACATTGAAATTGCCCGCGCAGCACAGAAGCGTCCGATCCAGGAGATTGGTGACAAGATCGGGATCGCGAGCGAGCATCTGCTGCCCTATGGCCACGATAAGGCCAAGGTGAGCCAGACCTTTATCAACTCTGTGCAGGAGAAAAAGAACGGCAAGCTCATTCTTGTGACGGCGATCAACCCGACGCCGGCTGGCGAGGGCAAGACCACGACGACTGTGGGCCTTGGCGATGGCTTGAACGCGATTGGCAAGAAGGCCATGGTGTGTATCCGCGAAGCGAGCCTTGGGCCGAACTTTGGCATGAAGGGCGGCGCGGCGGGCGGCGGCTATGCGCAAGTTGTGCCTATGGAAGACATGAACCTGCATTTCACCGGCGATTTTCATGCCATCACCAGCGCGCATTCGCTTTTGAGCGCGATGCTGGACAACCATATTTACTGGGGCAATGCGGCGGATATTGACACCCGCCGCGTGACATGGCGCCGGGTTGTGGACATGAACGACCGCAGCTTGCGCCAGATCACCTCGTCGCTCGGGGGGGTCTCGAACGGCTTTGCGCGTGAGGACGGGTTTGACATCACCGTGGCGTCCGAAGTCATGGCGATCTTGTGCTTGTCAAAGGATCTCAAGGATCTTGAGGAGCGTTTGGGCAATATGATCGTGGCCTATCGCCGCGACCGCTCGCCTGTTTTTGCGCGTGATATCAAGGCCGAGGGCGCGATGACGGTTTTGCTCAAGGATGCGATGCAGCCAAACCTTGTGCAGACGCTGGAAAACAACCCGGCTTTTGTTCACGGTGGCCCGTTTGCCAATATCGCCCATGGCTGTAACTCGGTGATTGCGACGCAGACCGCGCTGAAGCTGGCGGATTATGTTGTGACCGAGGCGGGCTTTGGCGCCGATCTGGGCGCGGAAAAATTCATGAACATCAAGTGCCGCAAGGCCGGTCTTGCGCCGGACTGTGTGGTGCTTGTGGCGACGGTGCGCGCGATGAAAATGAACGGCGGGGTGGCGAAGGCCGATCTGGGCGGCGAGAATGTCGAGGCGGTTCAGAAGGGCTGTGCCAACCTTGGCCGTCACATCGGCAACCTCAAGTCCTTTGGTGTGCCTGTTGTGGTTGCGATCAACCATTTTGTGACCGACACGGAAGCCGAAGTGCAGGCTGTGAAAGACTATGTGAAAGGCCAAGGCTCGGAGGCGATTGTGTCCCAGCATTGGGAATTTGGCTCCAAAGGCTCCGAGGCGCTCGCCAAGCGCGTTGCTGAAATTGCCGACAGTGGCGTGAGCCAGTTTGCGCCGCTTTACCCGGACGAGATGCCGCTGTTTGAGAAGATCGAGCGGATTGCCAAGGGCATCTACCGCGCCGATGAGGTGATTGCGGATAAGAAAATCCGTGACCAGCTCAAGCTTTGGGAAGAACAGGGCTATGGCAACCTGCCTGTTTGTATGGCCAAGACGCAATACAGCTTCTCGACCGACCCGAACCTGCGCGGCGCGCCGACCGGGCACTCTGTGCCGGTGCGTGAAGTGCGCCTGAGCGCGGGCGCGGGCTTTATTGTTGTGGTCTGTGGTGAGATTATGACCATGCCGGGCTTGCCACGGGTGCCTGCGGCGGAGAGCATCCGCTTGAATGCGGCGGGCGAGATCGAAGGTTTGTTCTAAGGCCGGCAGGTTTTAAGACCGATAAGGGGTGCGCAGTGAATGCGCACCCTACGGGCTGAGGCTGTAGGGTGTGCGCTCTGCGCGCACCGTAACTGTGAGAAAGAAAGAGGACGACATGGGCGCGACGATTATTGACGGGAAAGCCTTTGCGGGCAAAGTGCGCGAGAAAGTCGCGGGCCATGTGAGCCGCTTGAAGGAAGAGCACGGGATCACGCCGGGGCTGGCTGTTGTGCTGGTGGGGGAAGACCCTGCGAGCCAGGTCTATGTGCGCTCCAAGGGCAAGATGACGGTGGAAGTGGGCATGACCTCTATCGAGCACAAGCTTGACGTGGACACCGCCGAAGCCGATTTGCTGGCGCTGATTGACCAGCTCAACAAGGACCCAGAGATTCACGGTATTCTGGTGCAGCTGCCTTTGCCCAAACATCTCAATGAAGACCTTGTGATCAATGCGATTGATCCGGCCAAGGATGTGGACGGGTTTCATATTTCCAATGTCGGCCTGCTTGGCACGGGGCAAAAGAGCATGGTACCCTGCACGCCGCTCGGCTGTCTGATGATGCTGCGCGACCATCACGGGAGCTTGAGCGGGATGGATGCTGTTGTGATCGGGCGCTCCAATATTGTGGGCAAGCCTATGGCGCAGCTTTTGCTGGGGGATAGCTGCACTGTCACGATCGCGCACAGCCGCACCAAAGACCTCGCGGATGTTGTGCGCCGCGCGGATATTGTTGTGGCCGCTGTCGGGCGGCCCGAGATGGTTCCGGGGGACTGGATCAAAGAGGGTGCGACGGTGATTGATGTGGGCATCAACCGGATCGAGCGGGACGGGAAGACCAAACTCGTTGGCGATGTGGCGTTTGAGAGCTGCGCGGCCCGTGCGGGGGCGATCACGCCTGTGCCGGGCGGTGTTGGGCCGATGACGATTGCCTGTTTGCTGGCGAACACTGTCACGGCCTGCTGCCGCGCCAATGGGCTTGCGGAGCCTGAGGGGCTGACGGCTTAGGGTTGAACACTTAAGTTATTGAGTTTGAATGATTTAAAGGCGCGCAGGCGAGGGCTGGCGCGCCTTTTTTGGGCGCGCTCTAGCTGACGATCTTTTCGTCTTTGACAAACATATTGGCCCATGCGCGATCAATCAGCTCGGGGGACATTTTGTAGGGGATGCCTTCAAAATCGCAGATTGCGCGCATTTGGTCGATCAGGAAGCCGGGCTGATAATTGGCATAGATGTTGTCGATCGTCGGGTATTTGACCTTAAGCAGGTGAATGAGCGCGGCCTCGTCCAGCTCCATTTTCTTGGCGCGGGCGACCATGGCGAAAATCTTCAGGAAATTCTCCTGATTGGGGCCGTCGACCTTGATTTTGAAAAAGATCCGGCGCAGCGCGGCCTGATCAAAAATGGCGTTGGGGTGAAAGTTGGTCGAGAAGATCACGAGGGTGTCAAAGGGCACCTCGAATTTCTCGCCCGATTGCAGCGCGAGGATGTCTTTGCTCTCTTCCAGCGGGACAATCCAGCGGTTGATCAGGGATTGGGGCGGCTCTTTCTGGCGGCCCAGATCGTCGACGATGAAGATTCCGCCGGTGGATTTGAGCTGAAGCGGGGCCTGATAGGTGCGCGCTGTCGGGTTGTAGACCAGATCGAGCATATCGAGCGAAAGTTCGCCCCCTGTGATGACTGTGGGGCGGTCGCATTTGACATAGCGGGTGTCAAAGCCGACGCGGCGGCGCAGGGCGGTCGGGTCTTCCTCGTCTTCGTCCACGGCGGTGTGCACGATCGGGTCATAGACTGTGATGACCTGACCGGCATATTCGATCGCACGGGGGACATAGACCTTGTCGCCCATGGCGTCGCGGATGCCATTGGAGATCGAGGATTTGCCGTTGCCGGGGGGGCCATACATCAGGATCGAGCGGCCCGCAGACACGGCGGGGCCGAGATGATCGAGAAGGGCGGGGGGCAGGACGAGATGCCCCATGGCGTCTGTGAGCTGTTCGCGGGTGATTTGAATGTTGCGGATGGACTGGCGCTTGACCTGCTCGCGGTAGACCGCAAGCGGAACCGGCATGGCGCCGAAGTATTCGGACTGTGACAGGGCGTCGAGCGTGCGCGATTTGCCCCCGTCGGTGAGCTGGTAGCCCATTTCGCCGCCTGCGCTGGCGCTGAGCGTGCCTGTGGCTTCGACAAGTTTGGCCTCGCGGGCCATATCGATCAGCTCTTGGGTGACCTGACGGGGCAGGCAGATGGCGCGGGCCAGCTCGCTCACCTCGGTGATGTTTTTGCGAAACATCGTCTTGAGGGCAATGTCGCGCATCATCACGCGGGGGAGCTGCATATCCTCCAGCGTTTTGGGCGGGGGGGGAGCCATGACGGCTGTAGCTTGCATATTCATGTGACGCCTCAGTCTACTCGTTACCATGGGCCAGTCTTGTGCCGGCCTTTTGAGCAGAGTTTAGCGACCCTTGGCCCAAGCCCCAAACAAAAACCGTGCAAAGGCCAATATGGCCCCATAAAGTGCACAAAAAATGAAGAGGTTGTGATGCAGAACGCACAGCCGGGCCGTGTTTGGGCCGCTGATTGGGGCCTATCCCGATTGGTGCGGTGCCAGCCTTCGCTTCGCCCGGCCTTTGGCGCCAAAGGCTCTAGAGGCGGAGGGCGAGGCGGGGTCAGCTTCCGAAATACGTTCCCATGGCGATATAGAGCGCCAGTGTGCCCCCGAGGCTGAGGCCCATGGGGAAATCGGAGCCGACCGTCCAGCTTTTCCAGTCTGGCGCGAGGCTGCGCAGCCTGCTGTGTTTGGCGAGGCGGTGGGTGACGAAGGCGGCCAGAAGATTGGCCGCATAGAGCGCCATGAGCACGCGCAGATCGCCCAAGGCAATGAAGGGCGCGGCGGCGGCGGCAAACTTTGCATCGCCCGCGCCCATTGCGCCGAGTGCGTTGAGCACGACACCGGCGAGAAGCACAAGAAGAAGCTGGGCCAGACGCCAGAGATAGTCAGGCAATGGCAGCACAAACAGCCCCAGCAGAGAAAAGACCAGCGCGAGGGCGATCACCGCTGTGTTGGGAATTTTCATGGCGCGCAGATCGTTCCATGCGACCCAGAGACATATGGGCAGAACGAATGGCAGAAAGAGCCATGCCGCGAAAGAGGTCTGCTCCATCATCGGCTTTAGTTGCTGACGGTGCTGTCAAGCGCGCGCAGAGAGCGCACGGCGGCTTCAAAGTGCTGCGGATGGGTGGTGATGGCGTCTTGCAAGAGGCCCTTGCCTGTCTGGACATCGCCTTGCTTGATCGCGGAGAGGCCCAGCGTGTGCAAGAGCTGGGCGCGCTCGACCTGTGACATCGGGATCACGGGCAGATTGTAATCGCGCTGGGCACCACGGGCCAGAACCATATTGTTTTTGGCTGTAAACAGGGTGTTGTCCTGGCGGATCGCGTCGGCAAAAAGCCGTTCGGCGTCTTTATAGTCGCCACGGGTGAGCTTGGAATAGCCCCAGTTGTTCAACACGCCCGCGGGGCGGGTTGTGAGGCCCACAGCGGTTTCGTAAAAGCTGTCGGCTTTGCTCCATTCCTTGTTGCTGTCTGCGATCATGGCCTCGAGGCGGTAGCGTTTGAATGTCTCATGGGTCGGGGGGACCTCATCGAGCATGGCTTCGGCTTTGGCCCAATCGCCCGCGCGCAGGAGCGCATCGGCATAGTCAACGCGGTCATCATCGGTGGCACCGTCCAGTTTGATCAGGCGTTGATAGACCGGAACGGCCTCTGTCGGGCGTTTGGCACGGATCAAAGACTGGCCAAGGCCGCGGTGCAAATCGGCGCGATCAGGGTTTTCGGCGGCGGTGCGCTTGAAATACGTCACGGCTTCATTGGGGTCTGCGACCGTGAGCATGATATCGCTGAGGTTGCTTTCATCGACGACATTCACGTCCTGAAAGGCGCGGTTGACCTCTTGGTCGCCTGTCTTTTGACAGCCAGAAATTGCGGCTACGCCCAAAAACAACAGGGGAATAAACTTGTAATGGCGCATCTGCCTGCGTCCTTTTACTGCCTTGGCCTCGTTATGGTATCGACCTGATCAGGAAGTCGCTGCTTCCGCGCCGCACCAATTTATAGTTTTGCTCGTTATTCTGGCCAGCATAGTCGGAAGTCTCCGTTTTTGCGAGCGCTAAGCGCAGATTATCGCGAATTGAGTCACTTTGGCCATCATCGAGTGCATAGGCGCGCTGAAATATTTGCGCAGCTTCGGCAAATTGGTCACGCTCCATAAGGACAACGCCGAGATTGTTCCAGGCTTCGGGGACGGCATCATCTTCCTTGATGGCGCGGCGCAGAAGCTTTTCGGCCTGTCCGAGCCGCCCGAGGCCGATATTGGCGGAGCCAAGCGCGCTGAGCACATCCACGGTCAGACCTTCGGCAGCGGCGGCGCGGGTAAAGGCGCGCAGCGCCAGCTCGTATTCGCCAGCCTCCATCAGGCGGTGCCCGACGACCAGCCCGTCAAACGCCGCACCACCCCTGTCTCTTATACACATCTGACGCTG
>JAHBAM020000136.1 GCA_018500125.2 Roseobacter sp. | reverse complement strand
CTCCAACCCCGCCGGTCTTACCCCTGTTGCCCCCCACTTTTTCTTTCTAAAAATATCCCGGGGGTCTGGGGGCAGCGCCCCCAGCCGGTCGGATTTTGCAAAGCAAAATGCGACCGCCCACACCCCGCGCCAGCGCCAAAGCACCGTGCGCTCTCTTCATCTTGCAAAATCGGGTTTAGACGGTGCACGGGTTGTGCACGGGTTGTGCACACATATCACCCCCCAAAACTCAGCGGCGTTAACCTTTTGAGTCGCTCAAATTCTGGCCCCTAACATGAGGGCGCTCCAAAGCAAAACAGGGCCGCAAAGCCGCCCGCTGGCCCGCTTGCGAACCGGCGACAAACGCCGCCCCTGCCCGCCCCGTCAAACACGCCAGAGCCGTCACCACAGGCCCAGAGCCACAGTGTTCTTTGGCAGAAAAACTATTTGAAAACTACACAAAATCAGAGATTTAGCTTTTTGACGGCTCTTTCTTGACCCGCCCAAAATCCGGCGCATCGGTGTCCTGTCCCGCTTCGATAATCCCGCGTCTGATCGCCCGCGTGCGGGTAAAATACGCATGAAGCATCTCCCCATCGCCGGTGCGGATCGCCCGCTGCAAAGCAAAAAGCTCTTCCGTGAAGCGCCCCAGAATTTCCAGTGTCGCCTCTTTGTTGTTGAGAAACACATCACGCCACATGGTCGGGTCCGACGCCGCAATCCGCGTAAAATCACGAAAGCCCGCCGCCGAATATTTGATCACTTCGCTGTCCGTCACACGGCGCAAATCATCGGCCACACCCACCATCGTATAAGCGATCAGATGGGGCGCATGGGAGGTCACACCGAGCACAAGATCATGGTGCTCGGCATCCATCTCCTCCACCTTCGCGCCCATTCCCTCCCAAAGGTCCCGCAGCGCCGCAACCGCCTCAAGTGGCGTGCCCTCGGCCGGAACAAGCAGCGTATACCGGTTGTCAAACAGCTCTGCAAAGCCCGAACGCGGCCCGGAATGCTCGGTTCCTGCCAAAGGATGCGCCGCAATAAAGTAAACATTTTCAGGAAGATGTGGGCCAACGGCATCAATCACGGCCTTCTTCACAGACCCCACATCGCTGACCGTCGCGCCCGCTTTCAGATGGGGTGCGATCTCGGCCGCCACAGCGCCCATCGCCCCCACAGGCACACATAGCACAACCAGATCCGCGTCTTTCACAGCCTCCGCCACGCTGTCACAGACCACATCACACAAGCCGATCTCGCGCGCGGTGTCTCGCGTCTCGCCCGAGCGCGCATAGCCGCGCACCTCGCCCACAAGCCCGCCCCGTTTCATGGCCCAGAACATCGAAGAGGCAATCAGCCCCAGCCCGATCAGGGCGACTTTTTCATAAGACTGGCTCATGCCCGCCCCTCCCGCCATTTTGTCAGCGCCGCGATCAAACGGCCTGTCTGTTGTGCATCGCCCACAGTCATTCTAAGCCCCTCCGGGAAGCCATATCCCGTGACGCGGCGCACCAATATGCCCTCGGCCTGCAAGGCCAGATCCACAGCCCCCGCTTCCGCCTCATCCGCAAAACGCGCCAGAACAAAATTGGCGTGACTCTCGTCACACGCCGCCCCGAGCTGCCGCAAAGCCGCCGTCAGCCGCGCCCGCTGCTCGGCGTTCAGAGCCGTGCAAGCCGGCACCCAGTCCCGATCTTCCACAGCCGCCTGCGCCGCCTGAAGCTGCACCGTCGACAGATTAAACGGCTGCCGGATCCGCGTCAGGACCTCAATCACCTCGCGCGCCCCGTAGCCCCATCCAATGCGCAGCCCGCCAAGCCCGTAAACCTTGGAAAAAGTTCGCGTCATCAAGACGTTGGGAAGCTCGGCCACAAGGCTTGCGCCGCCATCATAGCCCTCGGCATACTCGGCATAAGCGCCATCAATCACCAGAATCACCGTCGCAGGCAAGCCGCGCGCAAGCCGCTCAAGCTCCCCGTCAGGCAGCATCGTGCCGGTCGGATTGGCAGGGTTGGCCAACATAACAATCCGGGTGCGCTCACTCACCGCCGCAAGGATCTGATCGACGCTCACAACCCGCTCCGACTCGGCCACCTGCACAGGCGTCGCCCCCGCCATATGCGCGAGGATCGGGTACATGGAAAACCCGTGCTCGGTATAGATGATCTCGTCGCCTTCCCCGGCAAATGCCTGACAGACAAATTGCAAAACCTCGTCAGACCCGACTCCACAGATAATCTGCTCCGCCGCCAGCCCGTAGGTCTGGCCAATCGCCGCGCGCAGCTCGGCATGGTCGGTGCTGGGATAGCGATGAACCGTGCCCGACGCCCGCCCAATCGCGGTCATCGCCGCAGGCGGCGGCCCCAGCGGGTTCTCGTTTGACGACAGCTTCAAGACATCAGAATGCCCGGCAATACTGGACTTTCCGCCCTCATAAAGAGCGATATTCATGATCCCTGCTTGCGGTGTAAGGCGCATTCTTCTCTCCAAATTCCTCACAGGTCATACTGGCAGAGACATCTTGCCGCCAGCAAAGAAAAAGGGCCGCAGCGGTATCCCGCCACAGCCCTTTCGTAAGCTCTTGCGAAATACGCGTGCTTAGTTTTGTGCGTAATATTCGATGACGAGGTTCGGTTCCATCACCACCGCATAAGGCACATCGCCAAGACCGGGCGTGCGCACGAATGTCGCTTTCATTTTGGAGTGATCCGCATCGATGTAATCCGGCACATCACGCTCTGCGAGCTGCGTGGCCTCGATCACAACAGCGATCTGCTTGGAGCGATCACGCACTTCGATAACGTCGCCTTCTTTGACGCGGTATGACGGAATGTTCACTTTCTTGCCGTTCACAGTGACGTGGCCGTGGTTGACAAACTGGCGCGCCGCAAAAACGGTCGCAACAAATTTGGCACGGTAAACAACGGCATCCAGACGGCGCTCGAGCAAGCCGATCAGGTTCTCGCCTGTGTCGCCTTTGACGCGCTCGGCTTCTTTATAGATGCGGCGGAACTGCTTTTCTGTCAGGTCGCCGTAGTAGCCTTTCAGCTTTTGCTTGGCGCGCAGCTGCAGACCGAAGTCAGACAGTTTGCCCTTGCGGCGCTGACCGTGCTGGCCGGGGCCATATTCACGACGGTTGACAGGTGACTTGGGGCGGCCCCAGATGTTTTCGCCCATGCGGCGGTCAATTTTATACTTGGCAGACGTGCGTTTTGTCACGGCTGATCTCCTTCTAAGAGCGAGGCCCCGAACGGGCCACTATGAAGGGCGTTGTCCTCTGGATTGCTCCTGACAGGCTGGCTCTTGCGAGGGCCACCAACACCAATGAAGCCGCGCTTATATCTGCACCTGCTCCTGAGTCAAGCGCAAACCCCCGGCTATTGTGCTTCAACGGGCTATGCCGCCTCATGTGCCAATATGGCCGCCTCCGGCCCTGAAAGATTGCGCCGCGCAAAAGCCCCATACCGCTCCGGGTGCCACTCGAAATCAGGGCGCATCCGCAACAGCGCCGCGCGGTCTTCATCACTCAAAGTCGAAAGCGCCGTATTGGCGGGGTGGAAGCTTTCCGTCTCCACGCCATTGGCCCAGACGATCTGATGATTTGACAGCAAAAGATGGACATAGGTCACTTCCCTCAGCTGGCTGTCGATCACAACTGTGCGCTCATTGAGCAGATCTTGGGCCCGCACCAAAACCTCGTCGGTGTTGAACAAGGCCCGCGCCACCGCCCCCCGCACAAGCATACGGTGCGCCGGAGACACAACAAGCTCCTGATCCGGCCGCTCGATGCCCAAGGCGCCCGCCCGAAAGCGGATCGGCCGCAGGTGTGGCATGGCAAAAAGGCGCGCGCCCGTCATGCGCCGCTGACCAATCCATTGGATTTCCTGTGCGCCCGCATCTTTGGTTTGCACATAGTCGCCTTGCCGCAGGGTTTCGATGGCACGCGCCCCCTCCGGCGTTGCGAGCCGTGTGCCCGGCGTAAAGCATATCACCCCTCCGGCCTGTGGCCCGTCGGGGCTTTGCCGTGCCGGCGCAAAGCTCTGATGCACAATCCAGAGATCGCGGTTCTGTGGCGGAAGCTGATCCACAAACATCAGCAAAGGCTGCGCCCCGGCGCCAAGATCAATCAGCGTGATTGTGTAACTCTGCGTGCCATCGCTCACCACAAAGCTGTTTTCACGCCCCCCGACAGGCGCATCCCCCGCCATATCCCGCCTGTCACTGAGGGCGGCGTCAACCAGCCCGCGCACAATGCGCGCCGCGCGCCGTCTAAGCTGTGCCTCGTCGTCCGCCCTGTCCAGCCGCAATAGCTCGGATGGCCCGTCAACGCGCACAGCGTCTCCCTGCCAAGACCACGTTGCCCCAACGCTCAGGTCCATCACCGGCGCATTGGCCAGCCCGTCTATTTTTATTTGCGACCATGAGATAACGAACGTGCCCTTAAAGCCCGTTTTCATCACCACTGCCTGCCTCGATCTTGTTTTTATTTTATGCGGTGAGGCTACCACGTGAGAGTCTCACTGCATACCCCCGAAATCACAGGATGAATCTTGATTGTGGCAAAAAAGCTGACGCGAAAACGCGTCAATCCCAACGGTCACAAACCCGAGCGCTGCGCGCCGGACATCGCCGCCAAACGCGAAACTGGACATAGCGGCCATGGCCTGCAAGATTGTGCGCATGACCCTCAAGATAGACCTCTTGCGCGCCTTCTGCGCCGTGGCAGACACAGGCTCGCTCGCCAAAGCGGCCGAGACGTTGGGGCGCACGCCCTCGGCTGTCTCCATGGCCCTCAAACACTTCGAAGACCACTTGGGCGCGCCGCTTTTTGTCGGCAGTCGCAAATCCAAGCTCACGCCCCTCGGACAGGCAGTCCTGACCGAAGCCTCCGGACAGATTGCCCATTTCGCGCGCACCCTGCGGCGCATCGAGGGCCTTGCGCGCGCCACACACGGACAGGTGCGCATCGCCGTCACCCCCTCGGTTGCCCAAACGGTTCTGCCCGACATCCTCAAGAGCTACAGCGCCCTTTATCCCGACGTTGCCATAGAGTTGCGCGATCTGGACAGCGCGGGCGTTCTGGCCGAACTGGAAGCAGACCGCGCCGACATTGGCATTGCCTCACTGTCCGAACGCGCCGGGTTTGAGCGCTTCAAGCTGTTTTCAGACCCCTTTGGCGTGGTCTGCCGCGCCGATCATCCGCTGGCGCCCAAATGGGACAGCCTGACCTGGGCGGACATCACAGACGAACCCCTGATTTCAAACGGTCTTTGCGAAATGATCAGTGATCCGGCCTTTGCCACGATGCGGGCGCGCTCCCGCCTCTTTGTGCGCAGCACAGCGTCTCTGCTTGCGCTTGTGCGCGCCAATGCAGGGATTACCATTCTGCCCAAGCGCGCTCTGGGATCATCAGAAGATGAGCTGGTGTTTTTGCCCCTCAAAGACAGCACAGCGCAGCGTCATGTTCACGTCATGCATCGCACAGAAGACCAGCTCTTGCCCCCCACGGTGCATTTCAGCGACAGTCTGCGAGCGGCCGCACTTCAGAATTTCTGAAGTCAGCTTCAATGCAATTCGTTTGATCTGTAGCGTCAGGCCGTTCAATAAGAGAGAAACCTTGGCTCAGGAATCCCAATGACCGATATCAAACCAAATTTCATCGCCGGCGCTTGGAGCACAGGCACAGGCGCGATCGAAAACCACAACCCCTCCGACCTCTCCGATCTGATCGGCCTCTACGCTCAAGCCTCCTCCGCAGAGCTGGACACAGCCGTCGAGGCCGCCCGCCAAGCGCAGATCGAATGGGCGGCTTACGGGCTTGAGCGCAAACAGGCCGTCCTGAACGCCATCGGCAACGAGATGATGGCGCGCGCCGAAGAGCTTGGCACGCTCTTGAGCCGCGAAGAAGGCAAGCCGCTCGCCGAGGGCAAGGGCGAGGTCTACCGCGCCGGCCAGTTCTTTACCTATTACGCCGCCGAAGTGCTGCGCCAGCTTGGCCAAAATGCCCAATCCGTGCGCCCCGGTGTCGATATCGACATTCGCCGCGAGCCTGTCGGAACGGTCGCTGTGATCAGCCCGTGGAACTTTCCCACCGCCACAGCAAGCTGGAAGATCGCCCCCGCGCTCGCCTATGGTAACGCGGTGATCTGGAAGCCCGCAAACGCAACCCCCGCCTCAGCACAGGCTCTGGCCGAAATCATCTCGCGTCAGGATCTCCCCAAGGGCCTTTTCAGTCTTGTCATGGGGTCAGGCCGTGACATTGGCCAAAAGCTCGTTGAACACAGCGGCATCAATGCCATTTCCTTCACAGGCTCGGTGCCCGTGGGCCGCGGCATTGCTCAGGCGGCCGTCGGCAATTTCACCAAGCTGCAAATGGAAATGGGCTCCAAAAACGCGCTCGCCGTGATGGAAGATGGTGATCTGGACCTCGCCGTGGCCGTGGCCCTTGGCGGCGCCTTTGGCGGCACGGGGCAGAAATGCACCGCCTCCTCGCGACTTGTGGTGCACGAGGCTGTGCATGACGCCTTCGTTGAAAAGCTCGTCGCAGGGGCCAAGGCCATGAAAGTGGGTCACGCGCTCGCCGAAGGCACCCAGATCGGCCCTGTGGTGAGCGAAACGCAGCTCAAAGAAAACCTCGCATGGGTCGCCAAAGGCCGCGCCGAAGGGGCCGAGCTGGCCTGTGGGGGCGAGCAGATCGAGCAGCCCACAGAAGGCTACTACATGACGCCCGGTATCTTCCTTGGCACGACAAACGCCATGGACATCAACCGCGAGGAGCTTTTTGCGCCCCTCACCGCCGTGATCAAGGTGGGCAGCTATGACGAGGCGCTCCACACCGTCAATGATACCCGTTTTGGCCTCACCGCAGGGATTGTCACCCGCTCGCTCGCCCGCGCAAGCGACTTCCGCGCACGCGCGCGCTCCGGCTGTGTGATGGTCAACCTTGCCACCGCAGGCACCGACTACCATGTCCCCTTCGGCGGTCGCGGTGAAAGCTCCTATGGCCCGCGCGAACAAGGTTCCGCGGCGGCCGAGTTCTACACAACAGTCAAAACCGCCTATATTTCTGCAGGGCAACCCGAGTAACCCCATGTATCGCATCGACAACCTCCAATACGCCAAGTGGTCCGAGAAAATCTTCCGCCAAATGCGTGAAGGCGGGCTTGATGCGGTCCATGTTACCATCGCCTATCACGAGAATTTTCGGGAGACGGTGCTCAACATGGAGCAATGGAACCGCTGGTTTGAACAGTTCCCCGATCTGATCATGAAGGGCCGCTGGGCCGCCGATGTGCGCACCGCGCGGGAGACGGGCCGCACGGCCATCTTCTTTGGCTTTCAGAACCCGTCGCCCATCGAGGATGACATCGGCCTGGTCGAAGTTCTGCACGATCTGGGGGCGCGCTTCATGCAGCTCACCTATAACAACCAGTCCCTGCTCGCCACGGGCTGCTATGAGGCCGAAGACACCGGCCTCACGCGCATGGGCAAGCAAGTCGTGCGCGAAATGAACCGTGTCGGGCTGGTGGTCGATATGTCCCATTCCGCCGATAAGAGCACGATCGAGGCGGCAGAGTTCTCCGAGCGCCCGATCGCCATCACCCATGCCAACCCGCACGCTTGGCAGCCCGCCCTGCGCAACAAGCGCGACGAGGTCATCCGCGCGGTGACAGAAAACGGCGGTATGCTCGGCTTCTCGCTTTACCCGCACCATCTCAAGGACAAATCGGCCTGCACGCTCACAAGCTTCTGCCAGATGATCGCAGACACCGCCGAACGCTTCGGTGCAGAGCACCTCGGCATCGGCTCCGACCTCTGCCAGGACCAGCCCGATTCCGTGGTGGAATGGATGCGGGTGGGCCGCTGGAGCAAAGACATCGACTATGGCGAAGGCAGCGCTGCGGCGCCGGGCTTCCCGCCCATGCCCGACTGGTATCAAGACAACCGCCACTTCGGAAACATCGCTCAGGGCCTTGCAGATGTGGGCTTTGCCCAAGCCGAGATTGACGGCATCATGGGCGACAACTGGTATCGCTTCTTTGACAATCACTTCGGACCCAAGCCATGACAGATCTGGTGCTGCGCCCCCCCGAACAAGTGATGACGCTGTCGCGCCTCGGGAGTCTGCACCAATGTCGGCTGTCCTTCATGCGCCAGATCCTGCGCCGGATACGGCGCGAAAACTGGCAGATCACCCGCCCGCGGTTTGACATCACCGCGCGCGGCGAAGGGGTCGCCGTCTACACCGCCCAAGGCCCCAAACGCAGCTACTCGCTCGTCGCTTTCGCCCATGATCTGCCGCCCGAAATGCGCTCTGACCGCGTGATTGCCACGGCTTGGGACAGCACATTCACCCTCTTTGACGGTATCCCGACCGAGCAAGATATCGAACGCCTGCGCGCCAATGTGCCCCTGCAGGAAGCAGGGCGCATCAGCGCAAAAGAGCTGTCGCTCTCGCGCGCCAATCGCTCCGCCCGGCTCTGGGACTATGTTGTCGACTGCCTCGCCAAAGGCACCCAGCCAGAGGCCTCACAGCTCGCAAATGTCGGCTACCTCATGCGCACAACAGCCGTCTATGGCTCTGGCAAATTCGGCGCATCCGACCGCGCCTTTGTGGCCGAGCGCGCCGAGTTTGAAGCGCCGTTTCAAGTCGAGATGCTCTCGGTTTACCTGACACGGGCTTTTGTGGCCGATCTGGTCGAGCATATGGCCGCCCTCAAAGCGCCCGAAACAGCCGTTTCGCTCGCACCTGCCCTGCGCCGCAGCCTCGGAATAGGAAACTCCACAGGCCTCGGCATGGCCCCCTTCCTTGTCAATCACCCGCGTCTGCTGAACAACTGGATCATGGCCCGCGAATATGCGCTGGCCAAAATCCGCGCCTTGCCCGAGGCGCGCGCAAGCGAGCTGGCCGCCTTCAAAGCCGCCTATGAGAAGGCCTGCGCTTCTGTCGCGCTCTGGCGCTCCGATCATCCGCTCCAGCAGGCCAAGCTAGCCGCTCTGGCCGCAGACATCGCCGCGCTCGACACCACGCTCGCAGATTTTGACGGATCCGGGCCTCAGCCTTGGAATGCGCTCTATCTCTGGGCCGAAAAGACGCTCAGCGAAGAGGGGCAAGAACTGCTTGTTTCGCTCCTCATGGAGCCGCACGGCGCGCTTCTGGAGGGCCTCGGGGCCTGTATGCAAGCCGATGAACACGCGCTGTTCCGGATCAATGGCACAATGCCGCTCGCCGATTTGAAAGCGCTCCTCAAAACCCATTACGCCTGGGCGCTTGAGACAGATTGGCAAAGCCGTGACGCCTGCGCGCGGCTTTGGTACGTCTCTGAGTCCAAACTCGAGCCGCGCCTTGGCGAGCGCTTTGAAGAGCCGCTCGAACCCTACGAGCAGCCCCTCGCGCCGGGCCGGGACGCAGCCCGGCTCTTTGCCGCGCTGCAAGATGCGCCCGAACCCACCGTGGCGGAGTTCCTTGCCGCACATCCCGAGCACCGCCATATCCTGCGCCGTGTGCAGATGGCCCCCGGCCACCCCTACGGCGAAATCCGCGACAACACGATCAGCGCAGAGATGAAGCCGCTCGATATGCTCCGCGCCAAGCTCAGCTTTTTTGGCGCAACGCATTTTGACCCCCGCTCTGACCGCTGGGTGCGGATCAATATGTTCCGCGGCGCACCCTACCCGCATGAGCTGGCCGACGAACAAGGCGACACATGGGTCTATGGGGTCGCGCCATGAGCTATTCGATGAGCGAAATTGAAAGCCACTGTCGCAAGGCCGCACGCGGCGCAGGCTTGTCTTGGGGCGAAGCCGAAGAGGCAGGCCAGGCCGTGCGCCGCCTCTGTGCCGCCGGTCTGGCAGGGGCCGATGCGCTATTGGCCTATCTCACAGCCCGCGACGCCGGCACCGTCAAGACCGGTGCCTGCCCGATCAAGCTCGGAAGCCAGATGATAGATGGCGCAAACCCCGCCTTGGCGGCCTGCCACAGCCCTCTGTTGCTGCTCCCGTTCTTGAGCCTCCTCGCCGAAGATCAAGGCAACGCGCTGGCCCTGCAAGGGCGCGTCTTTCACGGGATGGTAACGCCGGAGGGCGGAATTTACCTCATCCAGCCAGCCTCTGAGGACACAGATTTGAGCATCCGGCCCACCACAGCCCCGACTGCCGAGCTGGTGTGGCGCGCCAAATGCGCACAAGACACCTATGACGCCCTCAACCTGTTTTGCCAGCGCACCTATGCGCCAGAAACAGACGCCAGCCGCGCAAAAGGCGCAGGGGCCGGAGAAGACGGCAACAGCTAGCG
>JAHBAM020000168.1 GCA_018500125.2 Roseobacter sp. | reverse complement strand
GTGTCTGGAGCCTGATATCGGCGGCGAGCGCATGGCCCTCCATGCCCTCTTCGCGCGAGATATGCGCCGTCACGCGGGCCAGATCGGGTAGGGCCTGCGCCTCCGCCCGCTGCCATGTCACCGTCTTGAGAAACTTATGCACCGACAGCCCGCCCGTATAGCGCGCCGCGCCCGATGTGGGCAGCGTATGGTTCGGCCCCGCCGCCTTGTCTCCAAAGCTCACGGTGGTCTGCGCACCCAGAAAAAGCGAACCATAAGACGTCAGCGCCTGCGACCACCACCCAAGCTGCGCCGCCTGCACGTGCAAATGCTCCGGCCCGTAACGATTGGCCACATCGGCCATCTCCTCACGCGTGTCACATAAGATCACCTCGCCCAGATCGCGCCAGGCCGCCTCCGCCGCCGCGCGGTTGCTCTCGGGCAGCTCGGCCGTGAGCCGGGGCACAAGCTCGATCACCGCCTGCGCCAGCGCCGCCGTGTCACTCACCAGCCAGACAGGCGACGTATGGCCATGCTCCGCCTGCGAGACAAGGTCCCAAGCCACAGTATAAGCGTCCGCACTGCCATCCGCGATCACCATACTGTCGGTCGGCCCGGCAAACATATCAATCCCCACAGGTCCAAACATCTGCCGCTTGGCCTCGGCCACATAAGCGTTCCCGGGGCCGATCAGAATATCCGCAGGCACCGCCCCGAACAGCCCCCCCGCCATCGCAGCAACCCCCTGCACACCGCCCATCGCAAGGATCCGGTCCGCGCCCGCAAGCTGCATCGCATAGAGGATCGCAGCAGGAATGCCCTGGCCGGGCTTGGGCGGCGAACAGGCCGTGATATGGCGAACCCCCGCAACCTTCGCGGTGGTGATGGTCATCAGAGCACTGGCAATATGGGCATAGCGCCCGCCGGGTACATAAGCCCCCGCAGAGTCCAGCGCGATCAGCTTCTGCCCGGCAAAAAGTCCGGGCCGCAGCTCTATTTCCATCTCGCTCACCGTGGCCAGCTGCGCCTCGGCAAAGCGGCGGATATTGTCATGCGCCCAGGCAATATCATCCTTGAGCGCTTGCGGAACAGCCTCCACAGCCTGCGCCATTGTCGCCTCGGAGACCACAACATCGCCCTCCCAGCCGTCCAGACGTCTGGCATAGTCACGTGCCGCCTCTTCGCCGCCCGCCTTGATCCGCGCCAGCATCACAGAAACGGTGTCGCGCACATCTGCGCCCGCCGCCGCCTCGGCTTTGGTGTCGGATGATTTCAAATAGCGGATCGCCATGCCCGTGCTCCTGTCTCAGAGCACAACTCTGGCGGCGCAGCCGCGCATAAATCAAGCACAGCCCGCGCCGGAACGCCTCAGGCGGCGCGCATTTTTCGCCCGCCCAAAACCCTTGTTCAATCTTTCCGAAAGCGGCCTCAGCCGCCGAGCTTTGCCAGCGCCTCGGCCGCCGCCGCCGAAGGGGTCATTGCGCCCGCCTCGACCTCTGCCGCCAGCCCGTCCATCACGTCGCGCATCTCGCCAGTTTGCAGCCGCGCCAGAAGCCCTTGGCGCACATCCTCGGCAAACCAGTGTCGCGCCTGCCGGGCGCGGGTGCCGTCAAAATGCCCGTTGGCACAGCGCCAGTCCCGCAGCGCGCGCATCGCCTCCCAAGCCTCCTCAAGCCCCTGCTCCTGCACCGCCGAAACAGTCATCGCCCTCGGATAGCCCTCCGGGTCCTGCGCCCGCTTGCGCAATAGCCTCAGCGCCCCCGCATAATCGGCACAGGTGCGCGTGGCCGCCGACTTAAGGTCGCCATCCGCCTTGTTCACAAGAATAAGATCCGCCATCTCCATAATACCGCGCTTCACGCCCTGAAGCTCGTCGCCCCCTGCCGGTGCCAACAGCAAGATGAAAAGATCAGACATTTCCGCCACAACGGTTTCGGACTGGCCCACCCCGACCGTCTCGATCAAGACCACATCAAACCCCGCCGCCTCACAGAGCGCCACAGCCTCGCGCGTGCGCCGCGCCACGCCGCCCAGTTGGGTCTGGCTGGGCGAGGGGCGGATAAAGGCCGCAGGCTCGCGGCTCAGATGCTCCATGCGCGTCTTGTCGCCCAGAATAGAGCCGCCCGAGCGCGCCGAACTCGGGTCCACCGCCAGCACAGCAACCCGCAGCCCCGATCTGACAAGCATAAGGCCAAAGCTCTCGATAAACGTCGACTTGCCCACACCGGGCGTGCCCGAAAGGCCAATGCGCAAGGCTTGCCGCCCGGCCCCTTTCAGGCGCTCCAAAAGGGCACGGGCCTCACGGCGGTGATCTTCGCGGCCACTTTCCACAAGCGTGATCGCCCGCGCCAAGGCCCGACGATCCCCCTCCAGAAGTTTCGCTGCAACTGCTTCAATATCCATGCGCCAAAATATGCCCTCTTTGCCGCTTGATTGTCCAGCCCGCGTCATGCTCCAAAGGGTCATGCAAAACCTGCCCATTCATGACGCGCTTCCGGCGCTCCTCGCCGCCTTTCAAAGCGGCACGCGCGCCGTGCTTCAAGCGCCGCCGGGGGCTGGCAAAACAACAGTGGTGCCCCTCGCCCTGCTTGACTCAGGCCTCGTCACAGGCCGCATCCTGATGCTCGAGCCGCGCCGCCTCGCCGCGCGCTCCGCCGCCGAATACATGGCCCGCACCCTCGGCGAAGCGGCGGGCGCAACCGTCGGCTACCGGATCCGCGGCGAAAGCAAGACAAGCCGCACAACCCGCATCGAAGTCGTCACCGAAGGCATTCTCACGCGTATGCTCCAGTCCGACCCCGAGCTTTCCGGCGTCGGCATGGTGATCTTTGACGAATTTCACGAGCGGTCGCTCAATGCCGATCTTGGCCTTGCCCTTTGCCTTGAGGTTTCCGAGGCCCTGCGCGAGGATCTCAGGCTTCTGGTCATGTCGGCCACACTCGATGCCGCCCCCGTGGCCGCGCTGATGGGCGGCGCCCCCGTGGTCACATCCGAGGGCCGCAGCTTTCCGGTCGAGACCCGCTGGCTTGAGCGGCCCCTGCCCAAAGGCGCGCGGATCGCCGACGCCATGGCCGAGCAGATCCTCTCAGTGCTCCCCGAAACTTCAGGCGGCCTGCTCGCCTTCCTGCCCGGCGAGGGCGAAATCCGCCGCGCCGCCGCGCAGCTTCAAGGGCGCCTGCCCGAGGAGGTTTCTGTCCATATGCTCTTTGGCGCGCTCCCCTTCAAAGAGCAGCAGGCCGCCATCCGCCCCGCCGCCACGGGCCGCAAAGTCGTGCTCGCCACCTCGATCGCCGAAACCTCGCTCACCATCGAGGATGTCCGCGTGGTGCTCGATGCCGGTCTTGCCCGCCGTGCGCGCTATGACGCCGGCTCGGGCCTGTCGCGGCTGGTGACAGAAAAAGCCTCCCGCGCCGAAGCCACCCAGCGCCAAGGCCGCGCCGGCCGTGTCGCGCCGGGCGTCTGCTACCGCCTCTGGACACGCGGCGAAGAGGGCGCACTCCCCGCCTTCGCCCCCGCCGAAATAGAGGTGGCCGATCTGGCCCCCTTCGCGCTGGAGCTGGCCCTCTGGGGCAGCGCCGATCTGCCCCTGCCCACCCCCCCGCCCGAAGGCGCGCTGGCCGAGGCGCGGAGCCTCTTGCAGGCGCTCGGCGCACTGGATCAAGAGCAGCGCATCACAGCCCATGGCCGCGCTCTCGCCGCCCTGCCCGTGCACCCGCGCCTTGGCCATATGCTCACTCTCGCAGGCGCAGAGGCCGCCCCGCTGGCGGCCCTTCTGTCCGAACGTGACATCCTCAAAGCCGCGCCCGCCGATCTTGCCCTGCGCCTCAAAGCGCTCGACAGCCCCCGCGCGGTTCCGCAACAAGTGAACCACGCCGCGCTCGCTCAGGTCCGCACCGAGGCCAAACGCCTCGCCCGGACCGCCCCGGCCAGAGCCACGCAGCATTCGCCCGCGCAAATGGCCGCGCTGGCCTATCCCGACCGGATCGCGCTGCGCCGCATAGGCGATGCCCCGCGCTACCTCACATCCGGCGGCAAAGGCACATACCTCGCCGAGGATGACTCCCTCGCCGCCGCCCGCCTCCTCGTTGTAACAGACACCGACGGCCACCCGCGCGATGCCCGCATTCGCGCCGCCTTGCAGATCAGCGAAGCCGAGCTGCGCGAGGTTTGCGCGCCCGAAATCACATGGCAAAACGCCTGTCACTGGTCCCGCCGCGAGCGCCGCGTGCTGGCGCAGGCCGAGGAGCGCTTCGGCCAGATCGCCCTGCAATCGCGGGTCTGGAAAGACGCCCCACAAGAGGCCGTGGCCGGCGCCATGTGCGAGGGCATCCGCGAGCTTGGCCTCAAGCCCTCGCCCGCGGCCGAACGGTTGCGCGCCCGTGTCGCCCTTCTGGCCCAAGCCGGCCATGAAATGCCCGATATGTCCGACACCGCCCTCCTTGACAGCCTGAAAATCTGGCTCGCGCCCTATCTCGCAGGCGTCAAAACAGATGCGCAGTGGAAAGCCTTTGACATCCAGCCCCCCCTGCAAGCGCTCCTCAGCTTTGAGCAAACCCAGCTCTTGGCCCAACACGCGCCCGCCCATTTCACAACGCCTCTGGGCCGTCAAATTCCGATAGACTACGCCGGAGAGCACCCCGAAATCTCGCTGCGCCTTCAGGAAATGTTCGGCCAGCGCAGACATCCGGTCGTCGCAGGCAAGCCCCTGCGCGTGACCCTGCTCTCGCCCGCCCAGCGCCCCGTGCAAACCACAATGGATATCCCCGCCTTCTGGGACACATCCTATTCTGATGTGCGCAAGGATATGCGCGGCCGCTACCCGCGCCATCCATGGCCCGAAGATCCGCGCGAAGCAGACCCGACCCTGCGCACAAAACGCCGCTCCTGAGCGCCGCCTTTGCAATTGCCGAACAAAATGGTATATGTCTGTTAATCAAAAATAAAATTGCGGCAGTTAGTCAGTCACCTATGAACAAACCTTTTCAAAAAGCTTGGAGCGAGCTTCTCAGCCCGTTTCTGCGCCGCCCCAAGCGGCTGCAAGTCGCCGCGCTCTGTTACAAACAGGCCAAAGGCAGCGATACCAAAGAAGTGTTGCTCGTCACATCCCGCGAGTCTGGCCGCTGGATCATCCCCAAAGGCTGGCCGATTGACGGCAAAAACGCCCCCGAAGCCGCCCTGCAAGAAGCCTGGGAAGAGGCCGGCGTGCGCAAAGGCACCGTCACAGGCAAGGCCCTTGGCCTTTACAATTACGACAAAGAGCTGAAAGGCGGCCTGCCGGTCGCGGTGGAAACACTGGTCTTCCCCGTCAAGGTGCGTGAAATGCGCGATGACTACCCCGAAGCCCTCGAGCGGAGCCGCAAATGGGTCAGCCCGGAAGACGCCGCCACGATGGTCCGCGAGCCGCAATTGCAGGAAATGCTGCGTGATTTGTAACAGATTTGTATCAAATTTATGACAATTTGATTGAATTGTGCCCCGAGTTTCTCTAACCGAGCAGCCAAGCCAAGGGGGGCAAAATGACAGATTTCAACAAGCACGACGCCGATCACCTCGAAACACTCGACCGCGACCTGCACCGTCTCTCCTATCTGGAAAACGCTACGCAATATGTCGCCCGCCCCATGATGGGTCCGGGTATCGCGCTCGCCTTCATGGTGCTCGCAGGTCTCTCCGCCGCGATTTTCTTCGGCTTTGAACCGCAAAACTACGTCGTGATCCTCGCCGCCGTCTTTGGCGCCTATATGGCGCTCAACATCGGCGCCAATGATGTCGCCAACAATATGGGGCCGGCCGTGGGCGCCAATGCGCTGACCCTGAGCGGCGCCATAGCGATTGCCGTTGTGTTTGAAAGCGCCGGTGCGCTCTTGGCCGGTGGTGATGTGGTCTCGACCATCTCCAAAGGCATCATTGCCCCCTCCACAATGGCCTCCGCCGATGTCTTTATCTGGGCGATGATGGCCGCGCTGATCTCGGCGGCGCTCTGGGTCAACCTTGCCACATGGGTCGGCGCGCCGGTCTCCACAACCCACTCTGTTGTGGGCGGCGTCATGGGCGCAGGCATAGCCGCCGCGGGCCTCGCCGCGGTCAACTGGCCCACCATGAGCGCGATTGCCGCAAGCTGGGTGATCTCTCCTGTGCTGGGCGGCGCCATTGCCGCCGCCTTCCTCGCGCTGATCAAATCCCGCGTGATCTACCAAGACGATAAAATCGCCGCCGCCAAAAAATGGGTCCCCATCCTCGTCGGAATCATGGCAGGCGCCTTCGCCGCCTATCTGGCCCTCAAGGGCCTCAAGCGGATCATGAAAATCGACCTTCCAACCGCTCTCGCCATCGGCCTCGTGCTGGGCGTGGCCGCCTGGCTCGTGACAATCCCGCTGATCCGCCGTCAGGCCGAGGGGCTGGAAAACCGCAACAAATCGCTCAAGGTGCTCTTCGGCATCCCGCTGGTTATTTCGGCCGCCCTGCTCAGCTTCGCCCATGGGGCCAATGATGTGGCCAATGCCGTCGGCCCGCTCGCCGCCATTGTGCACGCCGCCGAATACGGCAGCTTTTCGGCCAAGGTCGCCATTCCGATGTGGGTCATGGTGATCGGAGCCTTCGGGATCAGCTTCGGCCTCTTCCTCTTCGGCCCCAAGCTGATCCGCATGGTCGGCTCCCAGATCACCAAGCTCAACCCGATGCGCGCCTATTGCGTCTCGCTCTCCGCCGCCATCACAGTGATCATCGCAAGCTGGCTCGGGCTGCCCGTTTCCTCGACACATATCGCCGTAGGCGCGGTCTTTGGCGTCGGCTTCTTCCGCGAATGGGACGCGGCAAAACGGATGCGTGCCAGTTCCGCCGCCGCGCCGGAGGGGCTTCGCATTGCCCCCGAAGAGCGCCGCCGCCGCAAGCTCGTGCGCCGCTCCCACTTCATGACAATCATCGCCGCCTGGGTCATAACCGTGCCCGCCGCCGCAGTCATGTCGGGGCTGATCTTCTATATCCTCTCAGCCGTGGTTCACTAGCCAAAGCGCTCGGCTCAGTCCCACCATGGTCCATGGTGCTGGCCCGTTTGGTCCAGCCGCTCAAAGCCGTGGCGGCCAAAAAAGTCGCGCTGCGCCTGAAGGATATTGGCCGTCCCGCGCTCGATCCGCAGAGTGTCAAAAAAGCTCACCGCGCTGACAAGGGCCGGCGCAGGATGCCCCGCGCCCAGCGCCGCCCCCGCAACCGCCCGCAAACCGGGCAGTGCCGCCCGAAGCTGCGCCACAATCGCCGGCGCGTCCAGAAGCTGCCCGTCTCCGCGGCTCTGCTCAAACGCCGTGGCAATCTCGTCCAAGACAGCCGCGCGGATAATACACCCCGCCCGCCAGATCTGTGCAATCCGGGCAAAATCAAGCGGCCAGCCGTAGTCCTGCGCCGCCTGCCCCAAGAGGTGAAACCCCTGCACATAAGCCAATAGGCGCCCCGCCATCAGCGCATCACCGATCTGCTCCAAAGAGACAGACACAGCCCCGCGCGCAGCCCCGTAGCGCCGAGCCAGCCGCGCCCGCAACTGGGCCTGCGAAGACCAGCTCCTCGCGCCGACCGCCGCCTCGATCAGACTTGCGCTCTGCCCCAGATGCAGCGCCTCAATCACGGTCCAGCGCCCGGTGCCCTTCTGCCCCGCCACATCGCGGATGAGGTCAACAAACGGCTCCCCCGCCGCCTCATAGCGCAAAAGCGCCCCGGTGATTTCTGTCAAATACGAGCGCAGCGGTCCCTTGTCCCAAGCCTCGAACTGCCCGGCGATCTCAGCGGCACTCATGCCCAGCCCGAACCGCATCACCCCATAAGCCTCCGCGATCATCTGCATATCGGCATATTCAACCCCGTTGTGCACGGTCTTCACAAAATGCCCGGCCCCATCGGGGCCAAGATGCGCCACACAGGGCACCCCCTGATATTTCGCCGCAATCGCCGTCAACATCGGCTCAAGCCGGCGCCAGGCCCGCGCCGTGCCCCCCACCATCAGAGACGGCCCGTGCCGCGCCCCGGCCTCACCGCCCGAAACCCCCATCCCGACATACTGCAAATCCTGCAGCGCCAGAGCCGCCGCGCGCCGCCGCGTATCATGGAAATTCGCGTTGCCCCCGTCGATGATCGTATCGCCCGCCTCGAGCAGCGGCGTGATCGCCTCGATCATGCTCTCCATCGGCGCGCCCGAGGGGATCATAAACAAAACCACCCGCGGCGTTTTCAGCCCCGCCACAAAATCCGCCAGCCCGATCTGCGGATGGAGCCGGCCCGCCAAAGGCCCCGCCTCTGTCACAACATCAGCGATCCAGCTGTGCTCGCGGTTGGTCACCGCAACGTCAAATCCCTGCTCGGCAAGATTGAGCGCCAAAGCGCGCCCCATCACACCCAGCCCATACACACCGATATCCGCGCGCGCCATGCTCACTCTCCTGTTTGCACCTCTATCCTATGGCACAGCCCCCCGAGCGCAAGCACGAGCACAAGCACAGAGCATCAAAGCCTCTTGCCCTTCCTCTTTCCCGAAATATCCCAGGGGGTCTGGGGGACTGGTCCCCCAGCTCTACTGCGGTCTGGGGGACTGGTCCCCCAGCTTGGCTGCGGTCTCGCGGCTCCACGCTCCGTCGGCGCGCAACAGACGCAGGATCAGACCGGCAGGCGCGCCGTGCCTATTTCCCGAGGCACCAGCGCACAATCGCCTTTTGCGCATGAAGCCGGTTCTCCGCCTCATCAAAAATCACAGAGTTCGGCCCGTCCATAACAGCGCTGGTCGCCTCGTCCTCGCGATGCGCCGGCAAGCAATGCATAAAGAGCGCATCCGGCTTGGCATGGCGCATCAGCTCCTCATTCACCTGATAGGGCCGCAGCATATTGTGGCGCCGCTCCTTGGTGCTCTGCCCGTCATGCATACTCACCCATGTGTCGGTCACAACAAGGTCCGCGCCCTGCACAGCGGTCTTTGCGTCCCGCTCGATGCTCACACTCACCCCCGCCTTGCGCGCCAGCCCGATAAACTCGTCTTCGGGGTCAAGCTGGCTTGGCCCGGCAAAAACCATATCAAAGCCGAACTGCGCCGCCGCGTGCAAAAACGAGGCGCAGACATTGTTGCCATCGCCACACCAGACCACTTTCTTGCCCCGGATCGAGCCGCGGTGCTCCTCATAGGTCAATACATCCGCCATAATCTGGCAGGGATGGGTGCGGTCGGTCAGCCCGTTGATCACAGGCACAGTCGCGTGCTCGGCCATTTCCAAAAGCACCGATTCATCAAAGGTGCGGATCATGATCAGATCGACATAGCGGCTCATCACACGCGCCGTATCGGCAATCGTTTCGCCATGCCCGAGCTGCATCTCGCTGCCGGTCAAAAGCATGGTCTGCCCGCCCATCTGGCGCACCCCCACATCAAAGCTCACCCGCGTGCGCGTGGAGGGCTTTTCAAAAATCAGCGCAACCATCTGCCCCTCCAGCGGGCGCTCGTCATCAAGCGCCCCTCGGGGCCGCCCTGCGCGCGCCGCCTTCATAGCCGCCGCCTGATCAATAATGCCGCGCAAATCGTCTTTGCTGGTTTTATGAATATCTAGAAAATGGGTCATGCCTTCAGTCCTTCACTCACCGCGCTCGCGGCTTTATCAAGACGCGCCACCGCCTCGGAAATATCACACTCCGTGATGTTCAGCGCGGGCAAAAGCCGCACCACATTATCCGCCGCAGGCACAGAGAGCACACCGGCCTCATACCCCGCCGCCACCAGATCGGCCGGCGCAACCTTACACTTCAGCCCCAGCATCAGCCCCGTGCCGCGCACCTCCTCAAAGACATCAGGATGCGCCGCGACAAGCCCCTCAAGCTTCTGGCGCAAGCCGCCCGCGCGGGCGTTGACCTCGGCCAGAAAGGCAGGCTGCGAAACAATCTCCATCACCTTGAGGCCCACGGCACAGGCGAGAGGGTTGCCGCCGTAGGTGCTGCCATGCGTGCCCGCGACCATACCGCTCGCCGCCGCCTCTGTCGCCAGCACCGCCCCGAGCGGAAAGCCCCCGCCAATGCCCTTGGCCACCATCATGATATCAGGCGTGATACCGGCCCACTCATGGGCAAAAAGCTTGCCGGTGCGCCCGACACCACATTGCACCTCATCCAGGATCAGCAGCGCGCCCGTCTCGTCACACAGCGCGCGCAGCCCCTTGAGGCACTGGTCCGGCAGCGGCCGAATACCGCCCTCCCCCTGCACCGGCTCGATCAGGATCGCGGCAGTGGTCTCGCTCACAGCCGCGCGCAAAGCCTCGTGGTCGCCCCAGGGCAGATGGGTAAACCCGCCCAGGATCGGCCCGAAGCCCTTGGTCATCTTTTCACTGCCCGCCGCCGCAATGCCCGCCGCCGAGCGGCCATGAAAAGAGCCCTCAAAGGTGATAATCTCGACCCGCTCGGGCTGGCCTTTGTCGTGCCAGTGCTTGCGCGCCATTTTGACAGCGAGTTCACAGGCCTCTGTTCCCGAATTGGTGAAAAAGACAGTCTGCGCAAAAGTCTCCTCGACCAGCTTGTCGGCCAAAGCCTGCTGCTGCGGGATCTGGTAGAGATTGGACAGATGCCAGATCTTGCCCGCCTGCGCACTCAGCGCCGCGATCAGCTCGGGATGCGCATGGCCCAGCGCATTCACAGCAATCCCTGCTCCAAGGTCCAAAAAGCGTCGCCCGTCCGCCTCCGTCAGCCAGCTGCCCTCGCCCTGAACGAAGCTCAAAGGCGCGCGGTTATAGGTTGGCAGAAGAGAAGGGATCATAGGTCTTATCCTTATAAGAAGCCCGATAAGTGCCGAAGCAGGCGGGCATAGTCAACATGGGGGGACAGAAAAGGAGCGCCGTATGGCCGCGCCCATAGCCGTGCAATCGCCGAGCTTACGCTCGTCGGCGTCGTGAGAAGAAAGAGATCACAGCCTTGCACATACCGCTCCTTTACCAGCGCCCCTGCCGCAAGGGAAGCAGAAAGCGCTTGCCCCTGCGCGCCTCTGCGCTATCGCTTGCACCATGACAGCCCCCGCCCGC
>JAHBAM020000105.1 GCA_018500125.2 Roseobacter sp. | reverse complement strand
AGATGTGTATAAGAGACAGGACAGAGCTGCACAGCCGCGCGGCGCTCGCCGCTTGCACCCCCGAAACCGCCGCCTTTCGCGAGGGCGCGGCCCGGTTTCAAGGCGCGCTCGATTTTGCGCAGTTTGCCTATGTGCGCAGCGGCCAGAGCCTGCACGCCCGGATGTTTGCCCCGCTCGACAACATCCCCGAAGACCCCGCCACAGGCTCTGCCTGCGCCACGCTCGGGGCCTATCTGGCCGCGCTCTCGGCCAAGCCGCTCACGCTCACGATCTGGCAGGGCGAAGACATGGGCCGCCCCTCAAAGATCACGGTAAAGGCGCAGGACACAGGCGTCACCCTCACCGGCGCAGCGGTCAAAACCATGCAGGGCCAGCTCTGCCTCTGAAATCGCCGCCCTCGGGCGCGCCCCTCTGGCCAAGCGCGCCCGGCTCGGCTAAACCGATCCAAAGCCAGAACGAGCCATGCCATGACCGATACAATCACCTCCCGCTGCGAAGCCAAGGGCCTGCGCATGACAGGCCAGCGCCGCATCATCGCCAGCGTGCTGGAAGACTCCGATGACCACCCCGATGTCGAAGAGCTTTACGCCCGCGCCGCCGCGCTCGACGCCGGGATTTCGATCGCCACGGTCTATCGCACCGTCAAGCTGTTTGACGAAGCCGGCATTCTGGACAAGCTCGAGTTCGGCGATGGACGCGCCCGCTATGAAGACGCCGAACGCGAGCATCACGACCACCTGATTGATATGAACTCCGGCGAAGTGATCGAATTTGTCGATGAGGAGATCGAAGCCCTGCAAGAGCGCATTGCCCAAAAGCTCGGCTATACCCTCAAAGGCCACCGCCTCGAACTCTACGGCGTGCCGATCAAAAAGCCCTGACCGCGAGGGCTGGCAGGGGCTGACGGCGGCTGACAGGGGGGGCAGACCGCGAGAGCCAATTGCGGCCGCGCGCCGCGTCACACACTCCTTAACAAGCGAAAGACCTTGCGCCCCTGCCCGCTTTCCCCGAAAGGTGGCACACAACAGCTTCGGACCCTCCCCCATGAACAACCTGCGCGGCATTCTCTTCATCACGGCAGCCATGGCCGCCTTTGCGATTGAGGACAGCTTTATCAAATATCTCTCCGGCTCGGTTCCCAAAGGGCAGATCATGCTGCTGCTCGGCCTTGGCGGCTCGCTTGTGTTTTTCCTTGTGGCGCTTGGCCAGCGGGTCAATGTGTTTCAGCGACGGCATTTTTCGCAGGCGCTGTTCTGGCGCACGGCCTCCGAAGCTCTGGCCGCACTGTTCTTTATCACCTCGCTCTCGCTTGTGCCGATCACAACCGTCGCGGCGGTGTTTCAGGCCACGCCACTGGCAATCACCCTCGGGGCGGCGCTGTTTTTAGGCGAACAGGTCGGCTGGCGGCGCTGGTGCGCCATTCTCACCGGGTTTCTGGGCGTGCTGATCATCATCCGCCCCGGCCTCGCAGGCTTTGAGCCGGCCTCGCTCTTTGTGGTCATCACCGTCTTCGCCATTGCCGCACGCGATCTGCTCACCCGCCTCATGCCGGCGCGCACCTCTTCAACGGTTGTCTCCTTTTACGGCTTCTTTGCCCTCGTGCTCGCAAGCCCTTTGCTCATGGCGCTCACCGGCTGGCCAGAGGCGGTCAGCGGCGGCGAGGCGCTCTCGCTGGGCGCGGCCGTCGGCTTTGGTGTGATCGGGTATTATCTGATCGTCACCGCCATGCGCATGGGTGACACCGCAGCAATCATGCCGTTCCGCTACACGCGGCTCCTGTTCTCGATCCTGCTGGGCTATGCCGTCTTTTCGGAATCCCCGGATGCGCTGACCTATCTCGGCGCGGCCCTGATCATTGCCTCCGGCCTCTACACGTTTTTGCGCGAACGCAAACTGGCGCAAGCGCTCCGCAGTTCTGCGGCCGTTTAAAGAGGGTCGCATTTTCGCTGCGCGAAAATCCGACCCCGGCGGGGGGCCAGCCCCCCGGATTCAAAAGCCTGCCGGCTTTTGAATCATCCCCCCGGGATATTTCGGGCAATAAAAAAGGCCAAAGCCTGCGCATATCCGCGATGTTGGCGCTACCGACCTTGCACGCAGCGCTGAAGCGCCTATGAACAGCGCAAAGCAACCAGAGGGACTTTTCTGCCATGAGCACCATCATCGACATCCACGCCCGTGAAATCCTCGACAGCCGTGGCAATCCCACCGTCGAAGTCGACGTGATCTTGGAAGACGGCACCATGGGCCGCGCCGCTGTGCCTTCGGGGGCCTCGACCGGTGCTTATGAAGCCTCAGAGAAGCGCGATGGCGACAAAAGCCGCTACATGGGCAAGGGTGTGCTTGAGGCCTGCGCCTCGGTCAACGGCGAGATCGCCGAAGCGCTGATCGGCATGGACGCCACCGAGCAGGAGCTGCTTGACGCCGTGATGATCGAGCTGGACGGCACGCCGAACAAATCCCGCCTCGGCGCAAACGCGATCCTCGGCGTTTCTCTGGCCGCCGCCAAAGCCGCCGCCGATTTTTGCGCCCAACCGCTGTTTCGCTATGTCGGGGGCACATCTGCGCGCACCCTTCCTGTGCCGATGATGAATATCATCAACGGCGGCGAACACGCCGACAACCCGATCGACATTCAGGAATTCATGATCATGCCCGTCAGCGCGGACACTATCCGCGACGCGATCCGCATGGGGGCCGAAGTCTTTCACACGCTCAAAAAAGAGCTGACCGCCGCCGGCCTCTCCACAGGGATCGGCGATGAAGGCGGCTTTGCGCCCAACATCGCCTCGGCCCGCGAAGCGCTCGACTTTATCCTGAAGTCGATCGAAAAAGCCGGCTATAAGGCGGGCGAGGACATCTATCTCGCGCTTGACTGCGCCGCGACAGAATACTTCAAGGGCGGCAAATACGAGCTGAAGGGCGAGGGCAAATCCCTGACCCCCGCAGAAAATGTCGACTATCTCGCCGCGCTCTGTGCCGACTATCCGATCATCTCGATCGAGGATGGCTGCTCGGAAGATGACTGGGAGGGCTGGAAAGCGCTCACAGACAAGCTCGGCGCGACAGTCCAGCTTGTCGGGGACGACCTCTTTGTGACCAACCCCGAGCGCCTCGCCATGGGGATCGCGCAGGGCTGCGCCAACTCCATGCTCGTCAAGGTGAACCAAATCGGCACGCTGTCAGAGACCCTCAAGGCCGTCGACATGGCCCACCGCGCGCGCATGACCAATGTCATGTCCCACCGCTCGGGCGAAACCGAAGACGCAACCATCGCTGATCTCGCCGTCGCCACCAACTGTGGCCAGATCAAAACCGGCTCGCTGGCGCGCTCGGACCGGCTTGCCAAATATAACCAGCTCATCCGCATCGAAGAAGCGCTCGGCGAGAGCGCAGAATATGCCGGCCGCTCAATTCTCAAAACGTCCCGCCTTTAACTTGATAAAAGGTATTGCCAATGTCCCGAGAAGGCACAGCCTGACAGGGTATTGGCGATACAAATTTAAGGCGGAACTTTCTTAAATAATCGGCCCCAAAACTTAAGCCGCCGTTCGCTCGGGTAACGAACGGCGGCTTTTTTGCGCGTTTCAGAAATCCGCTCGGCCGGTGCACGCATGGTGCACGGGTTGTGCACGCATATCACCCCCCCCGAATCGGCCCAATCGGAAAGGTTAACGGCCCGATTTTTCGGGCAAGGCCTCTGTGATATCGTAGCCATAAAGCCAGTCAAACTGGCCAAGCATCCGCCGGGGCGCAAGCGCCCCGCCCAGCCGCAAAGCCGTATGCGCCGCAAAGCGCAGCGGGCCAACGCCGAGGTGATATTTCCAGGCGTTGCCAGTCGCCGCCCGGATGACTTTTTGCGCCCGCGCCCGCCGCCAGAGCTGATAGGTCTCAAGCCCCGTGCCAAGCCCCGTGCCAAGCCCTGCGGCCTGCTCCAAAGCCGCGCCCAGCCCCCAAGCATCCTCCAGCGCCATAACAGCCCCCTGCGCCAGAAACGGCAGGGTCGGATGCGCCGCATCGCCCAAGAGAGCAAGCCCCTGCCCGTGCCAATGCTCGGCCACAGGATGACGGAACAAGCCCCAAAGCCCGACCTCGTCCACCGCGTCCAGCATCTCGCCAACCTCGGGCGCAAAATCCGCAAACGCCGCGCGCAAATTGGCCGGATCGTCGGCCTGCGTCCAGCTCTCCTCAAGCCAGGCGCGCTGCTCTTGCACAGCCACCAGATTGATCAGCCGCCCCCCCATCAAAGGATAGCTCACAAGATGCCGCCGCGGCCCCATATGAACCTGCACATCGCTGCGCCGCCCCCAATGGTTGGGCACAACAGCCCGCCATGCGGCATTGCCGGTGAAAAACGGCGCCCGCACCCCGTTGAGCACAGGGCGCACCACAGAATGGACCCCATCCGCGCCAATCACCAGATCCGCCTCCCGCCGCGCGCCTCCCTGCAAAACAAGCGCCGCAGGCGCGCCCGCCTCAACCCGCTCAACCTTTTGCAAAAGCTCGATTTTTGCCCCCGCAGCCCGCGCCCCCTCGGCCAAGAGTGAGATCAGCTCGGCCCGATGCACAAAGTAATATTTCTGCGGCGACATCTGCGTCAGATCAAGCCGGACAACTTCCCCGCCGCGATAGTCCATCAGCCGCACCGTATCCGCCAGAACAGCCCCGCTGCGGACAAGCGCCGGCTCAAGCCCGATCGCGCGCAACACAGCCAGCCCGTTGGGCGAAATCTGTAGCCCCGCACCGACTTCCTTGATCTCGTCGGCCTGCTCCAGCACGGTCACATCCGCGCCGCGCAGCGCCAAAACCCGCGCCAAAGCCAGCCCGCCGATCCCGGCGCCGATAATATAGGTTTTCAAGCCCTCGATCATGCCTGCCTCTCAACAAAAAAGCGCCGGAACAGAAGCTCCGACGCCTTGGTATTCTGTATCAGTCCCATCCACGCATCAATCGTCGCGGTGGACTTTCTCGCGGCGCTCGTGGCGCTCCTGAGCCTCAAGGCTCATGGTCGCAATCGGGCGCGCATCAAGGCGCTTGAGCGAAATCTGGTCACCCGTCACCTCACAATAGCCGAATTCGCCCTCGCTGATCCGCCGCAAGGCCGCGTCGATCTTTGAGACAAGCTTGCGCTGGCGGTCCCGGGTGCGCAGCTCCAGCGCACGATCGGTCTCCTCCGAGGCGCGGTCGGCTGCGTCCGGAATATTGCGCGTGCTCTCTTGAAGCCCTTCAATCGTATCGCGACTGCCTTCCAGCAATTCGTCGCGCCACGTGATCAGTTTTCGGCGGAAATATTCGAGCTGGCGCTCGTTCATAAAAGGTTCGTCCTCTGCTGGACGATAATCATCAGGCAGAAAAAACTCTGCTTTCATTTCCTTTACCCCTACGTTTGAGCGAGTCAATGACACGGGTTACTCTCCTACACTGCGCGCTTCTTCTGCGCCGCTCTTACCCCTAAGGAAGCGGATTGTCACTACCCCATAACATCAGATTGCGGTGAAATTGCGTCTCGGATAGTTTGCCTTGGAAATCAACAATCAAGAAGGCAGTGCTCACATGAGATTTGAAGGAACGAAGGCCTATATCGCCACCGAAGACCTCAAAACAGCCGTCAACGCCGCCGTCACGCTCGAGCGCCCGCTCCTCGTCAAAGGCGAGCCGGGCACAGGAAAAACAGAGCTGGCCCGTCAGGTCGCCAGCGCTTTGGGCCTGCGCATGATCGAATGGAACATCAAATCCACCACCAAGGCCCAGCAAGGGCTTTACGAGTATGACGCCGTATCTCGGCTGCGCGACAGCCAGCTCGGCGAGGCGCGGGTGCATGATGTGAAAAACTATATCAAAAAGGGCAAACTCTGGGAGGCCTTCACCAGCGAGGAGCGCGTGGTGCTCCTGATTGACGAGGTCGACAAAGCCGACATCGAGTTCCCCAACGACCTGCTGCAAGAGCTAGACCGCATGGAGTTTCATGTCTATGAAACCGGCGAGACGATCCGCGCCCAAAACCGCCCGGTGATCATCATCACCTCCAACAACGAAAAAGAACTGCCCGACGCCTTCCTGCGCCGCTGCTTTTTTCACTACATCCGCTTCCCCGATATGGAGACCATGCGCCAGATCGTGGCGGTGCATCACCCCGCCATCAAAGAACAGCTCCTGACAACGGCGCTGACCCAGTTCTACGAGATCCGCGACCAATCGGGTCTTAAGAAAAAACCCTCCACCTCCGAAGTACTCGACTGGCTCAAGCTTCTGCTCGCCGAAGACCTCGGCCCCGAAGACCTGCGGCGCGATGCGGCCAATGCCCTGCCCAAACTGCACGGCGCGCTTTTGAAAAACGAGCAGGATGTGCATCTTTTCGAGCGCCTCGCCTTCATGGCCCGCCAGAGCCGCTAGGCGCCCGCTCTCCCGGCTTTTTTATTGCCCGAAATATCCCGGGGGGATGAGACAAAAGCCGGCAGGCTTTTGTCTCTGGGGGGCTGGCCCCCCTCCGGGTCGGCGCCAGCCGAAACACCGCTCCAAACAAAAATCCGCCCGCGGACCATCCCGCGGGCGGATTTATTTTCAAACCGGCAAAATAAATCCGGTGCGCTGCCTTTACGCCCCCGTAACCTGAACCGATGTATTCTCCTCAAGCCGCACAGTGCCCTCTTTGCGAATGTGGTTTTCCACCACATCCCAAATCTGCGGGCCTTCCGTGCCCTCGTTCACACTGGCCCAGCCCGCCACAACATAGTTTTTCGCGGGGTCAATCGCTTCGCCGGTCTTCAAGAGGGTCATATCGCTGATCCGCTCGCCCTGTGGCTTGCTCACATCAATCTTATAGCCCATGCCGCCAATCCGGACCATGTCACCGCCCTGCTGGTAGTAGGGGTCCGGGTTGAACAGGTTGTCGCCCACATCCTCAAGGATCACCTTGATGAACTCACCGGTCATCTCGCTGCGATAAGCTTCCCCGTAAGTCATTGATGTTACGTTCCAAATATCTTCCCGTGTGATCTGTTGACCCGGCAGGATGCTCGGCCCCCACCGCACGCCAGGGCTCATAGCGATATCGGCTTCGCGCTCAGACATCAGCGCGTTACAGATCAGATCATCCCAAGAGCCGTTAAAGTTCCCGCGGCGGTAGAGCAGCGTATCGGTCGTGCCGATCACCTCTTTGAGCTTGTCCTCATAGGGCGCGCGCTGCGCATCAATCAGCGCCGCAACCTCCTGATCCGGCGTGATCACATCCGAGAAAATCGGGATCAGCTTGTGACGGATGCCCTTCATTTCGCCGTCGCGCACATCAAGGTCGATACGGCTGACAAACTTGCCATTGGAGCCGGAGGCAATGATATGCGTCTTGCCCACAAGCACAGGCTCGGGCAGCGCATCATGGGTGTGCCCGGAGAGGATCACGTCAATCCCCTCGACATTGCCCGCCATCTTCTTGTCCACATCAAAGCCGTTGTGGCTCAGCACAACAACAAGCTCGGCCCCCTGATCGCGCACCTCCTGCACCATGGCCGCCATATTGTCTTCGCGGATCCCGAAGGAGTATTCCGGGAACATCCAGCGCGGGTTGGCAATCGGCATATAAGGGAAGGCTTGCCCGATCACGGCCACTTTCACACCGCCGCGCTCAAAGAACTTGTAGGGCTTGAAAAGCTCGGCTGGCTCGTCCCATTCCGCATCGAAAATATTCTGCCCAAGCGAGGTAAACGGCAGGCTCGAGACAAGCTCGTTCACCCGCTCCGAACCGAGTGTAAATTCCCAGTGGAACGTCATCGCATCGGGCTTGAGCGCGTTCATAACATTGACCATATCCTGCCCCTCGGTCTGGTAGCAGGTATAGGAGCCATGCCATGTATCGCCACCATCCAGCAAGAGCGCATCAGGGCGGTCGGCGCGGATCGCGTTGACCACAGTCGCCACACGGTCAAGCCCGCCGACACGGCCATATTGCTGCGCAAGCGAGGTAAAGTCGTTGTAGCTCAGCGCATAGGCCGCAGGGCTGCCATCGGCAACGCCATAGGCCTTGCGGAAGTCCGCGCCGGTAATATGGGGCACAAAGCCCTTGTTCTCCCCAACGCCAATATTGACCTCTGGTTCGCGGAAGAAGATCGGCTTCATCTGCGCATGGATATCGGTGACGTGAATAAGGCTCACGTTGCCATAGGTTTCAAACTCCAGAAGCTGGTCCTGCGTGAGCGCCTGCTGCGCCGCCAGACGGGCCCAATTGCCAAATCCGCTCGCACCATAAAGTGCCGAGGCGGCCATAGAAACTTGGAGAAAATCGCGGCGTGAGATCATGGCAAGAGAACCTTCCTTCGGGCATTGGCGGCAACATATGCACAAAACCTAATGCGTTCTGACAAAAAGAGACCCGCACCTCTGTCGAGATGCGGGCTTTAGATGGTTTAGTTGCGGACAGAAGGCCCTTCGATCGAAAGACCGTTGCCGCGGCTGGCGACATAAAGCTCAAGCGCAACAAACTCTGCGCTGCCCGGGCTGAATGTTTCAGCGCGTGTGTCACGGACGCAGCCCTTAAAGCGGCTGTGCGTGCCGTTCAGCTTGGCGTTTTTCAAACGGTATGTGGGAAAGCCGTTGATCTGGCCTTGGCTCAAATGATCCGCGCGGATCATATTGCCATAGTTGTCTTCGTGGCAATTGGCACAAGACAGCTCAAGCTGGCCATAGCGGGTGTAGTAAATCTCTTTACCTTTTTCCCATGTGGCCTGAGCCGGACCGTCGATCGCGACATTGACAGGCAAACCGCGTGACACAGACGCCAGCAGCGCTTCCATAGGGATAGAGCCGCCCTTGTCTGTTTTCCAGGGCTTCGCGCCCATGCGGTTTTCACGGCAATCATTGACTTGCATCTGGATTGTGCGCACTTCGCCTGCGGCGTCGTTCCACTTCGGATAGACGGCCTTTACGCCGGCCATCTCTTCAGGCGCTCCGTGACAGCTTGCGCAGGACTTGCCTTCGCTTCCGTCAACCGCATTCCAGATTTCGGCGCCCTCTTCGACAAAAATCATGCCGGGGTTGTCAAAATCGTCCATTTCCATGGCCTGTGTTTCGTCTGAGCGAAAGTGCCAGCCAGACATCACTTCATCAAGCGAATCTGACAAATGGGCAGGCGCCGGGGCTTTGGTGGTGATCGCGATATCGCCGTTGATCACCAGCGTGTCATCGTCGGGGTCAGCCATGCCAAATGTTGGCACAGCAAGCGCAACCGCGCCGATGAGGGACATTATCTTGAAGTTCATGCATTTCCTCCCTTGGAAAGCACCCTGCCCTTCTGCGGGGCAAGGCACTTCTGCGTGTTGATCAGGCGATTGCGACTGATTTTGCGTCTTCGTAGACAGAACCGTCGTCGTCATACCAGGTGAATTTGAAATCACCGGCTTCAGGAACAGTTGCTTCGAATTCGAAATACGGGTTTGTCGAGATCGCAGGTGCGAGCGCAACATCAATCACCATCTTACCGTTAAATTCCGCGGTAAAGCGGTTGATGATCGAGCGTGGAATCTTGTTGCCATCGCTGTCTTTGCGCTGGCCTGATTCCATGCTGTGACTGATCAGAGTCTTGATCGTCACAACTTCGCCAGCTGCTGCCGACTTGGGGGCTTTGACGCGGGGTTTTACACCATCTGCCATTTTTTTCGTCTCCTCTGATTAGCCGCCGCAGCCGCCAATGGTCACTTTTACAGTCGAGCTTGCGCGGGCAAATGTGCCGTCTGCCATCTTGGCCACAGCAACAACATCTTGCGTGCCGGCAAGACGGATGCGTGTTGAGGCACTCTGGCTACCGGACAGCTCGCCAAAATTAAATGTTGCCACATCAGGTGTCGGGTTGCCCGCCGCCAGAAGCAAAATCGCCTCTGCGCCGTCCGCCGATACGGTGACTGGAACAGTATTCCCATTTTCGGCGATTTCAGGAGCCGTCAGCGTTACACCGCCTTCAGCCACATCTGCGCCACCTGTAAACGCTGCAATCATGTCGTCGGCGGCCGCAGTGGCCTGAAACGGCAGAATTGTCAGGGCAACAGCGCCGACCCCAAGGGCAAGCGTATCACGTCGTGAAAATTCCATATCTAACTCCTTTACGTCTCTCTCAAAGCGGTCCAGCGGACTGGATCACTCGTCTTTCAGTGTCATCAGGAACGCAACAACATCTTCAATCTGCTGTGCGCTCAAAAGCGGATCCAGAGCACCCTCTGCGGCCTTGCCGGTATAGGCATTGCCCGGACGCTGATAGCCCTCGACCTTATAGTAACTCGGCATCATCGTTCCGTCGTATGTCAGCTTGGCGTTTGACACGATACCGCGCAACTCCGCCTCATTCCAACGGTCTGCGACGCCATCAAGCGCCGGGCCGATATTGCCCGGAAATGCGACATCCGGCAGCGAGCTGACGACATGACAAGCAACGCAATTGCCTTTGCTGCGGCTCGAGTAGACACCAATGCCTTCCTCGACGTTGCCAGCCGCGCCACTCAGCGACATTTCAACCGCGCCATCTTCGGTGAAGACGACATCTTTTGGTGCAACCATATCCGCATAAGCCGCTCCGGCTGTCAGCGTTGCCGCCAGTGCAAGTGTTGTGAACCTCATAATTCCTCCCTTGGCCACCCGTGTTCTAAAGCTAGGTTAGCTCTGCATACCGTAGTGGACAGGCAAGAGACTCGCAACAACAAATTCACGAAAATGAATTTACCTATTTATACGCCTTTGAGCGACCCACGGTCTCTTAGGCTCCAAAGCCCCGAAAAATCATTCCGAAAGTTGCGTCTCCAGCATACGCGCATGATATTTCTGGAAAGGCTCCTCGCCAGCATAGCCTTTTTCTTTCACCCAGGTCAGCATATTGAGCGTGGTCCATTTCCCAAAAGCACCGGGCACCTGCGCCACAGCCGCCTGCGGCGCGCTCAGCCCCTCGGCCACCTCTTCGGGAAAATAGATCATCAGGGGCGTGAAAAGCGCGCCCCATTTCTGGACCATCTCTTTTTCAGGCAAAGTCTCGCCGTCAAAATCCGTGACCTCCACATCTCCGAACATATTGATCTGGACGAAAAAGTAATTCTCCGTGATGTAGCTGTCGATCTCGGGAACGACAAAGACCTCCTCATGCATCTTCTTGCAATAGATGCAGCCGCGCTGCTCGATGATGATCGCAAGGCGCTTGCCCTCCGCGTTGGCCTCGGCCAGATCTTCGCGCAGGTCTTTGAAGGTATCACGCATCCAGGCCGCCTTGTGCAGCCCGTCATCGCCAAGCTCGGCCCCGTAAACCGGCAGCCCAATCAAAAGCGCGGCGATACCCGCCACTATCTTATTCATATCTCTCTCCCGTTACACGCATCATCCCAGCGTCTGAAAGCTGGGGAAAACCTCGATCATCCAGTTGGCAATCAGATTCACCGTGTTTGTCGCAATCAGGATCGCAAACACGATCAGCATCACCCCCATGACCTTTTCGACGTGGCCCTGATACTGGCGGAAGCGCGCCATGAAGCTCAGAAACGGCTTCGCAAACAGAGCCGCCAGAACAAAAGGCGCCGTCATTCCCAGCCCGAAACAGGCCAGCAAAAGCGCTCCCTTCCACAGCTCGCCCATACCGCTCGCCATAAACAGAATCGACGCCAGCACAGGCCCGACACAAGCCGTCCAGCCAAAACCGAAAGCCAGCCCCATGACATAGGCGCCCAGCACGGTCGAAGGGTCGGCCTTGCTCTCCATCCGCGCCTCCCGATAGAGAAATCCGATACGGATCACCCCCAGAAAATGCAGACCAAAGACAAAGATCACCGCCGCCGCGACATAAGACAAAGGCTGCTTCCACTGTGCAAAAGCCTGCCCCAGAGCCGTCGCTCCCAAGCCCAGCAGCATGAAGATCGTTGTCACCCCCAAGGCAAACATGACGGCCGAGACGACAAGCCGCTTTTGCGCGCCGGGCGCAATATCGCCCTCCTCGCGCAGCTCGCTCATGGATATCCCCGCCATATAACTCAGATAAAACGGGACCATCGGCAGGATACAGGGCGTAAAAAACGCCACCAGCCCGGCCAATGCTGCGCCCCAGTAGCTGATTTCGCCGAGCATGGCCCGCGCTCCTTGTCAAATTAACATATTCAGATTATGTTGTGTGTAATTCAAACAGTCAATGATGTGGCGATGCTCACCCGGTTTTTTTCCCTTGTGGCTTTTTCTCTTTTCATGGCCAGTCAGGCGCTTGCTGTCGAACTGATCATGGTCGAGCAGAAAGGCTGCCACTATTGCCAAAAGTGGCTGGCCGAGATAGGTCCGATCTACCCCAAAACACCGGAAGGGGCTTTTGCCCCTTTGCGTCTGGTGAATATTGCAGATGGGCCTCCTGCGGATGTGCACTTCGCCCGCAAGCCTGTGTTCACACCGACGTTTATTCTGGTAGATGAGGGCAAAGAAATCGGCCGGATTGAAGGCTACCCCGGAGAAGATTTTTTTTGGGGTCTGCTTGAAATGATGCTAAGGGCCAAAACAAGCTATGTAAAACCTGACGGCGCCGCTGCCAGCAATTAGACAATTTGGGGCACGAAGTCCCGCGCAGAAGGATACCCGATGGGACTTCCACAATTCACCGATGATCTGAGCGATGCAGAAATCGACAAGTTCATGGACAACGCCACCAAGGCGTCCAACTTCCTCAAAACAGTCAGTCACGAAGGCCGCCTGATGATCCTCTGTCACCTCGTGACAGGAGAAAAGTCGGTGACCGAGCTTGAAAGCCTGCTCTCCGCGCGTCAGGCCGCCGTGAGCCAGCAGCTCTCGCGCTTGCGTCTGGAAGGCCTCGTTATTCCGCGCCGCGACGGCAAGGCGATATACTACCGTCTGGCAGACAATCGTCCCAAACGCATTTTGGAGCTTGTCTACGAGCTGTTTTGCGACGACGATAGCTGAACACACCGCATCGTGACTGGGGAGGGTTGCAGATGCTTGATATACTGTCCGAAAGCAGTTTTGTGACGCTGGCCGGCGTTTTTGGCGGCGTATTGCTCGGCCTTGCCGCCCGGCTCGGGCGCTTTTGCACGCTCGGCGCGATTGAAGATGCGCTCTACGGAGGCAACACCCTGCGCCTGCGGATGTGGGGGCTTGCCATCGGCGCGGCGATCATGGGCACATATGCGCTCTCCGGCGCGGGCATGGTGGCGCTTGAGCAAAGCTTTTATCTGTCCATCACATGGATGCCCGTTGCCTCGGTCCTTGGCGGCTTGATGTTTGGCTATGGCATGGCCCTTGCGGGCAACTGCGGCTTTGGCGCGCTGGCGCGGCTCGGCGGCGGCGATATGCGTGCCTTTGTGATTGTTCTGGTGATGGGCGTTTCGGCTTATGCGGTGCTGTCCGGCCCGCTCGCCTATCTGCGCATTTGGGTCTTTCCTCAAACAGAGGCCACAGCGCCCCCCGGCATCGTTCATTTTATCGCCGCACAGACAGGTCTTGGCGTGCCAAAGCTCGGGGTGACGATCGGCTTTCTGATCGCCCTCGCCTCGCTGGCCTCTCCGGCCTTTCGCAAAAGCCCGGCCTCAGCCTTCTGGGCGCTGGTGGTGGCCGCAGCAATCGTCAGCGGCTGGGCCGCTTCGGGCTATATCACGGCCCACGGATTTGGCGCTTATCCGGTTGTGTCCCATAGCTTCAGCGCCCCTGTTGGGGAAACCTTGCTCTTTGCCATGACAGCCTCCGCGGGCCTGCCGTCTTTTGCGGTCGGCTCGGTGGGCGGGGTGCTTATCGGAGCCTTCATTGGCTCGCTCATCAAAGGCCACTTCCGCTGGGAAGCCTGTGAAGATCCGCGCGAGTTGCGCCGCCAGCTCTTGGGGGCGGCCTGTATGGGCGCCGGGGCGGTTCTGGCCATGGGCTGCACCGTCGGTCAGGGCCTCTCGGCCTTCTCCACGCTGAGCTATTCAGCCCCGATCACCTTCGCCGCAATTTTTGCCGGAGCCGCTTTCGGGCTGCGCCAGCTCATCGAGGGCTTTCAACCGGCAGAATAAGGCAGCGGGCGCGCCCAGGCCCGCGCTATCCCCGAGCCGGCTCCCGCACCGCCTCCAAAGCCGGCCTCAATCGGCGCGCGCCGCAGCCACAATCGGACCATGCCCGCGCGCCTGCACAATGATTGCGGCGCGCTCTGGCCCGCTCAGCGGCACTCTGGCCTCATAGGGGCGCGTCATATCCCAGACGTCGAGCAGTTTGATGTCTGTCACGATATTGGCATATGCGATCTCAAGCCCCGCGTTTTCTCCCCGCTGGATCTGAGTCACAGCGCGGGGCACATACCGCACCATCAGCACAGCCACAGGCTCGCCACGCCCCTGCGCTTGTGTTTGTGTTTGTGCCGGTGTTTCTGCCTGCGCTGCAATGCGCAGCAGCCCGGCCTCGCGCACCACCGTCAGGCGCGCCTTGGCGGCGTCTGCCTGATGACGCCGGATCAGGCGGTTCACTTCGACGGGGTGGTTGCCGACAATATGCTGCTCGCCCTGAACAACCATCTGGGGCGTATAAACAGAGCGCCGCCCGCCGACACGGGCATAGGCGCGCTGACGGTCCGAATGGGCCTTTTGGCCAAACACATCGGTCCAGCCGATATAATCCCAATAATCCACGTGAAGTCCGAGCGCGAGCACATCCTCCCGCGCCGCCAGCTCATGCAAGAAAGCGTCCGCCGGCGGGCAGCTCGAACAGCCCTGCGAGGTGAAAAGCTCGACCACAACAAGCCGGTTGTCCTCAGCCTTGGCAGAGGCGGCAAACCCCGCAAGCATCAGGATAACAAATGTAATGCTGCGCCACATCGGGCTTCTCCTTTGCGCCTCTGGTCGTTGAGGTATAGCGCAAAGAGGCTCTCACCCACCAATCAAGGTTTCGCGAGACTTGGGCGGGTTTTGTTTCAAACCCGCCCGACATCGCTTAGCTCACCGAGACAAGCTCGATCTCGAATGTCAAATCCTTGCCGGCAAGCGGGTGGTTGGCATCCAGAACAACCGTCTCATCGGTGATCTCTGCCACCGTGAGGGGCATGATCTCGCCCCGCTCGTTTTTCGCCTGAAGCTGCAGGCCGATCTCCAGCGGAATATCCGCAGGAATTTCGCCACGCGGCACCGCTTGGCGCGCTTCGGGGTGATGGGGGCCGTAAGCATCGTCGCTGGCAATCTCGACGCGCTTTTCCTCACCGACTTTCATACCGGGCAACGCCACATCCAGACCGGGGATGATCTGGCCTGACCCAACCACAAACTCGAGCGGGTCCTTGCCTTGGCTCGAATCAAAAACCGAGCCGTCGCTCAAGGTTCCAGTATAGTGAATGCGTACGGTATCACCGCTTTTTACTTCGCTCATCGCGTGTCCAGTTCTGATTGGGAAATGAATTTAGAGGCCGCGCCAGCTGCGCAGGTTCTCAGGCTCGCAGATAAACTAAACGCCAAATCCCATGATTGCAAACAGCCAGCGCCATTGACCTTTCTGCCCCCCTCGCCCACTCTCGCCAAAAAAATCACGAGGGGAAATGTGATGCCGATCAAAGCCTGCGTTTTTGACGCCTACGGAACTCTTTTTGACGTCACAGCCGCCGCCCGAGAGGCCGCGGCAGACCCCGCCTTTCCCGAGTTGGCCAAAACATGGCAAAGCCTCGCCGCACACTGGCGCGACAAACAGCTGCAATATACCTGGCTGCGCGCCGTCACCGGCGAGCATACCGATTTCTGGCAGGTGACAGCCGATGGCCTTGACTGGGCGCTCGAGGCTACAGGCCTTCACGGCAATCCCGATCTGCGCGAGCGGCTCTTGCAGCTGTATTGGTCGCTCTCGGCCTATGCCGAAGTCCCCGAAATGCTGCGCAGGCTGCGCGAGGCGGGTCTTCAAACCGCTATTCTCTCCAACGGCTCCCCCGATATGCTCAATGGCGCAGTCTCCTCTGCGGGCCTGTCAGGCCAGTTTGACGCCGTTCTCTCGGTTCAGGATGTCGGCGTTTTCAAACCCTCCGCAAAGGTCTACCAACTGGTTGAAGCACGCCTCGGCACACAGCCCCGTGAGGTTATCTTTGTCTCCTCCAACGGATGGGACGCCGCCTGCGCGACGTCGTTTGGCTTTGAAACCGTCTGGGTCAACCGCACCGGCCTTCCGATGGATCGCCTGCCCGGCAGGCCGGCCCATATCCTGAGCGATCTGAAAGCGCTTCCCGAGCTGGTCGCCGGGCGCAACCATGCCTAGGTTCAAGGCCTCAGACGGGACCTCGCTTTATTACGAAGACGAGGGCGAGGGCCTTCCCCTCCTGTGCCTGCCCGGCCTCACCCGCACCATGCGCGACTTTGATTTTGTCGCGCCCCACCTGTCGCATATGCGCCTCATTCGTCTGGACTACCGCGGTCGCGGGCTGTCGGGCTGGGCCGATCCAAGCACCTATACGCCCCTAACGGAAAGCCGCGATGTGGTCGAGCTGATGGACCATCTCGCCCTGCCCAAAGCCGCGATTCTTGGCACCTCCCGTGGCGGGCTGATCGCCATGACACTGGCCGCGACAGCCAAGTCGCGCCTGCTTGGGGTGGCGCTCAATGATGTCGGCCCCGAGCTGGCCCGCCACGGCCTTGAAAAAATCGCACAGGTGATCGGCAAAAAGCCCGCCTTCAAGGATTTTGACAGCCTGCTCAACGTCTGGCCCGATCTGGCACAGGGCTTTGACAATGTCCCGACCAGCCGCTTTCGCGAGGAAATTTCGCGACTCTTCACCCAAGGCGACACGGGCCTCGAGCTGACGTATGATCCCGCCCTGCGCGAGGGCGTTGTTGCAGCGCTCGACAGCGAGCTGCCCGATCTGTGGCCGCTGTTTGAGGCCCTCTCGGAGCTGCCTATCGCGGCCCTACGCGGAGCAAACTCCACGCTGCTCAGTGCCGACACTTTCGCCAAAATGCGCGCCATGCGCCCCGATATGATCGCCGCTGTGGTCCCTGATCGCGGCCATGTGCCCTACCTCGACGAACCCGCCGCGCTGGATGCGCTGCTCCAATGGGCAAAACGCCTATGAACATCGACATGATCCGCGCCGCCGCAACCCGCCTTGACGGCCACGCGCGCCGCACCCCGCTCCTCTCCTCGCCGTTTCTTGACGCCATCGCGGGCAAGCCCGTCTTTGTCAAAGCCGAATGCCTTCAGCATACCGGCTCCTTCAAGTTTCGCGGCGGCTGGTCGGCCCTGTCTGGCCTGCCCGAAGAGCGGCGCAAAAACGGGGTGATCGCCTTCTCCTCGGGCAACCACGCTCAAGGCGTTGCCTATGCAGCCGCCCTTCACGGTGTCAGCGCCGTGATCATCATGCCCGCAGACGCACCAAAGCTCAAAATCGAAAACACCCGCGCTCTCGGGGCCGAGGTTGTGCTCTATGACCGCGCCACAGAAGACCGCGACGCCATCGGTGCGCGCCTCGCGGCCGAGCGCGGCCTGACCCTGATCAAGCCCTATGACGAGCCTCTTGTCATCGCCGGCCAAGGCACGACAGGCCTTGAGATTGCTGCACAAGCCGCCGACTTGGGCGTGCATGAGGCCGAGGTGTTGGTCTGTTGTGGCGGCGGCGGGCTGACCTCGGGTATCGCCCTTGCCCTCGCAGCCGAGGCACCGGGCTTCAAGGTCCGCCCCTGTGAGCCTGAGGGCTTTGACGATGTGACGCGCTCTCTGGCCACCGGCAAAATAGAGCGCAACGCTGAGCTGACAGGGTCGCTCTGTGATGCGATCATCACCCCGCAGCCGGGCGATATAACCTTCCCGATCATGGCCGAGCATTGCGGCGCCGGGATTGTTGTCCGCGAAGAGGAGGCGCTCCGGGCCATGGCACAGGCGTTCCAGCGCCTCAAGATTGTCATCGAACCGGGCGGCGCCGTGGGCCTTGCAGCCGCGCTGTTTCATGCCGACAAAACCGACGCCCCCGCCGTGATCGCCGTGGCAACAGGCGGCAATGTCGATGAGCCGGTCTTTCAAAAAGCGCTTGCCACGCTCGGTTGATGCAAGCCCGCCCTGCAAACGGGGGCTTGGCCTCCTGCGCCGGGCAAGTGTATGAAACAGCCAGACCATGACACCCTCAGCGCAGAGCGGAGAGACCCCGATGACCATAGCCGATCTTGGCGATATCCGCCTGCATTACAAAGACGAAGGCCCCAAAGACGGGCCTGCCGTGGTCTTCGCCAATTCTCTTGGCACCGATCTGCGCCTTTGGGACGCTGTCTTGCCCTATCTGCCCAAGGGCCTGCGCCTGATCCGCTATGACAAGCGCGGCCATGGCCTGTCTGATGGCCCTGATGCGCCCTATTCCATGGGCACATTGGTGCGCGATGCCGAAAACCTGCTGGATTATCTTGCCGTAAAAGACTGCGTCTTTGTCGGCCTCTCGATCGGCGGAATGATTGCGCAGGGGCTGGCCGTGAAACGCCTTGATCTGATGCGCGCCATGGTGCTCTCCAACACCGGAGCCAAAATCGGCACCCGCCAGATGTGGCAGGATCGGATCGAGGCGGTCAACGCAGGCGGGATCGAGGCTTTGGCCGACAGCATCCTTGAGCGCTGGTTTGCCCCCGCCTTCCGGCAAACACCCGAATTCAGCGCTTGGCGCAATATGCTGATCCGCCAACCGCGAGCGGGGTATACAGGCTGTTCCGCCGCCATTGCCGGCACCGACTTTATCACGCCCACATCAGGGCTGCGCCTGCCCACACTGGCGATTGCCGGGTCCGAAGACGGCTCCACCCCGCCAGATCTCGTGGCCGAAACCGCGGCGCTCATCCCCGGCTCGCGGTTTGAAATCATCCGCCGCGCCGGACATCTGCCCTGCGTGGAACAACCCGAAGCCTATGCCAAACTGCTCACAAATTTCCTAACAGAGATCGGACATATCTGATGGCCGCTTCCGCCTTTGACAGCCAACACCTCGCCAAACTCTTTGACACAGGCCCACTTGCCGCGCTGTTCACAGACAGCGCCGAGATGCGCGCGCTCCTGCTTGTGGAAGGCGCTCTGGCCAAAGTCCAAGGCGATCTGGGCGTCATCCCGCAGACCAGCGGTGCATTTCTGCATCGGGCGGCAATGGAAGTGCAGGTTGACCCCGCAGGACTGGCCGCCGCCACAGCCCAAAACGGCGTCAGCATCCCCGCGTTTCTCGCTGCTCTGCGCAAAACACTGGAAGCCCCCGAACACGCGCAGTATTTGCATTGGGGCGCAACCTCGCAGGATATTCTGGACACCGCGCTCATGCTGCGTCTCAAGCGCGCCTTTGAGCACATCCAAACCACCGTGAAAGACCATCTGGCAAATCTTGCTGCGCTCGCCGAAAAACACGCCGAAACGCCAATGGCAGGGCGCACCTGGGGCCAACACGCCACACCGACAAGCTTTGGCGCGGTTGTCGCCGCATGGGGCCAGCCGCTCTGCGCGCTCGCCGCAGAGTTTGACGCCGCCCGCGAGACGGCCTTCTGGGTGTCGCTCTCCGGCGCAGCCGGCACAAGCAGCGCACTCGGCCCCAAAGCGAGCGATACGCGCGCCGCCCTCGCCGCGGCCCTCGGCCTGCATGATCCGGCCCGCAGCTGGCACAGCGACAGAACCCCGATCGTCTGGCTGGCGTCTTGGGCCACGCGCCTCAGCAACGCATTGGGCAAAATGGCAGCCGATCTGTCAGAGCTGACCATGACAGAGCGCGCCGAAGTGACCCTTGGCGGTGCGGGCAGCTCCTCAACCATGCCCCAAAAGCAAAACCCGGTGTCCGCAGGTGTGATCACCGGTTTGGCGCGCCATGTCACGGCGCTCAATTGCAGCCTGCAAGCCAGCGCCCAACACGCCCAACAGCGCGACGGTGGCGCCTGGATCACCGAGTGGCTGACCCTGCCCCAGCTCGTTCTGGGCACGGGCGCAGCCCTTGGCCACGCCCACCAGATGGCCGCCAAGCTCACGCCCAACAGCGCCCAAATGAGCGCAACCCTTGAGAGCGGTCAGGGCCTTATCTTTGCCGAAGCCCTGTCTTTTGCGCTGAGCGCCACACTGCCGCGCCCCGAAGCCCAGCTCAAAACAAAAGAGCTGTGCGCCAGCGCTCTCAGCAGCGGCAAATCGCTCGCAGAGGTCACAGCCGCGCAGTTCCCCGCGCTTGACATCAAGGATGTGTTTGACGCCAAAGCCCAGCTCGGCCGCGCGCCCGCAGAGGCGCGCGCCTTTGCTCTGGCCGTGAAGGCCGTCGCTTAGAGCGAGGCCTTCAGCTCAAGGCGACGCGCATGGAGCACCGGCTCGGTATAGCCTGAGGGCTGCGTGCGGCCCTTGAAGACCAGATCACAGGCCGCCTGAAACGCGATCCCCTCAAAGCTCGGGGCCATCGGCGTATAGGCCGCATCACCGGCGTTCTGTGCATCAACCACAGCGGCCATCTTGCGCATCGCCGCCATCACATCCTGCGCATCCACCACCGAATGGTGCAGCCAGTTCGCCAGAGCTTGCGCCGAAATGCGGCAGGTCGCACGGTCTTCCATCAAGCCGATATCGTTTATATCCGGCACTTTCGAACAGCCCACGCCCTGATCGACCCAGCGCACCACATAGCCGAGAATGCCTTGGGCGTTGTTTTCCACTTCCCGCGTGATCTGCGCTTTGGTCCAGCGGCGATAGGTCGCCAAGGGTATGTCCAAAATCCCGTCAACATGGGCACGCCGCCCGCCACTGCGCAGCTTGGCCTGCACCGCCAGCACATCGATCTTGTGATAGTGCAGCGCATGAAGCGTTGCCGCCGTTGGCGAGGGAACCCAAGCACAGGTGGCCCCCGCTTTCGGATGCTCGATCTTTTGTTCCAGCATGGCCGCCATCATATCAGGCATCGCCCACATCCCCTTGCCAATCTGGGCTTTGCCCGAAAGGCCACACTCAAGGCCGATGTCGACATTGAGGTTCTCATAGGCCCCGATCCAGCCCTTGCGTTTGATGAAATCCTTGCGGCTGAACGGGCCGGCTTCCATCGAGGTGTGGATTTCGTCGCCCGTGCGGTCCAGAAAGCCCGTGTTGATAAAGGCAATCCGCGATTTCGCGGCGCGGATACATTCCTTGAGGTTGACAGAGGTGCGGCGCTCTTCGTCCATCACCCCGATCTTCACCGTATTGGCCGGCAGCCCGAGCACGCTCTCGACGCGCGCAAAGACCGCCTCGGCAAAGGCCACCTCTTCAGGCCCGTGCATCTTCGGCTTCACCACATAAACCGACCCATGCACAGAGTTGCCACTCTCGCGCTTAAGGTCATGCATCGCAATCAACGTGGTGACCAGTGCATCCATAAGCCCTTCAAAGACTTCATTGCCCTGCGGATCAAGGATCGCTGGATTGGTCATCAAATGCCCGACATTGCGCACCCACATCAAGGCCCGCCCCTTCAGGACAAGGTCGCCTCCGTCCGGCGCCGTATAGTGGCGGTCCTGCGCAAGACGCCGGCTCAGGGTCTTGCCGCCCTTGACCACATCGGCAGCAAGATCCCCCTTCATCAGGCCAAGCCAGTTCGAATAGGCGAGAGTCTTGTCCTCGCCATCCACGCACGCCACCGAATCTTCGCAATCCATAATCGCCGACAAAGCGCTCTCCAGCTGCACATCCGCCAGCAACGCCTGATCGTGGCTGCCAATCGGATGCGCACGATCAAACACAAGCTCGACGTGCAAGCCGTTGTTCTTCAACAAGATTGCATCGGGCGCTTTCGGGTTCCCTTTGTAGCCTACAAATTTCTCGGGGTTTTGCAGCGGCCTGTCGTCCACCAGAAGCCGCCCCTCCTGCACATGATAGCGCCGCGCATCGGCGTGCGATGTGCCCTCCACCGGAAACGCCTCATCCAGAAAGACCCGCGCCCGCGCCACAACCCGCGCACCGCGCCCGCGCTCATAGCCGCCGGGCGGGGGCGTCGAGCCCATAGCATCCGTGCCATAGAGCGCATCATAAAGACTGCCCCATCGCGCATTGGCCGCATTGAGCGCATAGCGCGCATTGGTGATTGGAACCACAAGCTGCGGGCCGGGAATGGTGGCGATCTCGGGGTCGACATTTTGAGTCTCAATCTCAAAATCCTCGCCCTCAGGGCACAAATACCCGATCTCGCTCAGAAAGGCTTTGTAAGCCTCATGGTCATGGGCCGCGCCGCGATGTGCGATATGCCAGGCGTCTATCTTGCCTTGCAGCCGCTCGCGCGTCTCAAGCAAGGCGCGGTTCTGGGGCGTCAAATCAGCCAGCAAATCGGCAAACCCGCTCCAAAAATGCTCGGCACTCACGCCCGTGTCGGGAAGGGCCGCTTCTTCCAGAAAGCGGGCAAGCGTTGCGTCTACGCTCAATCCGGCTCGGTCCACACGCTTGGTCATGCTCAGCTCTCTTTCTGCTTAAACTCTGGTCCTGTCTTTCTAGCCCGCCCGGAGGCCAAGGCGCAATCTTTCGGGAGAGCACGAAAGGAAAATAAACCTTCATGTTTTTCAAGATAATCTATGGCGACACGAAGCTATCTCCTATTGAAGCCCACCCCTCGCGCGCATACCGTCAGCCCAAAGCGAAAAGGATACCGTGATGGCCGAGACCGCCCCCCAGACGATCTATCTCAAGGATTACACGCCCTTTGGCTGGACCGTCACATCCGTCCACCTGACATTCAAGCTCCACCCGAGTGCCACACGCGTGATCAGCCGGATCGCCTTTGCGCCCAATCCGGACGCCCCCGCGCAGAGCTTCTTTTTGCACGGCGAAGCGCTCAAACTGATATCAGCAAAGCTTGACGGCGTGCCATGCACCCCGGAGCTGTCCCCGTCGGGCCTCAGCCTCACGGTCCCAAAGGAGCCGTTTGTCTTTGAATGCGAGGTCGAAATCAGCCCCGAGACAAACACGGCCCTCGAAGGGCTTTATATGTCAAACGGGATGTATTGCACCCAATGCGAGGCCGAGGGCTTTCGCAAAATCACCTATTATCCCGATCGCCCCGATGTGATGAGCACATTCACAGTGCGCATTGAAGGGGCCGAGCCTGTGCTCTTGTCCAACGGCAACAAGGGCACGCAGGGAGCGGGCTTTGCGGAGTGGCATGATCCTTGGCCCAAGCCCGCCTATCTCTTTGCCCTCGTCGCCGGAGACCTCATCAATCACCCCGACCGCTTCCAAACACAGTCAGGCCGCGATGTTGAGCTTAATATCTGGGTGCGCAAAGGCGACGAGACCAAATGTGCCTTTGGCATGGCCGCGCTCAAAGCCTCTATGCGTTGGGACGAAACCGTCTATGGCCGCGAGTATGACCTTGATATCTTCAATATCGTTGCGGTCGATGACTTCAACATGGGCGCAATGGAAAATAAAGGCCTCAATATTTTCAATTCCTCCTGCGTGCTTGCCAGCCCGGAAACCTCGACAGATGACAATTTCGAGCGGATCGAAGCCATCATTGCGCATGAGTATTTTCACAACTGGACAGGCAACCGCATCACCTGCCGGGACTGGTTCCAGCTCTGCCTGAAAGAGGGGCTGACCGTCTATCGCGACAGCCAGTTCACTTCCGATCTGCGCTCTGCCCCGGTCAAACGGATCTCGGATGTGAGTGATCTGCGCGCCCGCCAGTTCCGCGAAGACAGCGGCCCGCTGGCTCACCCCGTGCGCCCCGAAAGCTTCGTTGAGATCAACAATTTTTATACAGCGACCGTCTATGAAAAAGGCGCCGAAGTCATAGGGATGCTCAAACGGCTCGTCGGCGACGACGCCTATTATAAGGCGCTCGACCTCTACTTTACCCGCCACGACGGCGAGGCCGCCACAATAGAAGACTGGCTGAAGGTGTTTGAAGAGGTCACAGGCCGCAGCCTGAAGCGCTTCAAGCGGTGGTATAGCTCCGCAGGCACCCCGCGCCTCAGCGTCACAGAAAGCTTTAATAACGGGCGCTACACGCTTACATTCAAACAAGAAACGCCGCCAACACCCGGACAGCCACAGAAGAAGCCGCGGGTCATTCCGATTGCCGTTGGCCTGCTCGGTCCGGATGGGGCAGAGCTTCAGCCCACCACACTTCTGGAAATGACCAAGCGCCAGCAGAGCTTTTCCTTTGACGGCCTCGCCGCCAAGCCTGTGGCCTCGATCCTGCGCGACTTTTCCGCCCCTGTGGTCCTTGACCACGCGCGCAGCAACGCCGAGCGCGCCTTCCTTCTGGCGCATGACACCGACCCGTTCAACAAATGGGAGGCCGGTCAGGCTCTGCGCCGCGCCAGCCTGATCGCCTCTGTCACAACAGGCGCAGCCCCCGATACGGCGTTTCTGGACGCCGCCGCGCGCGTCGCGCGTGACGACAGCCTCGATCCGGCCTTCCGCGCGCTTGTGCTTCAGCCCATTGGTCAAGATGATCTCGCCGCCGAGCTGCACGCCGAGGGCCACACACCCGATCCGCAAGCCATTTATGACGCCAGCGAAACCATGGCGCAAAGCCTCGCGCAGCATCTCGCCGATAGCCTGCCGCGGCTTTATGCCCAGACAACTGTGGACGGCCCCTTTGTCCCCGACGCGGCCGGCGCCGGCAAGCGCGCGCTCAACGCCCGTATTCTGGCGATGCTCACGCGCATGGACGGGGGCGCACAGGCGCGCGCGCAATTTGCAACAGCCGACAATATGACCCTGCAAAGCGCAGCGCTCAACGCTCTGCTCGCACAGGACATCGGCAGCGATGAGGCCGCCGCCTTCTTCGCCCAATGGCAGGGTGATCGCTTGGTTATGGACAAATGGTTCGCCGCACAGGTGGCTTTTGCCGCGCCCGAAAAGGCCGCCAACACGGCCGAGGCCCTCACAAGCCATCCGCTTTTCACCCTGAAAAACCCAAACCGCTTCCGCGCCGTCTTCGGTGCGCTCGCCACAAACCATGCCGGCTTTCACCACGCCTCGGGACAGGGCTATCGGCTGCTCGCAGACTGGCTGATCAAGCTCGACAGCCTCAATCCGCAAACAACAGCGCGGATGTGCACCGCCTTCCAGACCTATTCGCGCTATGATGCCGCCCGCCAAACCAGCGCAAAGGCCTCTCTGGAGCGGATCCTTGCGACAGACGGGCTGAGCCGCGACACCACAGAAATGGTCACGCGGATTTTGGAAGGGTAGCCCCTTGGCAATTGTGTATCAAAGCAATGGCCGCTCCCGCGCTGCGCTGATCACGCTGGCCGGCATCTATGCGACCGTTCTAGCGCTTGTCTGGCTGATTGATCTCAATCTGTATATCGCTGTTTTTCTTTCGCTTTTCACGCTTCCCGCGCTTTGGGAGGCGGTGAAAAACCCCGTCAGCACCTTTGAGCTGACCGACAGCCATATGCGCTGGAGCACGCCGCGGCTGGCCGATGAAATGCCCCTCGGGCTGATCCTGCGGGCGCGGTTTGACACCCGCCTTGATCTCTCCGTCAAGGTCACGCTCTACTTGAAAGACAATCGCAAGCTGCGCTTGCCTCATGCCTGCACACCGCCCCACGCAGCCCTCGAAGACGCCTTTCGCACCCTCGGCATTCAGACCGAGCGGCATCATTTTTCGCTGATCGGCTGATCGGGCCGGCTGATCAGCCGTCTTTCTGTGCCAAAACACCGTTCGGGCGTGCTTTCGGGCGCAAACTCTTGCGAGAGACACAATAGGCCTGCCTGCGCGTCCAAGCCGCCATTTCCGCACGCTTGGCAGAAGAATGCATCGGCCCCCAATCTTGCGTCACACCCTGATATTTGCGCGAGGTCTCGGGGAAAAACCCGTGAATGATCTGGTCGCGCGCAACCGTCTTGCTCATAATCCGCGTGGCACAGCTCAGATTGAGGCCACCGTCCTTGAGCGCCTCGCCGGTCTTGGCCTGACAGTTATAAAGCCGCGCCGTAGAGGGCAATATCTGGAGCAGCCCATACCAAAGCCCCCCGCCGCCCACCGCATCGGCACGATAGGTGCTCTCGTGTTTTGCCAAAGCCGACATAAAGCCAACCCAGAACATCGCCCGCCGCAACGCGTCATTCTCCTTATAGGCCGGGCACCAGTCGCGATAGTCATCGGGCACAGTCTGCGTCAAAGGCGCCCCATGTGACAGCACCGCCTTCATCGCCGCCGCAGTCCAGTCTTTATGGCCCGGCCGATGCTCCCAACGCGTGTGAGGCAAAGCAAATTCATAGGGCCTGCTTTTAGGCCTGATCTGGGCCAGCCGCGCATCGCGGGCGGTGCGATACGAGGTTGTGCGCGCCTTGGGGCGTATCTTGGCAAGCGCTGGATCGGGCGCGCGGGGCGCGTCCGTCCCAAGAAACGGCGCGGCGACAAGCGGCTCTTGCGCTGCGCTGCCAGCCGCCGCCGCCTCGTCTCCGGTCAGGACAGAGTCACTGGCCTGAGCTGTGCTATGGCTCACGACCGAGAGAAAAACAGCCCCCAAAACAATATGACGAACAGAAACAACCATCCCCGAACAAATAGGACGATTGCAGCGGGTTTGGCAATCTTTTCACGCTCACAGCCATGATTGTTTCGTCTCACGGCACAGTCCACCAAATCATACCGCCTTTTCCCAAAATCAAACCCGTAATTGCCCTGTTTTGGCCCGATTGGCCGATGACAAAGAAGGCTGATAAAGGACGAATCACATATGGCACTCTTGTCTCACTTTCCGGAATTTGCCGCGCAGGCCCGTCAAAGCCTTGGCCGGCTCCCCCTGGTGCGCTTCCCCTTGGCCAAGCGTTCTGTCGGTGAGGACACACCGCGCGAGACTGCCCCGCGCCCCCCGAGCAGCCGCCTCCATGAACAGCTCGTGATTCCCACAGCCAACGAACCCCCGGAAGAAAGCTGCCGGGAACGAATTCAGGACCGTGGCCAGTTTCTGGCGCGTCAGGAGCGTTGGGAGGAGCTGAGCCGCCTGATCCGCTCTGCGGACAATCGCAAAACCGCAACCCATTGCGGAATGCCCCATGCCGACCTTCTCAGTCTGGGCGCTCGAACAGATGTGGTTCTGGCGACAGAACACGCCATTGCCGATGGTCTCACACCGGGCCTTGCCGGCATAGAGGCGCTCGAAGATGTCTTGTTCGAATTCCCCGAAGATTATGCCATCGCCGATATTGTGGCACAGACCCATATGGATATCGGCTGGGCTTGGCGCGGCTCGAATTGGTCGCATGAAATCCCTCCGCGCAATCTCGCCCTGTTTGAGGCCCATTTCCAACGCGCCACCGATATCTTGGACAGTTTTTCGCGCACCGCCCTCGCCTCTCCCCTTCTGGCCGCGGCCCAATGCGGCCTTGTCGTTGCCAAGCCCAAGCCCGCCATGCACATAGCGGACGCCTATGAACGGCTGATTGATCTCAACCCGGTCAACACGGCGCCGATGCGCAGCCTTGGCAACTTTCTCTTGCCACGCTGGTTTGGCTCTTACGAAGCGCTCGAGCTTGAGGCCCGCCGCACCGCCGCCCGCTCCCATCACATCTGGGGAAATGGGGGCTATACATGGGTCTTTCTTGACGCCCTCCGGGTCGATCAGGGCGCCGCGCGCAGCTTGGATGTCAATTTTTTCCTCGATGGTCTGCGCGACATTCTCTACCTTCAGCCCGATCAACATATTGCCAATCTTCTGGCCGCCTACACCGGCATCACAATGTCACCGGCCCGCACCCCTGTCGAAGCGCCCGATGTGGTGCGCAAAGTGCGCAAAAACATCCATTCGATGTTTGATCACATCCTGCGCGAAAACCTCCACGAGCTGCACCCGCTGCTCTGGGCCGAAGCCGAGCTTGGTCCGGCACCGGGGACCTATCTGCCGCCGCGCAGCGCCCTCTTGCGCAAGGGCCGCGACACCGCGCTCAACGCCATCGCCAGTCATTTCAAGAGCGATATCAGCAGCGGCAAGATCCTCGAGTTCGGCCACGGCGGCCTGACACTCTACCCCCAAGGCTAACTCCCCGCTCACTGCGCGCCAACTCCCCCTTGCCCCGCCCCTAAGCCTGCCCTAGAACCGACCTCGACTTTGCATGAGACGCATAAAAGGACGAGGCAATGCTAGATCTGGCCTATGAAACACCGCAACCCAAAGTGATCGCGGGGGCGAAATATGACTGGGAACTTGTGATCGGCATGGAAGTCCATGCGCAGGTCAGCTCCAAGGCCAAGCTGTTTTCTGGCGCCTCAACCCTCTTTGGAGCCGAGCCAAACGCCAATGTGGCCTTTGTCGACGCCGCGATGCCCGGTATGCTGCCTGTGATCAACGAGTTCTGCGTCGCGCAGGCCGTGCGCACGGGCCTTGGCCTCAAGGCCCAAATTCACCTCAAGTCCGCCTTTGACCGCAAAAACTATTTCTACCCTGATTTGCCGCAGGGCTACCAGATCAGCCAGCTTTACGAGCCGATTGTCGGCGAAGGCGAAATCCTTGTCGATATGGCCCCCGGCGTGGCGCGCCTTGTGCGCGTGGAGCGCATTCACCTCGAGCAGGACGCTGGCAAATCGATCCACGACATGGACCCGAATATGTCCTTTGTCGATCTCAACCGCACAGGCGTTGCACTGATGGAAATCGTCTCGCGCCCCGATATTCGCAGCCCCGAAGAGGCCGCGGCCTATGTTGTCAAGCTGCGCCAGATCCTGCGCTATCTGGGCACCTGTGATGGCAATATGCAAAACGGCAATCTGCGCGCCGACGTCAATGTCTCGGTCTGTCGCGCCGGGCAGCACGAAAAATATATGGCAACGCAAGACTTCAGCCACCTCGGCACGCGCTGCGAAATCAAGAATATGAACTCGATGCGCTTTATCCAGCAGGCCATCGACTATGAAGCCCGCCGCCAGATCAAAATTCTGGAAGACGGCGGCGAAGTCATACAAGAAACCCGCCTTTACGATCCGGACAAAGGCGAAACCCGCTCTATGCGCTCCAAAGAAGAGGCGCATGATTACCGCTATTTCCCCGACCCCGACTTGATGCCCCTTGAAATCGAGCAATCCTGGGTCGATGAAATCGCCGCCTCCCTGCCCGAGCTGCCCGACGCAAAACGCGCGCGCTTCATGTCAGACTACGGTTTGACAGAATATGACGCCTCGGTGCTCACAGCCGAGAACCAGAACGCAACCTACTTTGAAGAGGTCGCCGCAGGCCGCGACGGCAAGACCGCCGCAAACTGGGTCATCAACGAACTCTTTGGCCGCCTCAAAAAAGATGGCGACAAAGACATCAGCGAAAGCCCCGTCTCACCGGCCCAGCTCGGCGGGATCATCGACCTGATCGCAGCCGATACAATATCGGGCAAGATTGCCAAAGACCTGTTTGAGATTGTCTACACCGAAGGCGGCGAGCCTGCCCAGATCGTCGAGTCACGCGGGATGAAGCAAGTCACCGACACAGGCGCAATCGAAACCGCCCTCGACGAGATCATCGCCGCCAATCCCGCACAGGTCGAAAAAGCGCGCGAAAACCCGAAGCTCGCCGGCTGGTTTGTCGGTCAGGTCATGAAAGCCACAGGCGGCAAAGCCAATCCGAAGGCCGTGAATGATCTGGTTCAGACCAAACTCGGCGGCTGAAAAACAGGATGACACAGCCCTTTCTCTCACAGCCCTTTCTCTCCGAGCCGATGGTCGTGCGCCCCGAGTGGATCGACTTCAACGGTCACCTCAACATGGCCTATTATAATGTGCTCATGGATTTGGGCGTGGATGCGCTGTGGCAAGAGATCGGCTTTGGCGGCGATTACCTCGCCCGCACAGGCCACACAACCTATTCCGCCGAATATCATATGCACTATATGCGCGAGGTCCATCAGGGCGACACCCTGCGCGCAACCTTCCAAGTGCTTGATATGAATGATAAGTCTATCCACTTCTGCCAAGAGCTGATCCATCAGGACGGATGGGTCTCTGCGGGCGGCGAGGGAATGTGCCTGCACATCGACCAGTCAGGCCCAAAGGTCGCCCCTATGCCGGCGGATATCCTGCAAACCTTTCAAACCATGCGCGCCGCGCACGCAACCCTCCCCGTGCCGGGCTTTGTCGGACGCCCGATGGGCATCCGCCACAAAGCCTGACAGGCACCGATCGTTAGAAACTGCCGCGCCGCCGCCCTCGGCCCTTGGCGCGACATGAGCCGCAAAAGAGACCAGAATGCACGAATACAAAGTTATCCCCGCCCCCCGCAAAGGCCTGAAAGCCAAGGGCCTCAAATCAAACGAGGACCGTTTCGCGCATTCCCTGCAAGAGCTGATCAACACAGAGGCCAAAGCCGGCTGGGCCTTCCTGCGCGCCGAAACCTTGCCCAGCGAAGAACGCTCGGGCTTTCGCGCACGCACGACGGTCTATCGCTCGGTGCTCGTGTTTCGCAAAGCACTTCAAGCCGCAGAGGATGCCCAGACCCCGGCCGCAAACCCTGCCCCGCGCAGCGAGGCAAAGCTTGCGCCAAAGCCTGAGCCGCTGCTCACAAGCCGTCCCGCGACGTCCCTGAGCGGGGCGCCAGAGACCGATCAGGACAGCTCCAACGCCAAAGCGTGAATCTGCTCGTTGAGCGGCCCCAGAGCCGCATGAACGGCACGGTGGCGCGCCACACGGCTCATCGCGTCAAATCCCGCCGCCGTCATACGCACCCGAAAGTGGCTCTCGCCTGAGCCATCATCGCCGGCATGGCCGCTGTGCTGATGGGATTCATTGATCACCTCAAGCGCCGTCGCCTCAAACGCTGCCACAAGCGCCGCGCGAATTTTTGCTTCCATATTCATTTTTTACGCTCTTTCCTCTTTCCCCCAGTTTCAAACACACTAGAGTGCTAAGCCAGTCGCGAAAAGAGAGTTCCCATGCCCAAAGCAGATCCTTTCGGTTTTGATATGTCTGTGTCATCCGCCAAAAAGAAAAACCCGCGCGGTCGCCGTGGAATGTCTGGCGCCTCCGAAACATCAACGCGCCAGTGCGAACACGCAGGCTGCGAAGAGGCCGGCAAGTTCCGCGCGCCCCGCGCGCCCGATGTGCTCGACGAATATCTGTGGTTCTGCAAAGAGCACATTCGCGAGTATAATCTGAAGTGGAACTTCTTTGACGGCACGACAGAAGCCGAGATGAACGCCCAGATGTCCAAAGACAAGGTCTGGGAGCGCGAAACCAAGCCCATAGGCGATCCGGAAGCGCGCGCATGGGCGCGCCTTGGCATCGAAGACCCCCATCAGGTCCTTGGCGCCAACGCAACAAAAAACCCCGGCAAAGGCGGCGGCGGATCGCGCCGTCTGCCCCCGACCGAGCGCCGCGCCATCGAGATTTTGGAAGCCAAGGACCATTGGTCCAAAGCCGAGATTCGCAAGACCTACAAAAAGCTCATCAAGGTGCTGCACCCCGACATGAACGGCGGCGACCGCTCGCAAGAAGAGCAGTTGCAAGAAGTCGTCTGGGCCTGGGATCAAATCAACGTGAGCCGCAACTTCAAATGACGCGGCCCACAGGGCGGCCCCCGCTCAGGCCGGCTTGAACACCAGACTCACCCCGTTGAGACAATGCCGCTTGCCCGTGGGCTTTGGCCCGTCGTTGAAGATATGGCCAAAATGGCTGCCGCAGCGACGGCAATGACACTCGGTGCGCGGATAGATCAACTTGTAATCTGTTTTGGTTTCGATCGCCTTGTTCTGCGCCTGATAAAAGCTCGGCCAGCCGGTGCCGCTGTCGTATTTATGCTCCGAGCTATAGACGGCCAGATCACAACCGCGGCAGTGATACATCCCTGCCTCATAGAGCTTGTCCAGCGGTGAAGACCCCGCCGGCTCGGTGCCCTCCTGACGCATCACCCTATATTGCAGGGGCGAGAGCATGGCCCGCCAGGCGGCATCGCTGCGCATCACCTCAAACGGCTGCGCCCCTGCGCCCCGCCCAAACGTCAGACCCGCCGCCGCGCCAAAGGCTGTGAAGATAAACACCCGTCTTTTCATATCATGCTCCCTATCCGGTCTGTGCAAGTCTAGCGCAGGCGCGCAAGCTGCGCAGCTCAAGCCTGCGCACCTTCGCGTGACCTCACCGTAACACAGCACGCACACAAGCCCGCCAGTTCAATTTTGCCCCGCGCGCGCCTATCTGCGGGCTTGGCCTTGCCCTTGCCCCGAAATTGTTGCACCACAACTGTAACAATTTTCGAGATATGAAGGAATCCGGCTATGGCGGACGGTATGATCGACATCAACGCAAAACCCACCGAGAAAATTTCTGTGCGTGATGTCTTCGGCATCGACACCGATATGACTGTGCCCGCCTTCGCCGAGCGCAGCGCGCGCGTGCCTGACATGGACAGCACCTACAAATTTGACCCGGATACAACTCTGGCCATCCTCGCAGGCTTCTCCCACAACCGCCGGGTGATGATTCAGGGCTATCACGGCACCGGCAAATCGACCCATATCGAACAGGTCGCCAGCCAGCTCAACTGGCCCTGTGTGCGCGTCAATCTTGACAGCCACATCTCGCGCATCGACCTGATCGGCAAAGACGCCATCAAGCTGCGCGACGGCAAGCAAGTCACCGAATTTCAGGAAGGCATCCTGCCCTGGGCGCTGCGCAACCCGACCGCAATCGTCTTTGACGAATATGACGCAGGCCGCGCCGATGTGATGTTTGTGATCCAGCGCGTGCTGGAAGTGGACGGCAAACTCACCCTGCTTGACCAGAACGAAGTCATCACGCCAAACCCCTATTTCCGCCTGTTTGCGACCGCCAACACGGTTGGCCTTGGAGACACCACGGGCCTCTACCACGGCACACAACAGATCAACCAGGGCCAGATGGACCGCTGGTCGCTTGTGTCAACGCTCAACTACCTCTCGATTGACGCCGAAACCCAGATCATTCTGGCGAAAAACCCGCATTACAACACAGAGGCCGGCCGCAAGACTGTCCGGCACATGGTGCAAGTCGCCGATCTCACCCGCACGGCCTTCATGAACGGCGACCTTTCGACCGTGATGTCGCCGCGCACCGTTATTGCCTGGGCGCAAAACGCCGAGATTTTCCGCAATGTCGGCTATGCCTTCCGCCTGACCTTCCTCAACAAATGCGACGAGCTCGAACGCCAGACCGTGGCCGAATTCTACCAGCGCCTGTTTGACGAGGAACTGCCGGAATCAGCCGCAAGTGTGAGCTTGGGATGAGGCCAGCTTCGGATCAGCTTCGCCGATCCGACCCGCGCGCGGTGACGCGCGCGGTGACGCGCGCGGTGAGGGGGCCAGCCCCCTCGGCTTCGCCTCACCCCCGGGATATTTTTAGAAAGAAAAAGGGCTGAGTGCGCGCGATGACCAAGCCATCCGATAACCCGGCAGATCCGTTCAAGAAGGCCCTGGCCGAGGCCACAAAAGTCTTGGCCAACGATTCCGACCTGACGGTCAGCTATTCGGTCGACCCGTCGGGCCTGTCTGGCGATATGATGCGCCTGCCGCAAGTTTCCCGTCGCATGACCCGCGACGAAGTCTTGCTGGCGCGCGGCACCGCCGACGCTTTGGCGCTCAAGCATAAGTATCACGACACAGCCACCCACGCGCGTTACGCCCCTGCCGGAGACCTCGCGCGCGATATTTACGAAGCGATGGAAACAGCGCGCTGCGAAGCCATGGGCGCGCGCGAGATGCCGGGGACGGCTGGCAATATCGACGCCAAGATCGCCGAAGACGCCCGCCGCGCCGGCTATGGCGAAATCACCGACCGCGCGGATGCCTCTCTTGCGACAGCCGCAGGCTATCTTGTGCGCCACCTTGCCACGGGGCGCGACCTGCCAGCCGGAGCGCACAATGTGATGCAGCTCTGGCAGGGGTTCATCGAAGATCAGGCCGGCGAGGCACTCGAGGATATCTCGGCGCGCCTCGCAAGCCAGCAGGATTTTGCCCGCTTCGCCCGCCGTGTGATCTCTGATCTGGGCTATGCCGAACAGCTCGGCGAAGACCCTGACGCGCCGGACGACGAGAGCGACGACAGTCAGGAAGAGGCCGAGCAGGACGAAGACCAGCCCGACAGCACAGGGCAGGACGACACGCAGGAGGATGAGGCCGACGCCAGCCCCGAGCAATCCCAAGACGAAAGCCAAGACGCCGCCGAGGCCCAGGTTTCGATGGATGATCTGGCCGATGACGAGCTTGGCGACGAGGCCGATATGCCCGATGGTGAGGCCCCGCTTGAGCCGCCCCCCCCACAGCCAATATCTGACGCAGACCCCAATTATCTGGTCTATGATGGCTCTCACGATGAAGAAATCCTCGCCGAAGAGCTTGCCGAACCGGCCGAGCTTGAGCGGCTGCGCGCCTATCTTGACCAACAGCTCGAGCCTCTTAAGGGTGCGGTCAGCCGCCTCGCCAACAAGCTCCAGCGCCGCTTGCAAGCCCAGCAAAACCGCTCTTGGTCCTTTGACGAAGAAGAAGGCATCCTCGATGCCGGCCGCTTGGCGCGGGTGATCTCCAACCCGACAACCCCCCTGAGCTTCAAGGTCGAACAGGACACCGTGTTCCGCGACACAGTGGTGACGCTTCTGATAGACAATTCAGGCTCCATGCGCGGCCGCCCGATCTCGATCGCCGCAATCTGCGCCGATGTTCTGGCACGCACCCTGGAACGCTGTTCCGTGAAGGTTGAGATTCTCGGCTTCACCACCCGCGCCTGGAAAGGCGGGCTGGCCCGCGAAAAATGGCTCGCCGATGGCCGTCCGCAGCAGCCCGGCCGCCTCAATGATCTGCGCCACATCATCTATAAACACGCCGACAGCCCGTGGCGGCGCTCGCGTGACAACTTGGGCTTGATGATGAAAGAAGGTCTGCTCAAAGAAAACATCGACGGCGAAGCGCTCGAATGGGCGCACCGCCGCATGAGCCGCCGCACCGAGGCGCGCAAAATTCTTATGGTGATCTCGGATGGCGCGCCGGTCGATGATTCCACCCTGTCGGTCAACCCGGCCAATTACCTCGAAAAACACCTGCGCGATGTCATCGCCATGGTCGAGAAAAAACGCAGCGTCGAACTGCTCGCCATCGGCATCGGCCATGACGTCACGCGCTACTATAACCGCGCAGTCACCATCACAGATGTCGAACAGCTCGCCGGTGCCATGACCGAACAGCTCGCCTCCCTCTTTGATACCGACCCACGCGCCCGCGCCCGCTTCCTCGGGATCAAACGCGCAAGCTAACCCCGCGGCCAAACCCTCGCCTGCGCCTTTTTCTTTCTCAAAATATCCCGGGGGAGCACGAGGGGGCTGGCCCCCTCGTCCGGTCGGATTTTCGCGCAGCGAAAATTCGATCCCGCCCCTTCCCCCGGACCGCGTTCGCGCATAATCTCGGCCCCAAGTTGGGGAGACAGATCATGTTCCAGAGTTTTGAAAACCGCGCCAGCCCGCAGGAAGGTCGCGCGCGCCTGACGGCCCTGCGCCGTCTGATGGCCAAAGAGAGGGTCGCCGGTTTTCTCGTGCCCCGCGCCGATGCCCACCAAGGCGAATATTGCGCCCCCCATGACGAACGCCTGGCGTGGCTGACCGGTTTCACAGGCTCGGCCGGTTTTGCGGCTGTGCTCAAAGACAGCGCAGGCGTCTTCATTGACGGGCGCTATCGTACCCAGGTCAAGGATCAGGTCGATCTGGATGTGTTTACCCCCGTGCCATGGCCCGAAACCGCGCTCAAAGACTGGCTCGCCGAGGCGCTGCCCCAAGGCGGGGTGATCGCTTATGATCCCTGGCTTCATGTCGCCAGCGAGATCGAAGACCTCGAGACAAGCCTCGCCGCCAAAGGCATCAGCTTCCGCGCCGGTCCCAATCTGGTCGACAAAATCTGGCCCGATCAGCCCGCCCCGCCGCTGGGTCCGATTGCGCCCTATCCTGAAGCGCTCGCAGGCGAGAGCCACGCCTCCAAACGCGCCCGCCTCGCCAAAGCCCTGCGCAGCACATCCCGCTCCGCCGCCGTCCTCACCCTGCCTGATTCCATCGCTTGGCTCCTCAACATCCGCGGCAGCGATATCCCCCGCAACCCGGTGCCACACGCCTTTGCCATTCTGTTTGACACAGGCCATGTCACGCTCTTCACCGATCCGGCCAAAATCGACGATATGCTGCGCGCCCATCTCGGCCCCGAGGTCAAGCTGCGGCCCGGCTCGGCCTTTGTCCCGACCCTTCATTCGCTCCAGGGCAAAGTGCAACTCGATCGCAAGACCGCCCCCGTCAAACTTGCCCAGGAACTCGCCGAAGGCAACGCAGTCCTGTGCTGGGCCGATGATCCCTGCAGCCTTCCCAAAGCCTGCAAAACAAAAGCCGAAATCGCGGGCACACAAGAAGCCCACCTGCGGGACGGCGCCGCCATGGTCGAATTTCTCACATGGTTCGAGGCCCAGCCCATCGGCACTCTGACAGAGATTGATGTGGTCAAACGCCTTGAAGAGGCCCGCCATGCCACGCAGGATCTGCTCGACATCAGCTTTGAAACCATTGCCGGCACCGGCCCGCATGGCGCGATCATGCATTACCGCGTCACCGAAGACACCAATGCTCTCCTACAAGAGGGCCAGCTTCTCGTTCTGGACAGCGGCGGACAGTATATTGACGGCACAACCGACATCACCCGCACCTTGCCCATCGGCGCGGTCGGCCAAGACGAAAAGCGCTGCTTCACCCGCGTGTTGCAAGGCATGATTGCCATCTCGCGCCTGCGCTTTCCCAAAGGGTTGGCAGGCCGCGATCTGGACGCCATTGCGCGGTATCCGCTCTGGCTCGCCGGGCAGGATTTCAACCATGGAACCGGCCATGGCGTCGGCGTCTACCTCTGCGTTCACGAAGGCCCGCAAAGGCTCAGCCGCCTGTCGGATGTGCCGCTGCAGGCGGGCATGATCCTCTCCAACGAGCCGGGCTATTACCGCGAAGGCGCTTTCGGCATCCGGCTGGAAAACCTCATTGTCGTGCAAGAGGCCCGCCCGCTGGAGGGCGCCGATCCGCGCCCGATGTATGATTTTCTCACGCTCACATATGTCCCGATTGCGCGCGGGCTGATTTGCGTGGAAATGCTCAGCCCCGATGAACGCCACTGGCTCAATCTCTATCACAAGGCCTGCTATGAGAACATCGCGCCAAGGCTTTCCCCCGAGGCCCGAGTGTGGTTAAGTCACGCCACGCAAGAGATTTGACATTTTAGTGTAACAGTTTGCCGCGATCTTGCGCGCAACCTATCCCGAGGAGTTCGCATATGGCCCCCAAAATCACACTCACCCGCGCCACAGGCACTTGGGTTGTGCGCGCTGGCGGCGCTGTCTTGGGCGAAAGCAAAAACGCCCTCGAACTGTCAGAAGGCGACCACCCGCCGGTGATCTATTTTCCGCGCAGCGATATTGCGACCGCCTTTCTCGACTCCAGTCCCCACACAAGCCACTGCCCGCATAAGGGCGCGGCGAGCTACTACTCGATCGTGACCAAATCCAAAACGATTGAAAATGCAGTCTGGAGCTATGAAACCCCGCTGGCGAACCTGTCAAAACTCAAAGACCACCTCGCCTTTTACACCTCCGAGGATGTGGCGGTCGAACGCGTCTAGCCACCTGCGGCTGCGGCTGCGGCCCCGGCTCAGCTGTGCTCTTCGGCCGCCGTGGCGGCCAGCGCGCGGTTATAGGCCTTGAGCGCATCCACCTGCATCAAAGCCCCCCACAACTCGGGCGGCGCATCTTCTCCTGACAGGCTCACCACAGGCAAAAACCGCGCCCCCGTGCGCTCAAAAAGCGGCATGGCCGTTTCCAGTGTTGCGTTCCCGTCCACATAAACCCCCTCCTCGACAAAGGCCCAAAGCTCGTCCTCCGAAGGGCAGCTCTCGTCGTCTCTGTCGCGCATCAGCTTGGCGACACGAAACATAGCCAACAGATAGGCCTGCGGCCCGGCCGCCAGATGCACATTGCGCCGCTCCAGCTGGGTGAGAAAGAACGACCGGTCCACCAGCCGCGAGCCAAGCGCCGTTGACATACTCACCGCCACCATCACAGCAATCGCGGTCTGCCAGTCTCCGGTCAGCTCAAAGACAATCAAAGTTGTCGAAATCGGCGCGCCCAGAACCGCCGCCGCAACTGCCCCCATACCCGCGAGCGCATAGAGCGCACTTGTGCCTGACACCTCGGGAAAAAGACCTGTCGCAATCGTCCCGAAGGCCAGCCCGGTGAGCGCCCCGACCATCAGAGAGGGCGAAAACACACCGCCCCCCATCCGCCCGGCCATGGTGATCACAACCGCCACAACCTTGAGCATCGCATAGACAACCGCCTGCCACAGCAAGAGCTTGCCCGTCAAAGCCGCCGAGGTCGTCTCATAGCCCACGCCGATAATATGCGGAAAGAAGATCGCAAGCCCGCCAAGCAAAGCCCCCGCAATCGCAGGGCGCAACCAGCGCGGCACATTGAATTTCTGCTGCAAATGGCTGGCAATATCCTCGCCAATAAAGACCGACCGCATCAGCGCCGCCGCGATCAAACCGCACAGCAGCCCCAGAATGAGAAAAGCAGGCAATTCGACATAAAACGCCAGCGCCGAGCTGACCGGCAGGCTGAATTCCGTCACATCGCCAAAGGCCAGCCGGTTGATCACCGTGCCCGCCACCGACGCAATCACAATCGGCGCAAACGCGTGAACCGCAAAGTGCCGCAAGACCACTTCCAGCGCAAACAAGGCCCCCGCAATCGGCGCATTGAACGAGGCCGAAACCGCCGCAGCCACAGCACAACCAAGCAGGTCGCGGCCCGTGATGCCATCGGCGTGTAGCTTGTTGGACACCCAGGAGGAAATCACCGCCGCCAAATGCACAACAGGCCCTTCCCGCCCCGACGAGCCGCCCATGCCAAGCGTGATCAGAGAGGCAAAGGCCGAGGCCACGCCCTCGCGCCGCTCAACACGGCCATCATTGAGCGCCGCCCCTTCAATCACATCGGCAACCGAGCGCACCCGCCCGTCCGGCGTAAAATGATGCAGGATCTGCCCGACAATCAGCCCCCCCACAATCGGGATCACAAGCACCCAATACCACGACATATTCAGCGCAAAACTATAGAGGTGGTTCACATCCTCAACGCCATAAGCCCAGGCCTGAAGCCCTTCAATGCCTTTGCGAAACAGCACCGCCGCAAAGCCCGCCGCAATCCCGATTGCAAGCGCAATAAACCAGAACTGCACCTGACTTGGCCCTTGATGGCGCAGCGCGCGCAAGGCGCGGCTAAGGTCTTCGCCCGCCGCCGCCAGCTTTTCTTTTGCAAACCTCGAGGCCATCGTCCGCCTTAACCTTTTTATGCAGCATTTTAATAAAATATTAACGAGCTACGCTTTCCCCTGCGCTCCCAAAGCCCTAACCTTGCCGCATAAATGCAGCAGGGGGCACTCATGAGCGTGACACGCGCCATTCACAGGTTAACTTCATTACTAGGCGAAGGCCTCAGCCTGTCCAAGCCCGTTCTTGAAGATCATGGCCGCTCCGAGACATATTTCCCGCTCGCAGCCCCCGATGCCGTTGCCTTCCCCAAAAGCACCGAGGAGGTCAGCGCAATCGTCAAGATCTGCGCCGAAGAAGGCTGCCCCGTGATCGGGTTTGGCGCAGGCACCTCCCTTGAAGGCCAGGCCCAAGCCCCTTTTGGCGGTATTTGTGTCGACTTTTCAAAGATGAAGACAATCCGCCGCCTCGCCCAAGAAGATATGGTCGCCATCGTCGAACCGGGGATCACCCGCGAGGAGCTGAACGCAGAGCTGCGCGCCACTGGCCTGTTCTTTCCCGTGGATCCGGGCGCAAACGCCTCGCTCGGCGGCATGGCGGCAACCCGCGCCTCCGGGACAACCGCCGTGCGCTACGGAACCATGCGCGACAATGTGATCGGCCTTGAAGTCGTGCTGGCAGACGGGCGCATCATCCAGACAGGCACAGAAGCGCGCAAATCCGCGGCGGGCTATGATCTGACCGGCCTCTTTGTCGGCGCCGAGGGCACACTTGGCCTCATCACCGCCCTCACCCTGCGCCTGCGTGGCCAGCCCGAAGCCATCACCGCCGCAGTCTGCGCCTTCCCCACGGTCGATGCCGCCGTCACCTGCGTGATCGACACGATCCAGATGGACCTGTCCATGGCCCGTATCGAATTCGTCGACACCGCAACAGTGGCGATATTCAACAGCATCGCCGGCGCCGCCCTGCCCGAACAACCTCACCTTTTGCTCGAGTTTCACGGCACCGATAACAGCGTGCAAGATATGGCCGAAACCTTCGGGGATATTGCCGCCGATCATGGCGGCACCGGCTTCCAATGGGCGGCCCGCCCCGAAGAGCGCGCCGCTCTCTGGCATATGCGCCATCACGCCTATTGGTCGATCCTCCAGTCCCGTCCGGGCGCGACCGCTCTTGTCACAGACGTCTGCGTGCCGATCTCGCGCCTCGCCGAAGCGGTCAGCGCCGCGCAAGACGATATCGCCCGCTCTGGCCTCATCGGTCCGATCCTCGGCCATGTCGGGGATGGCAACTTCCACGCCATCCTGATGTTTGACCCCGCCAAACCGTCAGAGCGCGCCGCCGCCAAAGAGGCCGCCGAACGGATGGTCTCGCGCGCGCTCGATATGGGCGGCACCGCCACAGGCGAGCATGGGATCGGGATCGGAAAGCTGCACTATATGGCGCGCGAGCATGGCGAGGCATGGGGTCTCATGGGCGACATCAAATCCGCGCTCGACCCGCAAAATATCATGAATCCGGGCAAGCTCGTCCCACCTAGAGACACGCCATAGGCTGCACCACCACTGCCCAGAAGAGATCCGGCGTGTGCCGCTGTGCCCTACAACAGCGCTTTCGCCGCCGCCCGTGCCTCATGCGTGATGGTGTCGCCTGAAATCATACGCGCCACCTCGTCAATACGCTCCTCAGGCCCCAAAGGCTTCACCGTCGAAAGCGTCTGCCCGTCGGTGACGCTCTTTTCGACCCGCCAATGATGCTGCCCAAGCGCCGCAACCTGCGGCGAATGGGTCACAACAAGCACCTGCCCACCCTCGCCAAGCGCGCGCAGCCGGCGGCCCACAGCATCGGCGGTTGCCCCGCCAACGCCACGGTCGATCTCATCAAAAATCATCGTCACATCGCTCGCGCCCCCGGTCAGACATACCTTCAACGCCAGCAAAAACCGGCTCAGCTCGCCGCCCGAGGCGATCTTGGCCAAAGGCCCCGTCGGTGCGCCGGGGTTGGTCGCAACCACAAAGCTCACCGCGTCAAAACCCTCGGGGCCGGCTTCGCCCGCAGTGATCTCTGTGGTAAAGACCGCCCGTTCCATCTTGAGTGGGGCAAGCTCGGCCATCACGGCGCTGTCAAGCTCTGCCGCCGCCTTGCGCCGCGCTGTGCTCAGTTCTTCAGCCGCCGCCAGATAGGCCGCCTGCGCCGCCTCACAGGCCGCGCCCAATGCACCAAGCGCGGCATCGCTCGCATCCACCTGCTCCAACTTGGCCCGCAAAGTCTCGGCATGATCCGCAAGATCGTCCGGCTGCACCTCATACTTGCGCGCCAGCCCGCGAATGGCAAACAGCCGCTCTTCGCACGCTTCAAGATCGGCGGGGCTGAACTCCATCTCTCGCAGCCGATCTTCCACAGCGTCCGAAGCCAGTGCCAGCTCGTTCAATCCCCGCTCGAGCGCCTCGATGGCCTCGCCCAGCATCTCTCCGGCCTCGCCGCCAACCCCTTCGAGCCAGCGCAAAGCCGCGGCGGCGCTGTCCTCGGCGCCGTTCTCGTCCCGCAGCCCGCTCAACGCGCGCAGAATATCGCCCCGCACCTTCTCCGCGCCCTGCATCTGGCGGCGCTGACGGTCCAGCGCCTCATCCTCGCCCGCCTGCGGCGCAAGCTTGTCAAGCTCGGTCACCGCATAGCGCAAATACTCCTCCTCGGCGCGCAAAGCCGCCACAGCCGCCTGCGCCGCAGCACGCTCGGCCTCGGCCTTGGCCCGCGCCCGCCATAGCCCGCGCAGCTCGGCCAGCTTGGGGCCAAGCCCTGCAAAATCATCCAGAAGACTGCGGTGGCCGCGCGGATTGAGCAAACCGCGATCGTCGTTCTGCCCGTGCAGCTCGACCAAATGCTCCGACAGCGCCCGCAACACATCCCCAGAGCAACGCCGGTCATTGACCCAGGCGGTCTTGCGCCCGTCACTTGTGTTGATCCGCCGCAAAATCAGCTCGCGCGCCTGCGCGATACCGGCCTCCTCAAGCACAGCAAAGGCCGCGTGCCCCTCGGGCAGCTCGAACACAGCCGTTACTTCGCCCTGACTTGCGCCACTGCGCACAAGCTCGGCGCGCCCGCGCCACCCAAGCACAAACCCGAGCGAATCCAGCAAGATCGACTTGCCCGCGCCGGTCTCGCCCGTGAGCACATTCAGCCCGGCCTCAAACCCAAGCTCAAGGTGATCAATCAGCAGTATGTCCCGAATATCTAGCGACCGCAGCATCTTGGCTCAGCTTTCCTGTCACAGCTTGCCCAAAACAGCCTCGATCACAACCAATCGCCTTTGATGGTCTGACGATAGGCCGACGCAAGCCAGTTGCCCTTAAAGAATTTCGGCTCAAGCCCCTGTC
>JAHBAM020000249.1 GCA_018500125.2 Roseobacter sp. | reverse complement strand
CCCCTCTTTTACGTTGCAACCCAGACAATCTGCATTTTGCTGCCATTGGCCGTGTAAAACTGCGCCAATCCCCCTTGCATCATGGTCGCGCCGCCCATAGAAGGGCGCAGATTTAGCGGATGTGTGAGCACCCGCCCGTGACGCAATGCCGTAATGCAAAGGATGACAATATGCAGGTCACCGAGACCCTGAACGAAGGCCTCAAGCGCGCCTATACCATCAAACTGACAGCCGCCGAGCTGGATGGGAAAGTGGATGAGAAACTCAAAGAAGCGCAGCCCGACATTGAAATGAAAGGCTTCCGCAAAGGCAAAGTGCCTATGGCGTTGCTCAAAAAGCAATATGGCGAGCGCATCATGGGCGAAGCCATGCAGGAAAGCATCGACGGCGCGATGCAAGAGCATTTCGAAAGCTCGGGCGACCGTCCGGCCATGCAGCCACAGGTCACAATGGTTGACGGCGAAAACTGGAAAGCGGGCGACGACGTCGAAGTCGCCATGACCTATGAAGCCCTGCCAGAAATCCCCGAGGTTGATCTCAAGGGCATCAAGCTGGAGCGTATGGTTGTCAAAGCGGGCGATGACGAAGTTCAAGAGGCCCTGGCGTCTCTCGCCGAAACGGCGCAGAACTTTGAGTCGCGCAAAAAAGGATCAAAATCCAAAGACGGCGATCAGGTTGTGATCGACTTCCTTGGAAAAGTCGACGGCGAGGCCTTTGAGGGCGGTGCTGCGGAAGATTATCCGCTCGTGCTTGGCTCAAACAGCTTCATTCCGGGCTTTGAAGAGCAGCTCGTCGGCGTCAAGGCGGGCGAGGAGAAGAATGTCGAAGTGAGCTTCCCTGAAGAGTATCAGGCCGAGCACCTTGCCGGCAAAGCAGCGATCTTTGAGTGCAAAATCAAGGACGTGAAAGAGCCAAAAGCCGCCGAGCTGAACGACGAGCTGGCAAAGAACTTTGGCGCTGAAGATCTCGCCGCCCTCAAAGGCCAGATCGCCGAGCGTCTGGAAGCCGAATACGCCGGCGCCTCGCGCGCGGTGATGAAGCGTGGTCTGCTGGATGCGCTGGACAAGCTTGTGTCGTTTGATCTGCCGCCCTCGCTGCTTGAGTCAGAAGCCGGCCAGATCGCGCATCAGCTGTGGCATGACGAAAACCCCGATGTGCAGGGCCATGATCACCCTGAAATCACGCCGACGGAAGAGCACACAAAGCTCGCCGCGCGCCGCGTGCGTCTGGGCCTTCTGCTCGCCGAGCTGGGACAGAAAGCCGAAGTTCAGGTGACAGATGCCGAAATGACCCAGGCGATCATGAATCAGGCCCGCCAATATCCGGGTCAGGAGCGTCAGTTCTTTGAATTCGTTCAGCAAAACCAGCAAATGCAGCAGCAGCTCCGCGCGCCGCTGTTTGAAGACAAAGTCATCGACTACGCTTTTGAGCTGGCCACTGTGAGCGAAAAAGAAGTCTCAAAAGACGATCTGCAAAAAGCGGTCGACGCGCTCGACGACGAGTAAGTCAAACCGTTCTGACAGACGAAAGGCCGCTCCCGTGAGGGGGCGGCCTTTTGCGTCAGGCGGGGCGCAAGCCGGTTTCGACAAGCAGACCGCGCCGCTTGGCCTCGTAATAATACCCGCGCGCATACCAGCCGATGGCCACGTCGATGTCTCCATCCGACAAAAGCCATGCGCCGCGCAGGTATTTGCCGGCATATTTGAGGTTGGTGTCCGCATCGAGCAGGCTCTCGGGCGGGCCTCTGTGGCCCATGCTGCGCGCCGTGGCCGGCAAAATCTGCAAAAGCCCATAGTAAGGCCCGTTGCGCGCCGCGGGGGTATGGCGGCTCTCTCGGATCGCCAGTTTGTGCAGCAGGGGCCGTGGCAACTCGTAAAGATCGGCATAGTGATTGATCAGCGCGCGCAAGGCGGGCGTCTCGTTGGGGTAAAGCGGCAGGGGGTCTTGCGCCTGATCGGCCCGAGCAGCCCAAACCGACTGAGGCGCTTGCAGCGCGGCAGGCGGGGTCGGGTTCGGAGCCTTGGCGGGGCGGGCGCGCCCGCAAGCGGCCAAGGCCACGCCGCCCCACAGCAGAGCAAGAGCGGCACGGCGCGAATGAAACATCTCATAACCTATCACTGGTGACGGAACAGCGCCTATCCTAGCGGCGCGGGGCGCGGTGATTCCAGCCGGTTTGTTTGGCTGCGCGCAAAGCCGCCTACGGCGCGTCTGCGTCGGCCAGAGCCGCTTGCAACGCATCGGTGAGGGCCGCTGTCGGCTCGATGCCAAAGCTGAGCCGCAAAAAGCCCTCCGCCACAGAATCGCCCCAGCGTGCCCGCCTGTCGCCTGACGCGTGCAGCCCGCCAAAGCTCGTCATCTGGGCAAAGCCCGCGCGCGCCAGAAACCGGTCTGCCGCCGCCGCGCTGGCAAATGTCGCCCCGATCAGAAACCCCTGATCCAGCGCCTGCGGGCTGGGGGCCGGGTAGATCACCTCGCGCACAGCCGCGCTCGCCTGCAACAGCGGCAGGGCGGCGCGCGCGTTTTCACACATCCGCGCAAGGCGCAGCTCGACGGTCTCAAGCCCGCGCAGCAAAAGCCAGGCCTCATAAGGTGCGGGGATATTGCCGGTCAGATTGCGCAGGCTCAGAAGCCGCTCCATATAGGCCGCATCACGGCTCGCCACATGGCCCATGAGCACATCCGTATGCCCCGCCATGGCCTTTGTGTCAGACACAATCACAATATCCGCGCCCAAATCCAGAGGTTGCTGCAAGAGCGGTGTCAGCACCGTATTGTCCACCACAAGTTTGGCCCCCGCCGCCCGGCAGCGCTCGGCCAAAGCGCGCAGATCAATCACATCCAGCCCCGGATTGGACGGCGTTTCCACCACCACAGCGGCATAGCCCGCCAGATCGGCGGTCAGAATGTCCGCCGCAGGGCAGGTCTGAAGCTGCACCCCGAAGGGCGCAAGGATCTCGCTCACAAGATTGCGCGCCGCATAATAGCCATCCGAGAGCATCAGAACCGTGTCCCCACTCTTCAACAGCGCCATAAAGGCCGCCGAATAGGCGCCCATCCCCGATGGAAACAGCAGGCAGGGCGCGTCCTCAAGCGCGGCAAGGCGGGCTTCTGTCGCCTCGATTGTCGGGTTGGTAAACCGCGCATAGGTGCGCTTTGCGTCCGGGTTGCTCGGCAGGGCAAAGGCCGAAGACAGCACAAGCGGCTCGGGGATAGGATCACCGGGTTTGAGCGTGTCGGTGCGCGTGTGCAGCATGGCCAGAAGGCGCGATTCGATCGGAGCGGGAAGGGACATCGGAAAGCCTTATGAAGTGTGTTCCCGCGAACTATAGGCTTTGGACAGAGCAGGGCAAGGCCATGTGACGCAGCGATCCGGCATGAAAAAAGCCGCACTCACAGGAGCGCGGCTTCTTGTCTTTTGGGGCCGGATGGACCGCGAAAAAGCGCTTAGGCTTCGTCGCTGGCCTCGTCTGACTCGCTGGCCTCGGCGCGGGGCGCTTCGTCCATGTCGTCGTCATTGGCGGCAGACCCGATATCGTCAAACAGCTCGGCAATCTCGAATTCCGCTTCCGCTTCGGCTTCGGCGGCGAGTTCTTGAATAGACTTGCCCGAGGCTTGCAGCGCCGCTTCTTCGGTCGAGCGGGCCACGTTGATTTCGATTGTGGCGCTGACTTCCGGGTGCAAACGCACAAACATATTGTGCACGCCCAGTTGTTTGATCGGCGCTTCAACAGAAACCTGTTTGCGATCAACAGTGAAACCCGCTTCGGTCGCGGCTTCGGCGGCGTCACGTGGTGTGACAGAGCCGTAAAGCGCGCCCGCATCAGACGCCTGACGAATCACGATAAACTGCTGGCCGTCGAGACGGCTGGCCATATCTTCGGCTTCTTTTTTGGTTTCGAGGTTCTGTGTTTCGAGCTGCGCTTTTTGCGCTTCAAAACCGGCGATATTGGCCGCAGAGGCTGTCAGCGCTTTCTTCTGTGGCAGAAGGAAGTTGCGTGCATAACCGGCTTTTACGTCTACGACGTCGCCCATTTGGCCGAGCTTGGCCACACGTTCAAGAAGGATAACTTGCATGATCTGTTCTCCTTATTTCACGGCGTAAGGCAGCAGGGCGAGGAAGCGGGCGCGCTTGATGGCACGGGCCAGCTCGCGTTGCTTCTTGGCCGATACGGCTGTGATGCGTGATGGAACGATTTTGCCGCGCTCTGAAATGTAGCGCTGGAGCAGTTTCGTATCTTTATAATCGATCGCTGGTGCTGAATCCCCTGAGAAAGGGCAGACTTTGCGACGGCGGAAAAATGGTTTTGTAGCCATGGTTTAGTGTCCTTTCTTAAGGTTAGCGGCGCTCGCGGCGCTCTTCGCGTTTTTGCATCTGAGCCGAAGGGCCTTCTTCGTGGGCATCGACCTTGATGGTCAGGATGCGCATCACGTCGTCATGCAGGCGCATGAGGCGTTCCATTTCCTGAACAGCCGTCGCAGGAGCGTCGGTGCGCAGGTAGGCGTAATGGCCCTTGCGGTTCTTGTTGATCTTATAGGCCATCGTCTTAACGCCCCAATACTCGGTCTCTGAAACCGAGCCACCGTTGTCCGCGAGGACGGCGCTGAAATGTTCGATAAGGCCTTCGGCTTGCGTGTTGGACAAGTCCTGACGCATGATGAATACGTGCTCATAGAGCGGCATCTGCTTTTCCTTTTCTGTGCGCATTTCATAGGAGGGTCATATTCGTCTTCTGCGACCCATCCACGAGAGCTGCGCGGTTCACTTTTATACAGAAGACCAGTGCGCTTACCCCGATTTGGGCAGGGTCGCAAGCCTCAATCCCGCGCTTGCCCGTGGTTTTGGGCGCTGCTGGGGCAGGGCGCGCGCGGGTGATGCCGCAATCTGGGCACAATCTATCTTAAATTGCCCAGATTTTAACGCTTTGGCTCCCCTGTTTTGCCCGATCAGAGCCGCACAGTCCCCACCAGAGAATGTCACAGCCCAGAACGGGCCTGATCGGGAGACCATAGATGACAGTGCACCGCGCCCTTGCTCACCGCCACACAGAGGCCCAGCAGACATTGGCCAAGGCCATACATCTCACCCTGCCGCAAGGGGCGAGTGCCTCGGGCGAGGCCCATGCCCTGAAGGCGCTCCCGCCGCTGCGGCTGTTTCATGTCTTTGCCGGCTCTGTCCTTTTGATGGCGGCTCTGGGCCTCTGGGCTGTGCCCGGCTCGACATGGAACCAGAGCGCACAGCTCATGAAGCTCTTTCTCACCGTTTCAGCCAGCCTTGCCGGTCTGGCCCTGATCGCCCCGATGCGCCGCAGCTATCCCGAAGTGACGCTGGATCCGCGCTCCGAGCGGCTGCACGTGATCGAGCGCAATGATTTTGGCCGGGTCTCCAAGACGGTGACCTATCGCTATGACGAGCTGAGCGAAGTCGATGTGCGCGATGGCGTCTTTATCGCCCGCGACCATCATGGCCGCGCCGTAGTCGAGCTGCCTTTGGGGGTAGAGGTCGAGGCGCTCGATGCCCTGCGCGCCGCCCTCGGCCCGAGTTTTGCCCGCACCGCCTGACCCGCGGCGTTTGGCGGTTTTGAGAGGCCGGTGCCGCGCGCATTGGCCTTTTTCGTTGCGGCGCTCCCCCGCTTCGGGCTAATTGCTCTGAACAACACTGAGGGGGGCAAGATGAGCCGCGCATTCGTATTTCCCGGGCAGGGTGCCCAAACCATCGGCATGGGCCGTGCTCTGGCCGAGGCCTATCCAGCCGCAAAAGCCGTGTTTGACGAGGTCGATGAGGCTCTGGGCGAAAAGCTCAGCGCGCTGATCTGGGAGGGCGAAATCGAAGCCCTCACGCTCACCCAAAACGCCCAGCCCGCTTTGATGGCCACGTCTCTTGCCGCCTTGCGCGCGCTTGAGTCCGAAGGCGTCAAAATCAGCGATGCCAAGCTCGTGGCCGGCCATTCGCTCGGCGAATATTCCGCTCTGGCGGCGGCGGGCGCGCTCTCTGTCGCTGATACCGCGCGCCTGCTGCGCATTCGTGGCAAAGCCATGCAAGAGGCCGTGCCGGTGGGTGTCGGCGCTATGGCGGCGCTTCTGGGGCTTGATTTTGCCACCGCGCAAAGCGTTGCCGCAGAGGCCGCGCAAAATGATGTCTGTCAGGCGGCCAATGACAATGACCCAAGCCAAGTGGTTGTGTCCGGCCACAAAGCCGCCGTCGAGCGCGCCGTCGAGCTGGCCAAGGCCGCAGGCGCCAAACGCGCCATGCTCTTGCCCGTCAGCGCGCCGTTTCACTGCGCCCTGATGGCCCCCGCCGCCGATGTGATGGCCGACGCACTTGCCAGCGTAGAGATCAAGGCGCCGGCTGTGCCGCTGGTGGCCAATGTGAGCGCCGAAGCGCTGTCTGATCCGGTGATGATCCGCGCGCTTTTGGTGGAGCAGGTCACGGGCTCGGTGCGCTGGCGCGAAAGCGTGCTTTACATGGGCGAGGCCCAAGGCATCAGCGAGATCTGGGAAATCGGCGCAGGCAAGGCGCTCTCGGGTATGGTGCGGCGCATCAACAAGGAAATCACCTGTCGCAACGTGGGCACGCCCGACGATGTGACCGCCGCGCTTGAGGCGCTCAAGGGCTGAAGGCCCAAGCAAAAGGATAGAGATATGTTTGATCTGACGGGAAAATGCGCGCTCGTGACAGGCGCGTCAGGCGGAATAGGCGGAGCCATTGCCAAGGCGCTCCACGGGGCAGGGGCGAGCGTGGCGCTCTCGGGCACGCGCGAGGCGCCGCTTCAGGCGCTGGCCGCCGAGCTGGGCGCGCGCGCCCATGTGCTGCCCTGCAACCTGTCAGACGCCGAGGCCGTCGATGCGCTCCCCAAACAGGCCATCGAGGCGATGGGCGCGCTCGACATTCTGGTCAACAACGCAGGGATCACCCGCGACCAGCTTTTCATGCGGATGTCAGATGACGAATGGCAAAGCGTGCTCGATGTCAACCTGACCTCAACCATGCGTCTGTGCCGGGGCGTGATGCGCCCGATGATGAAAGCCCGCTGGGGCCGTATCATCAACATCAGCTCTATCGTGGGCGCCACAGGCAATCCGGGGCAGGCCAATTACGCCGCCTCCAAAGCGGGTATGGTCGGCATGACCAAATCCATCGCCTATGAGGTCGCCAGCCGCGGCATCACCGCCAATGCCATCGCCCCCGGCTTTATTGCCACAGCCATGACAGACAAGCTGACCGAGGAGCAAAAAGAAAAAATCAACGTGCAGATTCCGGCCGCACGGATGGGCCAGCCCGAAGAGATCGCCGCGGCCGTCCTGTATCTGGCCAGCCCCGAAGCCGCCTATGTCACAGGCGCAACCCTGCACGTGAACGGCGGAATGGCGATGCTGTGATCTGCTGCGGGCGCGGCTGGCGTTCTTGCGCTTGCAAACCCGAGCGCGCGCGCTAATTTGGACAAAGCATTTGCCAAAGCCTTGGCGTGTGCTATAGGCCACCGAGATTTCTGGATGTTCGCCGCAAAGCGAGCCTTCAGGCCCTCCCAAGCGGGAGACGAACCGCCCCTAGGGCACTTCAAACCGCCAGCCCTGTGGGGCATGGGCAAAACCCGGGCCAAAAGCCCATTGTTATGAGGATAAACACATGAGCGACGTCGCAGACCGTGTAAAGAAAATCGTTGTCGAGCACCTTGGTGTAGAAGAAGACAAAGTTGTGGAAAACGCATCTTTCATCGACGATCTGGGCGCAGACAGCCTCGACACAGTCGAGCTGGTCATGGCTTTTGAAGAAGAATTCGGGATCGAAATCCCAGATGACGCCGCCGAAACAATCCAGACCTTCGGTGACGCGGTTAAATTCATCAAAGAAGCAGCATAATCGCGCAGGCCCAAGGCCAGCGTGACCCTGTTGAAACGGCCTGCTGCACAGCGGGCCGTTTTTTTATCTGCCCTTTTCGGGCGCTGGTTTTTTTAAGCCCGTTTTTAGCCGCCGTTTTAAACCCCGGTTTCTGGGCCTCTGGGCCGCCGCGCCGCGCCTCTTGGCGCAAGCCGCTCTTGCCCCTCGCCCCCAAGAAGCGCTAAGAGCAGGCAAGAGACAGATAAAAGGGGCACATCATGCGTCGTGTTGTTGTTACAGGGCTGGGACTGGTCACACCTGTTGGGGGTGGCGTTGAAGACAGCTGGAAGAATATTCTGGCCGGCAAGTCAGGGGCGGCGCGGATCACGCAGTTTGACCCTGCGCGGGTCACAACCAAATACGCCTGCGAAGTCAAACATGGCGATGGCACAGACGGCACCTTCAACGCCGATGACTGGATGGAGCCAAAAGAGCGCCGCAAGGTTGATGACTTCATCCTCTACGGGATCGCCGCTGCCGCGCAGGCCGTGCAAGACGCCGACTGGATGCCCGAAGACGAAGAAAGCCGCCTGCGCACGGGCGTGATGATCGGCTCGGGGATCGGCGGCTTGAAGTCAATCGAGCAAACCACGCTCCTGATGGCCGAAAAAGGCCCGCGTCGTGTCTCGCCGTTCTTTATTCCGGGCGCGCTGATCAACCTGATTTCAGGGCAAGTCGGCATCCGCTATGGCTTCAAGGGGCCAAACCACTCGGTTGTCACAGCCTGCTCCACAGGCGCCCACGCGATCGGCGACGCCTCGCGCCTCATTCAACATGGCGATGCCGATGTTATGGTCGCAGGCGGGGCCGAAGCGGCGATCTGTGAAATCGGCATTGCCGGCTTTAACGCCTGCAAAGCGCTCTCGACAGGCCATGACGAAGACCCCACCAAAGCCTCCCGCCCATGGGATGCAAGCCGCGACGGCTTTGTCATGGGCGAGGGCGCGGGCGTTGTTGTGCTGGAAGACTACGAACACGCCAAAGCGCGCGGCGCCAAAATCTATGCCGAAGTCGCCGGCTACGGCCTTTCGGGGGATGCCTATCACATCACAGCCCCGCCCCCCGACCACGAGGGTGCCGAGCGCGCCATGCGTGCGGCCTGTGCCAACGCCGGCATCAGCCCCACCGAGATTGACTATGTCAACGCCCATGGCACCTCGACCATGGCTGACACCATCGAGTTGGGCGCTGTCGAGCGCATGATGGGGCCTGAGGCCAGCGCAAAGCTCTCGATGTCCTCTACCAAGTCGATGACCGGACATTTGCTTGGCGCGGCGGGGGCGATCGAGGCGATTTTCTCGATCCTTGCGATCCGGGATCAGGGGGCCCCGCCCACGATCAACCTTGACACCGTGGATTGCGAGACCGTGGTCGACCTCTGCGCCGGCGAAAAACGCGAACGCAAAATCGACATCGCGCTCTCCAACAGCTTCGGCTTTGGCGGAACAAACGCCTCGGTTATTTTCCGGAAGGTAGAGTAAACCGATGTGGCGCCACATTGCTTCCAACGCGCTGACAATGCTCATTGTCGCGACCTTCCTGCTGGGCGGTTTGATCCTCTGGGGCCAGACCGAATATAGCGCGGAAGGTCCGCTGGAGGAGCAAATCTGTCTGCGCGTGGAGCGTGGCACCACTGTAAACCGCGTCAGCCTGAGCCTTCAGGAGCAGGGGGCCATCCGCTCGGGAATGCTGCTGCGGGTCGGAATGGACTATGCCGGCCTTGCCAGCAAGCTCAAGGCCGGAAGCTATCTTGTGCCGGCCAAATCCTCGCCCAAAGACATCGCCGATATCATCACCCGTGGCGGGGCAAGCACCTGCGGAACCGAAATCGTCTATCGTATTGGTGTCACCCAGCTCTCCAATCTGGTGCGCGAGCTTGACCCCGCCACCAGCACCTATGTCGAGAAAGTCAAATTCGACCCGGCCTCCGAAGAGGCCCCTGCGGCCTATCTCGCGGTGCGCGACAGGGAGGACACGCGCTTTCGGATTGCTGTGGCCGAGGGCGTCACAAGCTGGCAGATCGTGGAAGGCCTCAAGCAGATTTCGCTTCTGGCGGGCGATGTGGCGGCGGTGCCCGCCGAAGGCAGCCTTGCGCCGCAAAGCTATGAGGTCAAAAAGGGCGACACGCGCGCTGCGGTTCTGGCCGAAATGGCCGCGCGTCAGGAGGCCATTCTTGCCCAAGCCTGGGCCGCCCGCGTGGCGGATCTGCCGCTCAAAAGCCCCGAAGAGGCGCTGATCCTCGCCTCGCTGATCGAAAAAGAAACCGGCATCCCCGAGGAGCGCCGTCAGGTCGCCAGCGTTTTTGTAAACCGCCTGCGCCTTGGCATGAAGCTGCAAACCGACCCCGCCGTGATCTACGGGATCACCAAAGGGCAGGGCGTGTTGGGCCGTGGTCTGCGCCGCTCCGAGCTGCGCGCCGCAACGCCCTATAACACCTATGTGATCCCCGCGCTCACGCCTACGCCGATCGCCAATCCGGGGCGCGCCAGCATCGAGGCCGCGCTCGACCCTGACAGCACCAACTATATCTTCTTTGTGGCCGATGGCACCGGTGGCCATGCCTTCGCGGTGACTTTGGCCGAGCATAACGCCAATGTCGCCCGCTGGCGCAAGATCGAAGCCGACCGCGCCGCCGATTGAACGGGACAGCGCGTGGTCAGGGATCGAATTTTCGCTGCGCGAAAATCCGACCGGTGAGGGGGGCGCTGCCCCCCTCATACTCCCCCCGGGATATTTTCTGAAAGAAAAAGGCCCTGTGATAAAGCTCCTATG
>JAHBAM020000178.1 GCA_018500125.2 Roseobacter sp. | reverse complement strand
GCGGCGGTCCATGCCGCGCCTTTGGGTGCAAAACGGCGCCCCTTGATATAGTCAAATGTTGTCTCATCCGGCGCAATCAAACCAAAACGCGCACCGCCCTCTATCGACAGATTGCACAGGGTCATACGGCCCTCCAGAGACAGCCCCCGGATCACAGCGCCCCCATATTCCACAGCATGGCCTTGCGCCCCGTCAGTCCCGAGTTTGGCAATCCAGGCAAGGGCAATATCCTTGGCCGAAACACCCGGCCCCAAGGCACCCTCGACGGTGATGCGCATTGATTTTGGCTTGCGCTGCCAGACCGTCTGGGTGGCCAGCACATGGGCCACTTCCGTCGCGCCAATGCCAAACGCCAGAGCGCCAAATGCACCATGGGTAGAGGTGTGGCTGTCGCCGCAGTTTACAAGCAAACCCGGCAGCGTCAGACCCTCTTCAGGTCCAACAACATGAACGATGCCCTGCCGCGGATCGTCCAGATCATAAAGGCGCAACCCATGCTCCGAAGCGTTGTCGCGCAAGGTTTTGATCATCCGGGCTATCTCGGGATCAGCAATCTTTGCCCGCCCGCGTGTCGGCGCATAATGATCAACAACAGCAAAGGTCAGATCCGGCTCGGCAACAGACACTCCGCGCTGTTTGAGTTTGGCAAAAGCATGATGGGACCCTTCATGCACCAGATGACGGTCAACCCAAAGCAGCGATACACCATCTTCCCGCCGCAACACTTCATGCGCCGCCCAAAGTTTGTCCAACATGGTGCGCGCGCCCGACATCAATTGCCGCCCTCATCCTGACCGATGGCAGGCTCCCAATGACGCGCATGGCCCTGTCCGACACGGGTGAGAGGCATCTCAAGCCGGAACATATCGGGCCGGTAAAGCCCGGCGAGATACTCGACACCGCCGCCATGCACATCGCGCACAACCCGCCGCAGAGACAGCAAAGCAGAGCCAACCTCGACATCAAGCGCCTCGGCAACTTCAGGTCCGGCCAGCGTCGCGCTGACCGATTGATGCGCCTCCTTGATCTTCACACCGCTGCGCTCCAAAAGCTGGAAAAGCGGCGTTGTGGCAAGATCATTCTCGGAATAATTCTGCGCTATCTCGGCGGGGACATATGTCGTCAAATGAGAAAACGGAACAGTGCCGGCCAGCCTCACGCGCGTTGCGATCTGGACCTTGGTATCGCGCTCAAACCCCATGGCCGAAGCAACAAAATCAGGCGCGGCGCCATAGGAAAAAGACAACAGCCGGGCCGTGGTCTTTTGGCCCATCTCGACAAGCTGCGGCATCAATGTGTTGAAATTCATCGCGGCGCGCTGGCCCGAGGCAGGACGCGCGCGAACTCTTGTGCCACTGCCAGCCCGCCGCTCTATCAGACCGCCTTGCGCCAAAGCTTCCAGCGCGCGGCGCACAGTGACCCGGCTCACGCCAAACGCCTCCGCTAGCTTTTGCTCGCCGGGCAATGTCTCTCCGTCCCGCAGATCGCCAGCCGTAATCTGGTCTCGCACAGAAAGGTAAACCCGCCGCGCTTTCACGCCTTCCGGCAATATTTGAACAGCCTCAGCCCGCATCCGTGATTCCCCAGTTTTGCGAGGTTGAGCGTAGATATGTTCTTTTCAAAAGCAAGGATTAGTATTCAAAATATCCAAAAAAAAATTCTGGCAAGATACAATATATGTATTACAGATAATACAAATTATACGAGGAAGATGGTGATGCCGATTGTCGAACTGCATCTTCTGGAAGGCTATAATCCAGAAGATAAACAACGCCTTGGTGAAGTTTTGACCGACGCGGTGCGATTCGTCGTGCCCGCCGCGCCAGAGCTTGTGACGGTGATAATCCGCGACATACCGACCGAAAACTACTATCGGGGCCGGGTCCAGCGCACGCCGGCTGCGGCGCGCCCTGACCCGGTGCAATGCGTCAAAGACTATCTCGCAGCAATGGAAGCCCGCGATCTGGCCAAAGCGAGCACACTGCTGGCCAAAGACTTCACAATGACCTTCCCGGGCACCGCGCCGATGACAGAGCTGCAGGAGCTGATCGCGTGGTCCCGTCCACGCTACAAATTTGTCACCAAAACCTATGAAGGCTTTGATGCGATGCAAAGCGCTGGCGACGCCTCTGTTGTCTATTGCCGTGGCACGCTACAAGGCCAATACCATGACGAGAGCCGCTTTGAGGGCATCCGCTTTATCGACCGTTTCGAAGTGATCGGCGGCAAAATCATCAAACAGGATGTCTGGAACGATATGGCCGAAGTGAGGACAAGGACATGAGCGATATTGATCCGATAACCCTGTCTGTGCTGGCAGGCCGGATGGAACAAATTGCCGATGAAATGGACGCCACCCTCTTTCGTGCCGCGTTCAATCCGATCATCGCAGAAGCGCATGATGCGAGCCACGGGCTGTATCACGCCGACTCCGGCGACACTCTGGTGCAAGGCAAATCCGGCTTGCCGATTTTCGTTGGCGTGATGTCTTTTGCCGTAAAAGCCGTGATCGAGAAGGCCGCCAAAGATGGCGATTTGGAAGATGGCGACATCTATATTTTCAACGATGCCCATATCGGGGGCACGCATCTGTCCGATATGCGTCTGGTGCGCCCCTATTATCGCGATGGAAAGCTGTTCTGCTACCTCGCCTCTGTCGGTCACTGGCATGATGTGGGCGGCGCAGTTCCGGGCAACTACAATCCCGCAGCCACAGATGTGTTTCAGGAAGCCTTCAATCTTCCGCCCGTCAAACTTGCACGCGCCGGCAAGCTCAACCAGGACATCATCGACATTCTGATGCGCAACACCCGTCTGCCCCAATCCGCCATGGGTGATCTCAATGGCCAATTGGGTGCGCTCGATCTTGGTGTAAAGCGGATGGACGAGCTGCTTGACGAATACGGCAGCGACACGATCACAGCCGCGCTGGAGGCTCTGGGGCACCGCGCCGAGGCGCTGATGCGCTCGGAGTTGAGCGATCTGCCGGATGGCCGTTGGGAAGCCGAGGATTATCTTGATAATGACGGGATCAGCGATGACCCGCTCAAGATCAAGATCGCCCTCGAAATCAAAGCCGACACAATGCGCCTTGATTTCACAGGCTCCGCACCGCAATGCGCCGGCCCAGTCAATATTGCCCTGCCCACAACGGTCGCAACAGCCTATGTGGCGGTCAAACATATTTTCCCCGCTCTGCCTGCAAATGCGGGGGTCATGCGCCCGATCGAAGTTATTGTGCCCAAAGGCAGCCTTCTGGCGGCCAAGTTCCCCGCGCCGACGGGCGGTTACACCGAAACAATCCTGCGCATGATCGACGTCGTGTTTTCCGCGTTTTCACAGGCTGCCCCCGAGCGGGTCGTGGCCCACGCATACGGCACAATCAACGCGCTTTCCATTGCCGGCAAGCGCAAGACCGGTCAGCCTTGGGTGATGTTTTCCTTCTACGGTGGCGGACACGGCGGCTCCATCGAAACAGACGGGCTAAACCACGGCAACGCGCCGATCTCGACCGCCACAATCCCGCCAATGGAAATATTGGAAGCCGCCTATCCTGTGATGTTCCGGACCTGGGCACTGCGCCCTGACAGCGCGGGTGCAGGGGCACATCGCGGCGGCGTTGGTGCAATATACGAGATTGAAGTCCTTGAGGAAAACGGCGCAGAGGCCTTCCTCTTCGGAGAGCGTGGCCGCTTCGCACCCAAGGGGATCGCAGGCGGCGGCGATGCCGCGCTCAACCAGTTCCAATACGAGCAGGATGACGGGTGGCACAGCCCCCCGCTCGCCTCAAAGATGCGCGGGATCAAGCTCAAAGCGGGCCAAGCCGTGCGCCTTGAGACGCCGGGCGGAGGCGGCTACGGCAAGGCCAGTGAACGCAGCCCCGCAGCCATAGCCCGCGACGTGGCGCGCGGACTGGTGAGCCAAACTGCGGCGGACGCCCTCTACGGGCCAGATTGGCGGGAGAGCAGCTCATGAAAAACCTGATGATCGGTGTCGATGTTGGCGGCACATTTACGGATGTTTTTGTTCTCAACGAAGCCGAAGGCACAGCCCGCGTTGCCAAAGTGCCGACCACGCGGCCAGATCAGTCAGCGGGCTTTCTGGACGGGATCAGACGCGAAGTCGGGGACCTTTCGGAAATTTCCGTTGTGGTTCACGGCACAACCGCCGGCACAAACGCGCTCTTGGAGCGCAAAGGCGCCAAGACCGGTGTGATTTCCACACAGGGTCTCAGGGATGTGCTGGAAATGCGCCGCCGCGACCGCCCCCGCACTTGGGGTCTGCGCGGCGATTTCGAGCCTGTGGTTGAGCGCAGCAACCGCCTTGAAGTGCCCGAGCGTACGCTGGCAGACGGCACCGTGCGCACCCCGGTCGATCTTGATGCCGTGCGCGCCGCCGCCCGCGAACTGAAAGCCAATGGCTGCGAAGGCGTAGCAATCCTGTTCGCAAACTCCTATGCCAATACCGCAAACGAAGATGCGGCGCTCGCCGCCCTGCGCGAGGTTTGGCACAATGATCATGTCTCGGCCTCGTCCGAAATCCTGCCCGAAATCCGCGAGTTTGAGCGGTTCTCGACCACAGCCCTCAACGCCTATCTACAGCCCGAGGTTTCGGGTTATCTCGGCCGTCTGGAAAACGCGCTCAAGGCCGGTGGCTTTGATGGCGAGTTTATGATCGTTCAATCAAACGGGGGGGTCATGGCGGTCGATACGGCCTGCCGTCTGCCGGTGCGCACAGCCCTCTCCGGACCGGCTGCCGGGGTGATTGCCGCAGCCTATATTGCGCAGTCGGCGGGCTTTGACAATGTCATCACAGGCGATATGGGCGGAACCAGTTTTGACGTGTCCCTGATTTCTGAAGGGCAATCCATGCTATCGCCCCAGACCTCGATTGATTTTGGAATGGTCGTGCGCAACCCGATGATCGAAATCACAACGATTGGCGCAGGCGGCGGGTCTATCGCCTGGGTGGACAAGGGCGGCCTGCTCAATATCGGCCCTGAAAGTGCCGGCAGCAGCCCCGGTCCTGTGGCTTACGGCCTCGGCAATACCCGCCCCACTGTGACAGATGCCAATGTGGTTCTGGGGCGGATCGACCCTGACAACCCGATTGGCGGAAAACTCGCGCGCCTTGATGTAGAGGCCGCAGCCCGCGCAATTGACGAACGCGTCGGCCTTCCCTTGGGCCTCACAACGCTTGAGGCCGCCGAAGCGATCCTGAAAGTGGCCAACAGCCGCATGGCCGGCGCGATCCGGCTTGTCAGTATCGAGCGCGGGTTTGACCCAAAAAACTTCGCATTCATGCCTTTCGGGGGCGGTGGCGCGCTGCACGCCGGCGCAATGCTCGCCGAAGTCGGTATCGCCCGCGCGATTGTCCCGCGCTATCCCGGTGTCACCTCCGCGATGGGCTGTGTGATTGCCGATATGCGGCAGGATTTTGTCCAAACCATCAACTCCCTCGTTGACACGCTGGATGAGTCCGCCTTGGGCGCCTTCATGCAAAGCCACACAGATCAAGGCATGGCACTGCTGGACGCCGCAAGAACAACCTTTCAGGCCCGCGAGCTGAGCTTTGAACTCGATATGGCCTACCTTGGCCAGACCCACACCGTTTCGGTTCCGCTGACAGTGAAAACAGACGGTCACACCGTGACCGCCCCGACACGGGCCGAAATCAATCAGGCGTTTGATGCGACCTACACGGCAACCTATGGCAGGCTCTTGCAAAACGGCGTGCGCCGCATTCTCAATCTGCGCAGCGCAGTGACAGGCAAACGCCCCAAGTTCGACCTGACCACCCTTGCACCCGCAGAGGGCGGGCGCAGGGACGCGCTCGCAACGCGTCAGGTCTATTTTGGCGGCCGCTGGCACGACACAGCAATCTATGATCGCCTCGCCCTGCCCGCCGGCAGTATCATCCAAGGCCCCGCGATCCTGACCCAGCCTGACACCACGGTTCTGATCGAGCCTGACTTGCAAGGCCGCGTAGACCGCTTTGGCAACACAATCATTGAATCGCGGGAGGACAAATCATGAGCGATCCAGCCACATGGGATATGTCGCGCACGGCTTTGCTGACGATTGATCTGCAAAACGACTTTCTCCGCCCCGAAGGCGCCTACGGGCGCGCAGGCCAAACGGCGGCCAGCATCGCGGCCCTGCCCGATCGCATCGCGCCTCTGGCGCGTGCCTTACAGGCCAGAGGCGGGCGCTATTTCTCGGCCCAGTTCACACTGGTCCCGGACAAAGATGGCGAACCGCTGATCGCGCCACATCTCAAAGAGCTGCGCCCGTTCCTCAGCAAGGGTGATTTCGCGCCCGGAGGGTTCGGGCACACACTTGTGGACAGCCTCCAGCCAGCCGATTTCGTAATCGAAAAAGTGGCCTACTCGGCGTTTTATCAAACCCGTCTGGAGTATCTGATGCGCGCCACAGGCATTGATCATCTGATCATTGGCGGCATTGTCACCAATGGAGGCGTCGCCTCGACGCTGCGCGACGCACATCTGCGCAATATTGAAACACTCATGCTGACAGACGGCTGCGCGGCCTTCAAAGCCGAGGTGCATGACGCCACCCTGCTTTCGCTTGGCACCGTCACCCGACAAATGAGCTGCGCCCAAGCGCTTGCCCTGATCGAGGGTCTGTCATGAGCCTCAAAACGCGACTTCAGAGCAAAAAAATCATGGTCACACCCGGCGTATATGACGGGCTGACAGCCTCGCTTGCCGAAGCGGCTGGCTTTGAGGCGCTCTACCTGAGCGGCGCCGCCGTCGCCTATACGCGCCTCGGGCGGCCCGACATCGGACTGACAACCGCCACCGAAATGGCGGATACGATGACCTTGATTGCAGATCGCACCTCCCTGCCGGTGATCATTGATGCCGATACAGGCTTTGGCAATGCGCTCAACGCCCAAAGAACCATGCGGCTTTACGAGCGCGCCGGGGCCTGCGCCCTTCAAATTGAAGACCAGACCTACCCCAAACGCTGCGGCCATCTGGCCGACAAATCGCTGATCTCCGCCGCGGAAATGGTCGGGAAGATTGCGGCCATGGCCGACGCCCGCGCCTCGGAGGAAACACTTATCATCGCGCGGACCGATGCCATTGCCGTCGAGGGCTTCGCCGCTGCCGAAGACCGCGCCGAAGCATATCTTGAGGCGGGCGCGGATGTCTTGTTCATTGAAGCCCCCCAAGACCGCGCCCAGCTTGAGCAAATCGCAGCGCGCTTCTCGACACGCATTCCGCTTCTGGCAAATATGGTAGAAGGCGGCGCAACCCCGATCACCGGCGCACAAGATCTGGAGAGCCTCGGGTTCTCGATCGTCATTTTTCCGGGCGGTATCGTGCGGGCGCTCGCGCGCACCGCGCAGGACTACTACCAAAGCCTCGCCCATCACGGGTCAAACAAACCCTTTGCAGAGCATATGTTTGACTTTGATGGCCTCAACACCGTGATCGGAACCGCTGCCATGCTTCAAAAAGGGGCGCGCTATGACGGCTCCAACAGTTAAAGCCCCGCCCGAGGCTTTCGATCTTGAAGTGGAAACCCTTATTATCGGGGCCGGGGCCTGCGGCCTGATTGCCGCGCTGTCCGCAGATGAGGCCGGACAACAGGTTCTGGTGCTCGAAGCCGACGCCAGCCCGTCCGGCTCCACTGCGCTCTCTGCTGGCTTGATCCCCGCAGCCGGAACAGCCCTGCAACAGGCGGCAGGGATAGACGATAGCCCGGCACTGTTTGCCGCCGACATTCAGGCAAAGGCCCACCACGAAAACAACCAGACTTTGGTCAATCTCTTGGCGCAAAACGCCGCGCCGGTGATCGACTGGCTGACAGAAACCCACGGCCTGCCGTTCTCTCTCGTTGATGATTTTGACTACCCCGGCCACTCGAGCCGCCGGATGCACGGGCTTCCAACCCGAGCGGGGCGAGAGCTGATCGACGCTCTGCGCAGCGCAGCAGAGCGGGCCGGTCTCGACATAATTTGCGACCGCCGCGCAGAAACGCTCTATTTCGCAGATGGTTTGGTCCACGGCATAGCCGCCCGGCGCCCGGATGGCAGGCTAGAAACGATCGGCTGCAAGCGGCTGATCCTCGCTTGCAACGGCTTTGGGGGCAATCGGGCACTGGTCTCCAAACATATGCCCGAGATTGCAGAGGGGCTATGGTTTGGCCATGATGGCAACCGTGGCGAAGCTGTGCTTTGGGCCGATCAGATCGGCGCCGCAACCGACCATCTCGGGGCCTATCAAGGCCACGGCAATGTCGCCCACCCGCATGGTATTCTTATCACTTGGGCAACCATCACAGAGGGCGGCGTGCAGGTGAACGCGGCGGGAGAGCGGTTCTGGAATGAAGCGCAGGGCTACTCCGAAGCCGCGCGCGCCGTGCTGTCACAGCCGGGTGGCGAGGCCTATGCCATTTTTGACGGCCGTATCGCCGCCATCGCGCGGCAATTTGAAGATTTCAAACGCGCCGAAGCACAGGGCGCCATCAAAAGCGCCGAAACGCTCGAAGATCTCGCCCGCGCTCTTGGCTTGCCGGTGGCCCCCCTCTGCCAAACGATCGCTGATATCCCGACAAACAGCACCGACCGTTTTGGAAGAGCCTTTGGCGCAACACATCTCGGCCCCCCCTTCTGCGGTGTGCGCGTGACAGCCGCGCTTTTTCACACACAGGGCGGTCTTCAGGTTGATACATCTGCCCGCGTCATGAGCCGCAAAGGCACCCCATTCGCCAATCTCTACGCCGGCGGCGGGGCCGCTTGTGGCGTCTCTGGCCAGTCCGACAGCGGATATCTGTCTGGAAACGGCTTGCTCGCCGCAGCCGTCTTGGGCCACATCGCAGGCCGTGCAACCCATTGACCGGATTAACAAAGCGCAAAAATTCATTTTAAGCGCGAGATTAAAACAGGCCGCGCGACACGGCATTTTTGCAAAAATGCAACACACCAGTCCCAAGCCTGCGCACAGCGGCCGACATCGCCCCCGAACCCTTGACGCCGCGCACACCATTGCCCCTCCCGACACATCAATAAAGCGCCGTCCTCGGGCGCTCACGCAGCTCAAAAATCACAGGCAAGACCCTTGCCACTACAGATGCGTCAAAAGTCTACTCACCTCTCAAGACACTGATTATTATATATATTGTCCAGAACAGGCCGATCAGGCTTTCACGCCCCATGATTTATCCAAGCACAGATGATCGCCCTCTCGCTGACACCGCCCGCCTTGGTCAGTTGGCCTGCCTCCTAGCGCTCAGGCCGCCCCCCTCACGCGCCGGTCTGCCAGTGTTCTGACCGCATAGAAATGATCCCCCCAAGCCCCGCTCTGCCCCAAAGCTTGCCAAAAACCGCCACGCAAAACCGCCAGAAGTTTCGCCATCTGGAACATAACAAACACATCTGATTACAATGGGTTGTGAGGCGTTTTAGGTTAATTTGAGGAATAAAAATATGTGGACAATGGCAAACCTCCAAAACATCCAAATCCCTGCAGGCAAAACCAAAGTGACCATGACAGACCCAAAAACACGCGGGCTGGTCTATGAAGTGAGACCCTCAGGCCGCTCTTTTTATCTGCGATACACATTCGAAGGCCGACAGCGCACCATACCGCTCGGGCCTTTTCCAACCCTGAATATAAAGGACGCCCGCAAACGCGCCGAAGCGCTAAAACGCGAGGTCCTGTCCGGAACAGACCCCTTGGCCGTAAAGCATGAGAAAACACATAGCCCCACGATCAGAGAGTTTTTTAACAAAGTCTATTTGCCTTACAGCAAGAATGAGCATCGTGATTCATACGGCAATCAAAGCCTCTTCAACAACCATCTCGGACCAAGGTTTGGCTCGAAACGGATGAATGAGATCACCCGGTTGATGATCCGAACCTGGATCAACGAGCTGCTCGACAAAGGATATTCCGCCTCGTTTATCAACCGGATGCTGGTGCTTCTGGGGCATCTATATACAATTGCCAATAATCTCGAGGTCGAGGGCGTGCCAGCAAGATCGGAGCTGCGGATCAAATTGCTCAAGGTTGTCCAGAAACACACAACCCACCTGTCCTCAAAAGAGGTGCAACGCCTCGCCCTGGCTCTGGAAGCAAGCAAAAACCTGAAGCTCAAATATATTGTCAGCTTTTTGCTGATGACAGGCGCGCGGCGATCCGAGGCGCTCAACGCCAAATGGGAGCACATCAACTACGGCAGCAAGACTTGGCTGGTGCCTTTGGCCAAATCGGGCCAGCCGAGACACGTCTATCTTTCGGATGCCGCCCTGACCCTTCTCGATCGGCTCGCATCAGAAGCCTTTACCGATCATAGCAACCCCTACATCTTCCCAAATCCAACCACTGGCCAGCCTTACAGGTGCATCCATAATGCTTGGAAGGTCGCGCGCACGGCGGCGGGGCTGCCCGATCTCAGGCTGCATGACTTGCGACATTCCTATGCCTCGACGCTGGTGAACAACGGCGTCTCTTTATATGATGTCCAGAAGCTCTTGGGCCACAGCAGTATCAAAACAACACAGCGATACGCCCACTTGTCCTCGGAGCGGCTGTTCAAAAGTGCTGCGGTTGCCGACGGAACCTATGGCAAGGCGCTCGGTATCACGGCGCTCACAACACCGATTGTAATCAAAGGTTAACCGCACCGCGCTGCTCAAGCCGGGAGCCGCCGTCGGTTTCCGGCCATACCGGTGCCGGCCGGGGTGTCTTTGGTGGCGTCCCAAATCGGGATCAAGCGACCTGCCCGGGCGCGACCTGAGCGCCAGAAGAGGCGCGCCGCGCGCTGCACTATTTTAAGATGGCAGGATTATTTTGACCGGCATTTTATTTTAAGGATAGGCATTAATTTGACGGCTTTAAATGGTATTAATTTAGGGTCAGGATGCATTGATTTTCGCTGCTCTGCGTGATTCACGGCTCCGAAAATGGAGCGGCGACATGAGCGATCTATACTGGCTGAGCGACACGCAGATGGCCAAGCTGGAACCCTTTTTCCCAAAGTCCCACGGCAAGCCTCGTGTAGACGACAGGCGGGTGTTGAGCGGAATTATATTCATCAACCGCAATGGCTTACGGTGGCGCGATGCCCCTGCGGAGTATGGGCTGCACAAGACCCTTTACAGCCGATGGAAGCGGTGGAGCGCGAAAGGCATCTTCGCCCGGATGCTTCTCGAACTGGCCGATCAGGGCGGCGGGACTGACACGCTGATGATCGATGCAACGCATCTGAAGACGCACCGCACAGCCTCAAGCCTGGGGCTGAAAAAAGGGGGCGCGGCCGCCTGATCGGGCGCACCAAGGGCGGGATGAACTCGAAACTGCACACAGTGACCGACGCGGCTGGCCGCCCGCTGCGGATGTTTCTGACTGCCGGCCAGCGGAGCGATTACATTGGCGCGCGGGCACTGCCGGACGGCCTTCCTCCCGCCGAACACCTGCTCGCGGACCGAGGATACGATGCGGACTGGTATCGCGAAGCCCTTGAAGACAAGGGGATCACGCCGTGCATCCCTTCCCGAAAGAACCGTAAGGTGCCGATCCCGCATGACGAAGCCCGATACCGCAAGCGCCATAAGATCGAAAACAGCTTCGCAAGGCTCAAGGATTGGCGGCGCGTCGCAACCCGCTACGATAGGTGCCCCAAGGTCTTCTTGTCGGCATGCGCCTTGGCTGCTGTGGTGATGTTCTGGTTATGAATCCTGACCCTAAATATCCGCAAATAGGCCCCCCCGCTTCGCGCGCCTCCGCCGGCCAAGCTGGCCCGACCCGCAGCCAAACAGGCTCAAACGCTCATAAATCAAGCCCGCCTTGCCCGCTCAACACCCCACCACGCGCCCCCGCATACGCCACTAATTATCCGCAAACCGCAGTGCCAAACTCACAAACCGACCGCAAAAAGCCCCCCAACCTGAGTCAGAGGGCTTTGAAATTTTAAGCTGAGGTAAACCCCAATTTTAGGCGATTACAAAACTGTCAACTGACATAGTAGCGGCCGAATCAGTCAGATTCGTAATGTTCTCAAATGTGGCCAACTGGGCGCTGGCAGCAGTCGTTCCAGCTGCACCAACATCCGTATCCCACCACATTTCTGCAACACCAGATGTTGAGTTCAAGAAGATAAAGACGTTGTCACCGCTTGCTGATCCTGTCGAAGCAGCGATATCGTCTGCTGCAGCTTCAGCTGTCGCATATGACTGATCAGTAATGACGATAATCCCATTGTCTGAAGCTGTGGCAGCAGCGGTGGGAGTACCGTCTATGTCCCCTTCAAAATAACCGGCACCAAGGTTAACTCCCACTACATCAATTTTGTCTGATGAAGAGAAATCTGTAACGGTGAAGTGAATAGCGCCCAGTATTGTAGACGCTTTCTTCGCTAATTTTGAGGCAAGGAGGCCGTTATGGGGAAGCCAAATTTCAGTGAGGGCTTCAAGCGTGATGCGGTGCATCAGATCACGGAACGTGGATATCCAGTTCGTGAGGTTTCGGAGCGATTGGGGGTCAGTACCCACTCGCTCTACAAATG
>JAHBAM020000042.1 GCA_018500125.2 Roseobacter sp. | reverse complement strand
GGCCCAAGCATTGTCAGAAACTCGCCTTTGGGCAATGTCAGGTTTAGGTCTTTTACAACAAGCGTCTCGCCGTCGTAACTCTTCTGAACACGTTCGAACGCTACGAACGCATCTTCATTATGCGTGTTGGCCAAAAATCGGCTCCCCGTCGTTTTCTTGTGGCTTGAACCACTTATCGCGTCACATCTAACCTCAGGTGGGCGGTATCATGCAACAGTCTAACCAAGTATTTTTTTATGACCCCTCCCAGCAGGATAATTAGTCAGAAAACGCACAAAATCCCGCCTTTTGCGCCAGTTTGTTTTTCTGGGGGCCGCTTTCTTGCAAGATTGTTTCGCAATTGTATCAGCCCCAAGGTGCAAACAACCGGAGAATCATACCCCCAAATGTCGCAAACCGCCAAATCAAGGCGTTTTACCCTCTAGACCAAAGCCCCGCTTTTACCGCTGATAGGCCAAACCAAAATCAAACTGAGCCAAGCTGATGAATTTTCACAGAACGCCCTTTTCCGAAGTCGAATATGCCGCCCGCCTCAAAAAAACACGCCTCGCCATGGAAGCCGCAGGGATAGACCTGCTCTATGTCCAGGACCCGTCCAATATGGCGTGGCTCACAGGCTATGACGGCTGGTCCTTTTACGTTCATCAAGGCGTCATCATAACCCACGACAGCGCGCCGCACTGGTGGGGCCGCCGCCAGGACGCCAACGGCGCTGTCCGCACAGTCTGGATGGACGACAGCCATGTCCACGGCTACGCCGACCACTTCGTTCAGTCCACAACCCGCCACCCGATGCAAGATCTCGCCACCCGCATCAAGGATCTGGGCCGCGAAGATGTGCGGATCGGCGTCGAGATGGACAATTATTACTTCTCCGCCAAAGCCTTCCAAACCCTGCTCACTGAGCTGCCAAATGCGCAGTTCCTTGACGCCACAGCGTTGGTCAACTGGCAGCGCACCGTGAAGTCCGAAGAAGAGCTGGTCTTCATGCGCCGCGCCGCCAAGATCAGCGAAAAGGTCGTCGATGGCCTCCTTGAGCGTGTCGAAGTCGGCATCCCCAAAAACGAGGTGGTGGCCGAAGTCCAACGCGATCTCATTCGCGGCGCCGATGGCCACTGGGGCGATTACGCCGCCATTGTGCCGCTCTTGCCCTCAGGCTCCGACGCCGCCGCGCCCCACCTCACATGGGATGGCCGCCCCTTCCAGACAGGCGAGGCGACCTTCTTTGAAATTTCCGGCTGCTACCGCCGCTATCACGCCCCCTTCTGCCGCACGATCTTTCTGGGCGAGCCGTCAGACTTCCTCAAACGCGCCGAGGCGGCGCTTGTCGAAGGGCTTGAAGCCGGTCTTGAAAAGGCCCGCGCCGGCAACCGCGCCTGCGACATCGCCAATGCCCTCGCCGCCCCCTTGGAAAAAGCCGGGATCGAGCGCGGCGCGCGCTGCGGCTACCCTATCGGCCTCAGCTACCCGCCCGATTGGGGCGAGCGCACAATCTCCCTGCGCGCCGAGGACGAAACCGTGCTGGAGCCGGGCATGACATTCCACTTCATGCCGGGCCTCTGGATGGACGACTGGGGCATGGAGATCACCGAGACGATCCTGATCAAAGACGAAGGCCCCGCCGAAGCGCTCTGCGATCGACCGCGCAAGATGTTTGTCAAACCATGAGCACTCTCGCCCGCACCGTCGCGCTTCTGGAACAGCTCGTCGCCTTTCCAACCGTCTCTCCCGACAGCAACCTCGAGATGATCGCCTTCATGGCCGATCATCTCGGCCAGCTCGGCGCGCGGGTGACAACCTACAGCGCGCCCTGCGGCACCAAGGCCAATCTCTTCGCCACGCTGGGGCCAGAGGGCGACGGCGGCATTGTGCTTTCAGGCCACTCCGATGTCGTCCCCGTCGAAGATCAGGACTGGACAAGCGACCCCTTCACCCTGACAGACCGCGACGGGCTGCTCTTTGGTCGTGGCACCTGCGACATGAAAGGCTTTATCGCCGCCACGCTCGCCATGGCCGAAGCCTACGCCGCGCTCCCGCTCACCCGCCCGGTCCACTTCGCCTTCACCCATGACGAAGAAACCGGCTGCATCGGTGCACAAGCGCTGGTGAAGGAGCTTCAGGCCCAAGGGCTGAAACCCGCCATCGCCATCATCGGCGAGCCGACCGAAATGCGCATCATCGAAGGCCACAAAGGCTGCTGCGAATACACCACGCGCTTCACCGGCCTTGAGGGCCACGGCAGCCAGCCTGCGCGCGGGGTCAATGCCGCCGAATATGCGGTGCGCTATGTGACAAAGCTGATGGAGCTGCGCAGAGATCTGATGGCGCGCGCCCCCGAAGGCAGCCGCTTTGAGCCGCCCTATACAACCGTGAACATCGGCCGTATCGCCGGCGGCGTGGCCCATAACGTGATCGTCGGCAAAGCCGAGGTCGACTGGGAGTTCCGCCCGGTTCAGGACAGTGATTACACATTCCTGCACAAGGCGCTCGATGCCTATACAGAAAATACACTCCTCCCGGCCATGCGCGCGGTGCACCCCGCCGCCGCCATCGAAGTCGAAACCATGGGCGAGGTGGCGGGCCTGATGCCGATGGAGGAAAATGAAGCCCGCGATCTCTGCGCCGCCCTCACCGGCGGCAACGGCGTTGATGTGGTCGCCTTCGGAACCGAAGCGGGCCTCTTCCAACAGCTCGGACTCTCGGCTGTGGTCTGCGGCCCCGGCAGCATCGAACAGGCTCACAAACCCGACGAGTTTATCGCCCCCGACCAGCTGCAAGCCTGCCTTGCCATGCTCGAGGGTCTCGGCAAGAAACTCACCGCTTGAGCCAGTGAAAGGCGGCGCCCCCGCCGAAGCCGGTTTGCATCACAGATGCAAACGCATCTGTTGGGCCGGGCGCGATGGGCGGGCCGCCTGAGCGCCCTGCCCGCGGCGCCCCACCGCACGCTGCATTATTCAATTTTCTCTTAACAGGCGGGCGATTGGGGCGGTGCACGCATGGTGCACGGGTTGTGCACGCATATCACCCCCCTGTTTTTCGCCTCTGCAAAAGAGTTAACGCCCCGGTACGCAGCTCAAAAAAGCTCTTTTTTATTGCTCAAAATATCCAATCCGAACCGCGCAACACCTGCGCCCTCCCGGTTATCGCAGCTGCGTTGCAAACGGCTTGAGGGGGTCTGGGGGACACCGTCCCCCAGCGGGTCGGCGCAAGCCGAAATCCCTCAGCTCATCGCCTTGAACAGCCCCGCCGCCTTCACATTTTCATAGCCCTCGTCCAGCGCCTTGCGCGCCCGCACAATCAGCTCGTCGATCTCGGCTTTGGTGATCACAAGAGGCGGGCTGATCACCATCCGGTCCCCGACATGGCGCATGATCAGATTGTTGGCAAAACAGCGCTCCCGCACCATAAATCCAACGGTCCCGACATCAGCAGCAAACTTCGCCCGCGTCGCCTTGTCAGGCGTCAGCGCAAGCGATCCCATCATCCCGACAATCTTGACCTCCCCGACCATCGGATGATCGCCAAGGCTCTCGAATTTCTCTTTGAGATAAGGCGCAAGCTCCTCTGCCGCGTGGCTGACAATGCCTTCCTCGTCAAGCAGCCGCAGGTTCTCCAGAGCCACGGCACAGGCCACAGGATGGCCCGAATAGGTATAGCCGTGGTTGAACTCACAAGCGCCAAGAACGGCGGCGACTTTGTCGTTCACAATGCTCGCCGAAATCGGCGCATAGCCAGAGCTAAGCCCTTTCGCCACCGTCATAATATCGGGCTTGATCCCCATGGTCTGGGAGCCAAACCAGTTGCCCGTGCGGCCAAAGCCACAGATCACCTCATCGGCAATCAGCAGGATACCGTATTTGTCACAAATACGCTGGATTTCCGGCCAATATGTCGACGGCGGAATGATAACCCCGCCCGCGCCCTGCACCGGCTCGCCAATAAAGGCCGCCACACGGTGTTCGCCCAAGTCCAGGATCGCTTTCTCAAGCTGTTGGGCGCGCTCAAGACCAAAGTCTTCTTCGCTCATATCGCCGCCCTCGGCCCACCAGTTCGGCTGGTCGATGTGGTGAATATCGGGGATCATCCCGCTCTGCGCGTGCATCCCCGCCATACCGCCCAAGGCCGATGAGGCCACAGACGAGCCGTGATAGGCATTCTTGCGGCTGATGATCACAGTCTTCTCGGGCTGGCCTTTTTCCTGCCAATAGGTCCGCACAATCCGGATGTTTGTGTCGTTCGCCTCAGAGCCGGAATTGGCAAAGAAAACATGGTTCAAATCATAGGGCGTCAGCTCGGCCAGACGCTCCGCCAAAGCAATCGCAGGCACATGAGTCGTTTGAAAAAAGGTGTTGTAATAGGGCAGCTCCCGCATCTGGCGGCTCGCAACATCGGCCAGCTCGTCGCGCCCGTAGCCGATATTCACACACCACAAGCCCGCCATAGCATCCAGAATATCGTTGCCTTCGCTGTCTGTCAGCGTCACGCCCTTCGCACGGGTGATCACCCGCGCGCCCTTCTTCTCCAGATCATCATTGGTGGTGAACGGGTGCATATGATGCGCCGCATCAAGACGCTGCAACTCTTCTGTTGGCATATGGTTGGTGATCTGTGTCATATCAAACTCCCAGAGGCGCGGGCGTGCCGACGCGGTCAAATTCTGTCCCGCTAGAATATGATCAAATTATTTTCTGTCAATCTCTTGTGGTTTCACAGAGCGCCCGGCGCACCTGCTCCATACCCTGAATCACATCCTCGCGCATCGCTCTGGCGGCGGCCTGCGCATCGCCGGCGCGCATCGCGCTCAAGGCTTCGTGGTGCTGATCGGGCAGGTTTTGGGTCCCGACCCGCCCGCAGACCACGCGCAAACTTGGCCCAAATCTTAGCCAAAGACCATCCGCCAGTGCGGAAAGAATAGGCGCCTGCGCCATGGAATAGAGCCGCGCATGAAAGCGATAGTTCTGTTCAAGATAGGTTCTCACATCCCCCTGCGCGATCGCAACATCCAGCGCCTCGTCAATCAGGGTCAGCTCCTCAATGCCCTCGTCTGTCGCCCGCTCGGTGGCCCGCACAGTCAGCTGCGGCTCAATAGCCTGACGTGCAAATATAAGCTCGTTCACGTGCCCCACAGCCAACACAGGCACCACAACACGCCTGTTTCCCAAGAACTCCAGCGCGCCCTCGGCTGTGAGGCGGCGGATGGCCTCCCGCACAGGCGTCATCCCCGCGCCAAGCGTGTCGCATATCCCCTGAATGGTCACAGCCTGCCCGGGCGCCAACTCTCCAAACAACAGCAGATCGCGCATCTGCCGATAGACTTTTTCATGCGCCGGAAGCTCGGCCGAAGACAGGGTTGGATAAGCCGCAAAACCGATCAGATTGGCCGTTCGAGCTGGGTCCTGCGTCATAGTCTATCCTTCCGAATCTCTTGCATTTTTCCGCACATCGTGCAGGCATTATAATTGAAATGTTGCCAAGACAGTCAAAACTTGATCAAATATTTCGTCAAGGGGAATGACCTCGTAACCAGGGAGAAATCAAATATGAAAACCCATCTGCTCACAGCAGTCGCCTCACTCGCACTCGTCGCAGGCATGGCCTCGGCTGAGGAAGTGCGCGTCTACAACTGGTCCGATTATATCGACGAAGAGCTGCTCACCAAGTTCGAAGAAGAAACCGGCATCAAGCTGATCTATGACGTCTTTGACTCAAACGAAGTCCTCGAAACCAAGATGCTCGCAGGCGGCTCGGGCTATGACGTTGTTGTGCCTTCGGGCACCTTCCTGCAACGCCAGATCACTGCCGGCGCCTTCCAGAAGCTCGACGCCTCCAAGCTGAGCAACAAAGGCAATATGTGGGATGCAATCGAAGCCCGCACCGCCAAATATGACCCCGACAATGCCTATTCGATCAACTATATGTGGGGCACAACCGGGCTTGGCGTCAACGTCGGAAAAGTTCAGGAAGTTCTGGGGGCTGACGCGCCTGTCGGCTCGCTCGACCTCGTGTTCAACCCCGCCAATATGGAAAAACTCGCCGCCTGTGGCGTGCACTTCCTTGATGCGCCAGCCGAGATGATCCCTGCCGCGCTGGCCTATATCGGCGAGGACCCCGACAGCCAGGATCCTGACGTGATCGGCAAAACAGAAGCCGTGCTGACAGCCATTGCGCCTTACGTGCAAAAGTTCCACAGCTCGGAATATATCAACGCGCTCGCCAACGGCGATATCTGTGTGGCCTTCGGCTGGTCTGGCGACATCCTCCAAGCCCGTGACCGCGCCGCCGAAGCCGAAAACGGTGTCGAAATCGCCTATAACGCTCCCAAAGAGGGCGCGCTTATGTGGTTTGACCAAATGGCAATCCCTGTCGACGCACCGAACGTCGAGGGCGCACATAAGTTCCTCGACTTCATCATGAACGCCGAGAACATGGCCGCCGCGTCAAACTATGTCTATTACGCCAACGGCAACCTGGCCTCACAGCCTATGCTTGAAGAAGATGTCATTGGCGATACAGCGATCTACCCCGATGCGCAAACTCTGGAGAAGCTCTACACAACCTCTCCTTATGACGCCAAAGTCCAGCGTGTCGTCACACGCCTCTGGACAAAAATCAAATCAGGCACATAAGCCTGAACCCAGCCCGCGAACTCCGGTTTGCGGGCTTTTTCAACTATTGGGGATACGCATGGCACAGACCATTTTCGCACCTTGGCTCGACGCAAACGAAAAGCCGCTCATCGAGTTTAAAAATGTCACCAAACGCTTTGGTGATTTTGTCGCCATCGACAACCTCACACAGAATATTTACGCACGCGAATTCTTTGCCCTGCTCGGCCCGTCGGGCTGTGGCAAAACCACGATGATGCGAATGCTCGGCGGCTTTGAAACCCCGACAGAAGGCCAGATCCTGATTGCAGGGCAAGATATGGCCGGCGTGCCGCCCAACAAGCGCGCCGTGAATATGATGTTTCAATCCTATGCGCTCTTTCCACATCTGTCGGTTGCGGAAAATATCGCCTTTGGCCTCAAGCGCGAAGGCAAGGCCAAGCCCGAAATAGACGCCCGCGTCGAGGAAATGTTGCGCCTCACACGACTCACCAAATTTGCCAAACGCAAACCCCACCAGATTTCCGGCGGCCAGCGCCAGCGCGTGGCCCTCGCCCGCTCTCTCGCCAAAGCGCCAAAGCTCCTCTTGCTCGACGAACCCCTCGGCGCACTCGACAAAAAGCTGCGTCAGGACACCCAGTTCGAACTGATGGATATTCAGGAGAAAACCGGCACAACCTTTGTGATCGTGACCCACGATCAGGAAGAAGCCATGACCGTCGCCTCGCGCGTCGCCGTGATGGACGAAGGCCAGATCATTCAGGTCGCCACCCCCGCCGATATCTACGAGCGGCCCAATTCCGTCTATGTCGCCGACTTCATCGGTGATGTGAATATCCTCAACGGCCACGCCACCCGCGCGGGAGACGGCTATGACATCACCTATGCCGAGGGCAAAGCCCCGCTCCATGCCAAGACAACAAACGACCTTGGCGAAAGCCGCAAATGCGCGCTGGCGATCCGCCCCGAGAAAGTTTCGATCACCGCAGCAAAGCCGGCCAAAGTGACCAATGCCATCAAGGGCAAAATCATCGACATCGCCTATCTCGGCAACCTCTCGACCTATCATGTCGAGCTTGAGAACGGCCAGATGATCAAAGCCCAGACCGCCAACACAACGCGCCTTGAGCGGCGCAGCTTCACCTGGGAAGACAGCGTCTGGCTCAGCTGGACAGACACAGCCGCCATCGTGCTGGAGGGCTGATCCATGCGCCGCTTTACCCTGATTGCTGTTCCCTATGTCTGGCTCCTGGTGCTCTTTCTCGTGCCCTTCGTGATCGTGTTCAAGATCAGCCTCTCTGACACGGCGCTTGCCATTCCGCCCTATACGCCAACGCTTGATTTCGCCTCGGGCTGGAGTGGGCTGCGCAGTTTCTTTGCCGGTCTCGATTTTGAGAATTTCACCTTCCTCACAACAGATGATCTCTACTGGAAGGCCTATCTCTCCAGCCTGCAAATCGCCGCGCTTTCGACGGCGCTCACCCTGCTTGTCGGCTATCCGATCGCCTATGCAATGGCCCAGTCGCCCGACGAATGGCGCCCGACCCTCATGATGCTGGTGATCCTGCCGTTTTGGACCTCGTTCCTGATCCGTGTCTATGCCTGGATGGGCATCCTCTCCAACGAAGGCTTTCTCAACCAGTTCCTGATTTGGAGCGGCCTGATCTCCGAACCGCTCACAATCCTCAACACCAATACAGCCGTCTATATCGGCATCATCTATACCTATCTTCCCTTCATGATCCTGCCGATCTACGCCGCTTTGGAAAAGCTCGACTCCTCTCTTCTGGAAGCCGCAGAAGACCTCGGCTGTTCGCGCCTCACAGCCTTCTGGCTCGTGACAATTCCGCTCTCAAAACAAGGGATCATCGCCGGCTGCTTCCTTGTCTTCATTCCGGCGCTGGGCGAGTTTGTTATCCCCTCGCTTCTGGGCGGCTCACAAACCCTGATGATCGGCAAGGTGCTGTTTGAAGAGTTCTTTTCCAACCGCGACTGGCCTGTCGCCTCTGCTGTGGCGG
>JAHBAM020000143.1 GCA_018500125.2 Roseobacter sp. | reverse complement strand
GTGGATTGGCGGCGTTCGGCGCGCTCGGATGCACAGTTTGTGCGCCAGAAAGAATGGCAAATTTCACAATCGGTGTTTTTTTGGGTGGATCGGGCACGCTCCATGCAGTTTTCAAGCGCGCCTGACCTGCCCCAAAAAATGGATCGCGCGCAGCTTGTCAGCCTCGCCATCGCGATTTTGCTCTCACGCGGGGGAGAACAGATCGGATTGTGCGGCGAAAACCTGCCGCCGCGTGCCGGCCCGAAACAGCTTGCGCGGTTTGCCGACTTTCTGATGCACCTGAAGCCAGAAGATTACGCAGCGCCGCAGTTTGAAACCATCAAGAATAATGCTTTCTGTGTTTGTGTGTCCGACTTCTTGGGGGATATCGAAACAGTGGAAAAAACGGTGCTCAATGCCTCGGCCAAAGGCGCGCGTGGTGTTTGCCTGCAAATACTGGATCCTGCGGAGGAGAGCTTTCCATTCCGGGGTCGCACGGTTTTTGACTCGGTCGGCGGAACCATACAGCACGACACATTGCAGGCCGCAGACCTGAGTGCGCGCTATCTGGAGCGGCTGGCCGAGCGCAAGGCACGCCTTGAGCACCTGTGCCACCAAACCGGCTGGACCTTTAGCACCCATCATACAAACACCCCCGCGCAGTCCGCGGCAATGTGGCTCTATAAAATGATCGAAGGCCCGAGATGAACATTGGCCCCTTGTTCTTTACTGCGCCCGCTCTGCTCCTCGCGTTGCTGATTTTGCCGGTTTTGTGGGTCTTGCTGCGGGCCGTGCCCCCCGCACCGATACGGCGCCTGTTTCCGGCTGTCTCGCTCTTGGTCGGCCTCAAGGACAATGACAGCAGTTCCGATCGCACTCCTTGGTGGCTGTTGGTGCTGCGCAGCCTTGCTTTGGCAGCGGTCATTGTTGGGCTGGCAGGGCCGGTGCTTCATCCCACAAGCAAAACCAATGAAAGCCGCGAGCGGTTGTTGATCCTGTTGGATGCAAGCTGGGCAAGCGCCCCTGATTGGCAACAGAGGCAGGATTTTTTGGCCGGCGTGTTACAGCAAGCCGCCGCAAACAGCCGCGCCGTCGCAGTCCTCAAAACGACACGGCCAGACACCCCGGTGTTTCAGCCGGCCCATATTTGGGAGCGCCGCTTGGCCGGCTTGCAACCGGACGCCTGGGAAATGACAGCTTCAGAGGCCGTCACAGCAAACTTGCCAGACGGGCGCTTTGACACGCTCTGGCTCAGTGACGGCATCGCACGGGAGGGCCAAAACGATTTGCTGGCTCTGCTGGAAGCGCGCGGCACTGTCGAGGTGGCCGAGGGGTCGGGGCCTCTGCTGGTCCTATCCTTACCCCCTCAAAACATGGAGGGCGTGAAACTCACGCTTCACAGCCTTCAAAGAGCAGGCGCGCGTGATCTTGTTGTGCAGGCCATTGGCCCCGATCCGGCCGGGGTCGAACGCATCCTCGAGGAGAAAAACGTAAGACTTGATGCAGGTGAATATGAAACAAGCGTCCAGTTTGATTTGCCTCTGGAGCTGCAAGCGCGCATGACCCGCTTTTCAATCAAAGGGCAAGCACAGGCAGGCGCTGTTGTGCTGACCGATGACAGCTTGCGCCAGCGCGATATCGCGCTCGTGGATGCGCGGACAAACCGGGAAGGTCTGGAGCTGTTATCGCCGCTCCACTACTTGGAAAAAGCGCTTGTGACCTCGTCCAAACTCAGGTTCGGCAGCCTTGATGATGTCTTGCTCGTGCCGCCTGACGTTGTGATTATGGCAGATATCGCCGAGCTGACCGAGGCACATGAAACGGCGCTCATTGACTGGGTGACCGCCGGTGGCCTCTTGGTGCGCTTTGCCGGTCCCAAACTTGCCGCCAGTGACGTGAGCCGCACAACAGAAGATCCGCTCTTGCCTGTGCGGCTGCGGGCCGGAGGGCGCTTTGTCGGTGGGGCCATGAGTTGGGGCGCGCCCAAATCTCTTGCTCCCTTTGAGCGCGGTTCGCCCTTTTTCGGGCTGAGCGTTCCTGACGAGTTAAGGGTAACTGCGCAAGTCGTCGCCCAGCCAGACCCGCAATTGGCCGAGCGGGTGATCGCGCGGCTGAGTGACGGCACCCCCCTTGTCACACGCAAGACGCTGGGCCAGGGGGAGGTTGTTTTGTTTCATATCTCCGCCAATGCCGAATGGTCCAATTTACCGCTGTCCGGGCTTTTTGTGAGGATGCTCGAAAGGCTGTCGATCGCACGCTCGACAACCTCTTTGGATCAAAGTGAAATGGTCGGAACACTCTGGAAACCCGTGAAAGCGCTCGACGCTTATGGTCGCTTGCAAGACGCAAAAAACCTGACCAGCGTGACAGGAGACAGGCTATTGAGCGAGCGCACCAAAGCCGATCTGCCACCGGGGCTATATGAGGGTCCGGGGCGGCGCATCGCAAAAAATGTGATAGACTCGGAGCGCCGCCTTGAGCGCACAGATTGGCCATCCCACATAGCGAAAACAGGATTTGACGGCCCGACAGAGCGCCCCTTGGGCGGCCCGTTGTTTGGCTTTGCGCTCCTGCTGCTGGCGCTTGATGTTTTGGCAACGCTGTTTCTGTCGGGCCGTTTGCGCCAGTCCGGTGTCGCCCTGCTGGCCCTCGCGCTCCTCACAACAGCCCACAGCGCCGAAGCCCAAGACAGCGCAAACCCGATCAGCGCGACGCGCGAGCTTGCCTTGGCTCATGTGATCACGGGCAACACACAAGCAGACGACATTGCGCTGGCCGGGCTTTCAGGGCTGTCCAACACCCTGTTTTTCAGAACGTCGGTCGAGCCAGAGCCGCCACAATCGGTTGATCTGGAGCGCGATGAGATTGCGTTTTATCCGCTGCTCTACTGGCCTGTCACGCCTGATCAAAGCACGCCCTCAGAGGCTGCATATCTCAAACTCAACTCCTATTTGCGCGCCGGTGGCATGATCCTGTTTGATACGCGCGATTCAAATGTTGCGAAGTTCGGGGCGGCAAGCCCCGCAGGGCAGGCGCTGCGGCGACTGGCGGCCCAGCTCGACATTCCCGAGCTTGAGCCGGTGCCGGAAGATCACGTCCTCACGCGCAGCTTCTACCTGTTACAAGACTTCCCCGGACGACACATGGGTCATGATGTCTGGGTCGAGGCCGCGCCCGCCGAGGCGGTTCAGGCAGAAGGAATGCCCTTTCGAAACCTGAATGACGGGGTCAGCCCTGTCGTGATCGGTGGCAATGATTGGGCCGCCGCCTGGGCCGTCGACGGGCGCGGCGCGCCTCTTCTGCCGATAGGGCGCGGTCTTGCCGGCGAGCGGCAGCGCGAGATGGCCTATCGCTTCGGCGTCAACCTTGTGATGCACGTGCTCACAGGAAATTACAAATCAGATCAGGTGCACGTCCCCGCGCTCCTTGAAAGGTTGGGGCAATGAGCTGGGATATCGTGTTTAGCCCCCTGTTAAGCTGGCCTGTCTGGTCTGTCTTGGCCCTGCTCTCCACAGTCGCGCTTGGCTTTGCCATATGGCGCAAACTGGCCGGCGCTTGGCTTCGGTGTCTGGCGGCGGCCCTTGTGCTTCTCCTGCTGGCAGGGCCGATTCTTGAGCAAGAAGAACGCGAAGCGCTGAGCGACATTGTCTTTGTGCTGACCGATCGCAGCGCCAGCCAAACTCTGGCCGCACGTGCCGACCAAACCGAGCGTGCCAAAGCGAATGTGCTGCAAAAACTGCGCAGCCGCGCCAACACCGAAATCCGCGAGATCACGGTCGGTGATGGAGCGGACAATGCAGGCACGCAGGCTTTGAGCGCTTTGACAAAGGCTCTGGCCGAAGAGCCGCAAAGCCGTGTCGCCGGCGCCATTCTGATCAGCGACGGCTTGGTCCACGACATTGAGGCAATGCCACAGATGCCCGCGCCGGTGCATTTGCTCATGACGGGGTCCGACACAGACTGGGACCGCCGCTTGACGGTCGAAAACGCGCCCGCCTTCGGCATTATCGGCGAACAGATCGAGCTGACAGTGCGGATCGAAGACCAAGGGGCCGTTGCGGTCGCAGACGGCTTTACACAGCTCTCTATTTCGGTTGGTGCGCAAGAGCCAATCCGCTTTGACGTTCCGATCGGGCGTGACATCATCGTGCCGGTGAGCCTGCCCCACGGTGGGCGGAACGTGATCAAGTTTGACATCCCGGAAAGCAAGGGCGAGCTGACCACGCGAAACAACTCCTATTTGCTCGAGATAAACGGGGTGCGCGACCGCTTGCGCGTTTTGCTGGTGTCAGGCGAGCCGCACGCTGGCGGGCGGACATGGCGCAATCTGTTGAAGTCTGACAGCTCGGTTGATCTTGTTCACTTCACCATCCTGCGCCCCCCCGAAAAACATGATGGCGTTCCGGTTGGAGAGCTTTCGCTGATTGCCTTTCCAACCCGAGAGCTCTTTATCGAAAAGATCAAAGACTTCGACCTGATCATCTTTGACCGCTACAAGCGGCGCGGAATTTTGCCCACCGAATATCTCGAAAATGTGCGCGATTATGTGAAAACAGGCGGCGCAGTCTTGTTTGCCGCGGGGCCTGATTTTGCCTCGGCAGACAGTTTGTATCGCTCGCCCTTGGCGCCAATTGTGCCCGCCCGCCCGACCGCGCGGGTGATCGAACAAGCCTTTCATCCCCGCGTGACTCAAACAGGCCAGCGCCACCCTGTGACACGCGGACTGGGCGGCGGCGACGACGAAACGGGCTGGGGCCGCTGGATGCGACAGATCGAACTGGCCGATGTCACCGGTGATGTTGTGATGGAGGGCTTTGAGGGAAAGCCCCTCTTGGTCTTGGATCGGGTCGGCGAGGGCCGGGTGGCTTTGCTTGCGTCCGATCATGCTTGGCTCTGGGCGCGGGGCTATGAAGGGGGCGGGCCACAGCTCGAGCTGCTGCGGCGCTTGTCCCATTGGATGATGAAAGAGCCGGATCTCGAGGAAGAAGCTCTCTTGGCCGAAGCCACTGAAAGCGGCCTCAAGATCACGCGTCGCAGCTTGCAAGACGCGCCCGAAGCCGTGACCGTGACCCATCCGTCAGGCGAACAAAGCGAAGTCGCGCTCACCCAAACAAGCCCCGGCGTCTTTGAAGCGCTCTTTCCCGCCAGCGACGTTGGGCTATACCGGCTCCAAGACAGCGCTCTGGCGTCTGTGGCCGGCTTGGGCAATGCCTCGCCACGCGAGTTTGCAAACACGATCGCAAACGCCGAGAGGCTGGCGCCGGTGATCGCGGCACAACAGGGCGGTGTCTTTGCCATAGAAGACAGGCTGCCAAGCCTGCGCAACGTCCGCGAGGGGCGCAACGCCGCGGGCGCGGGCTGGTTGGGGCTGACGCTACGGGGCGCGTACGAAACGGTGGGCCTCAAACACTCGGCCTTGATGCCGCCCTGGCTGGCTCTGCTGCTCTTTGTTGCCCTGATCGTCTTTGGATGGTTGCGCGAAGGCCGCAAGCGCTGAGGTCTAAAAGTAACTGCGCACAAGCCCTTCCGTCAGCAGCCGCCACCCGTCGGCCAAGACAAAGAACGACAGCTTGAACGGAAGCGCCACCACAGCGGGCGGCACCATCATCATACCCATCGACATCAGGATAGCGGCAACCACAAGATCGATAATCAGGAAGGGTATGAAAATAAGAAACCCGACTTGAAAGGCACGCGCCACCTCTGACAACATAAAGCTCGGAACAAGCACGGACAGAGGCGCATCCGCATTCGGGTTAAGCGAGGCCATTTCAGGGCGCAGCGATGCAATAGAGGCAAATGTCTCAGGGTCGATACGCCCCAACATGAAGCTGCGAAACGGATCGGCCACCTTCGGAAAGGCTTCCGCCATGGTCAGTTCTTCTCGGGTCAGCGGCTCAATGCCGTCTCTCCAAGCCTGCATAAACACCGGCTCCATGATGAAATACGTCAAAAACATAGCAAGACTCACCAGCAGCATATTCGGAGGCGATTGCTGAAGCCCGATTGCCTGACGCAGGATCGACAAGACCGTCACCAAAAAGGGAAAGCAAGTCACCATGATCGCCAAACCGGGGGCCACGCTCAGCACAGTGATCAACAAGATAAGCTGAACCGACCGGCCAGAGAGAGACGCGCCTTCCCCGAGGGACAGACTCAGCTCTTGGGCCACGGCAGGGCCGGCTGCGCCAAAGCAGAGGCCCACAGCAAAAACAATCAGGACAGCACGCAGTTTCATCACACGAACGGCTTTCCGGATTCGGCGATTTCTGTGATGCGCACCGCCAGCTGCCCCGCTTCGTCGCCATCCAGCTCTTGCAGCTCGCCCCGCGCAACAAGCCGATCCCCGACGAAAAGCTCGACAGGATCGTCGATCCGCGTGTCCAACGGCAGAACAGCATCTTCGCTCAGCGTGAGCAGATCGCGGATCAGAGGGCGCGCACGCCCCACAGAAACCGTCATTTCGATTGGAACAGTCGAAAAAAGCCCGCCACTTTCCGGCTTGGGCGCATCAAATGTATCAGCCATTGAGTGGCTCCCTTTTTATACTTTCAAAATAATTATGAATAAGAGTGCGCGCCTCTGTGGCAAAACGGGCCACGTCGATTTCGCGCTCAACCTCGGCAAACCTGAGTGAAATCTGGTCCGCAGCCAGCCGGTCGTCGGGCGCGACAGATACCGTCAGACTGAGGCCATCAGGCAAAGCCGATTGCACCATGGTCCGTCGACTCGGGTGGCAGGTGATCAGGAGCTGGCTGCCCGCGTGGGTGCGCGCAATCTGTGTCATCTCGGCGCCAAGTTTTTGACCCAGACTGTCGCTTGCAAGGTCGGGCAGTGTTGCTTCGACAAGTTGGCGCACCAAAGGTTCTATCGAGCGGACAATTGCAGAATAGGCCTCATGATAGGTGAAGGACAAATCATTCAGATTTTGTGCGAAAGCCGCGCTCAAGGCCGTCCCTGACTGTTCCGCAGCGGCGGTGCAATCATCCCACCCGGCCTTGTAACCGCGCTCAAAAACAGCCAGCTCATGATCTGTTCGCTGATCATCAGGGCTTTGCCCCAAATCTTCGTCAGGATTGATCTCTTCAAATGTTTCGAGCAGATGCGAGATGCTCATCACGCTTTCTCCTCTTTATTTTCAAGCCAGTTTTTCAAGATTTGAACGGTTTCATCCTGCCGTTCGGCAATCAGATTGCGCAGCCGTTCAACCGGATCTTCCTCGGATGGTCCGGAAATATCGGGAAGCGCGTTGCGGCTGGAGAAATCAACCGCCCCGATGCCCTCGCCATCATCGGCAATCTCGCCATTGAGCGGCTCTGCCCCAAGAGGGTCATAGCCAATGCTCGGGGCGGGGCCGGCAGAGGCCACAGGGGCGGGCTTCGTCAGAATCGGGCGCAGCACAAACAGGCCCAACACAAGCGAGACGAGCGCAAGAACCCCCATCTGGATCAAAGACATAGCATCAAAGGCCATTTTGCTCATGAAGGACGAGGTGGCTTCGGTCCCGAGGGAATCAAGCGGCTGGAACTGAAGCGATTTGAGCGTGATGACATCCCCGCGCGCCTCGTCAAAGCCGACAGCTGACGAGACAAGCTCTTGCAGCGCAGCAAGCTCCTCGGCAGAGCGCGGCTCAAAGACGGTTTGGCCCTCGGCATTTGTGGTTTCCGTTCCATTGACCAGAACGGCCACACTGAGCCGTTTGACAGCGCCCGCGGCACGGGTGATTTCTCTCAAGGTTTCAGAGACTTCGTAGTTTACCCGTTCGCGTGTTTCGGTGTTTTGGCTCGAGTTGCTGTCGCCTCCGTTTCCGGCCGCCCCGTTTGGCAGGTTTGACGCAACCGTGACATCTCCCCCCGCGGCTTCGGTTGAATTGCCCGAGCGCTCCTCCGTATCGGTGCTGATCGCAACCCGGCTTTCAGGGTCAATCAGGGTTTCACGGATCGATTCTGTTTCCGTGACCGTCTCGACACTCACTTCCACAACCGCATTTCCATATCCGACCCGCGCCTCGATCAGATTCTGGACCTTGGCGCGCAAAACCTCGGCTTTGTCTTGGCCCGCGCCCGAAGAGGCCACCTCGTCACTCGTTCCAATGAGGCCCCCCTTATCGTCAATCACGGTCACGTTTTCCGCAGACAGGCCCGCCACCGCAGAGGCCACAAGATAGCGCAGGGCTTTGGCATGATTGGCCGGCATAGTCCCGTCCGTGGCCGTCACAGAGACCGAGGCAGAGGGTTCGGCATTTTTTTGAAACGGATTGCGGGAGCCGTTTGCGATGTGCACCCGCGCGCTTGAGACAAGCGGGCTGGCGGCGATTGTGCGCGCCAGCTCTCCTTCTTTGGCACGCCAGTAGGCCGCATCAAACATCTGCGCAGTGGTGCCAAAGCCGTTCAATGTGTCGAGCAGCTCGTAGCCTTTGGTGTTGTTGGCCGGCAAACCTTCGCTCGCAAGGGTCATCCGCAGGGCATCACGCTGAGTCGATTCTACAAAAATAGAGCCGCCACGAATGTCATAGGTCACGCCGCGCGCCTCAAGCGACTTGACGACTTCGCCCGCCTGACTCGTTTCAAGGCCGGAATACAGCAGGGTCAGGCTCGGCTTGGACGCAAGATTTGTCATCGCAAGAATCGCCGCAAACATCGCCGCCGCAGCCAGCCCCGCAATGATTTTGCGGCGTAGATCAGTCGATGCAAATACGTTCTGTAACTGCTCCAAGGATGGCTCTCCTGTTTTTGGGCTTCTGCCCGTTTCGAAGCCAATTTGACCGAACAGCCTTAACAATCGGTTAGGGCCGATGAGGTTATAGAGGTTTTGTAAAAAATCCTGCGAGGACAAGATGGCAGACCCGGAAACCCCACCAGACGAAGAACCCAAGAAAAAATCAAAACTCCCAATGATCATTGGCCTGGTCCTCGCCTTGGCGGGCGGCGGCGGCGGGTTTTTTGCGGTTTACTCCGGTTTGCTGTTTGGCGTCGAAAGCCCTGAAAAAGAAGTAAAACCAGAGTCTGTGGAGGAGTTGCCCGACATCGCATTTGTCGAGGTTGATCCCTTGACCGTCTCGCTGCTGGACAATGGCCGCGACAGGCATTTGCGCTTCCGGGCACAGCTCGAAACCCCGGGTCAATATAAGGCCGATGTGGAAAAGCTGCTGCCCCGAATCAGTGATGTGCTCAACAGCTATTTGCGCGCCGTCGAGCTGGACGATTTGAAAAATGCCTCCGCGCTGGTGCGCTTGCGGGGGCAAATGCTGCGGCGGGTGCAGCTGGTTGTCGGGGAAGGCCGGGTCAATGACCTGCTGATCATGGAATTTGTTCTGAACTAAGGAGGGTAAAAATGGAATTTCTAGCTGATATATTGCTGGTCGGCGGAGCCTTGGGCGCAGGAGTCTATTGCTATGTTTTGGCCCGCCGGCTGGCCCGCTTCAACGATCTGGAAACAGGCGTGGGCGGGGCCGTCGCAGTGCTGTCTGCACAGGTGGATGACCTGACAAAAACACTGGATGCCGCACGGAAAACAGCCTCCGCGTCGACCAGCTCGCTTGATGGTCTGACCGACCGGGCCGAAAACGTCGCCCAGCGGTTGGAACTGTTGGTGGCCTCGATGCATGATTTGCCACAGGAACAGCCGGTTCGAGACAGGCCCCAGCCCGGCCCGGCGCCTGTGCAGGACGCGGTGACAGAGCCGGTGTTCACACGCCGCGCGCCCGAGGAGAGGCCGCAATGATCAAGGCCTTTGCCCGCCGCTCCGCGCGCCCCGCACGCGGGGCCCTCTTCACCATTTCGGTCTTGCTGATCGGGTCAGCCGTGCTGCGCATCGGGCTGAACGCCAGCGAAGCCATCGCGCTGGAAAAATCCCAGCCCAAGACCGAAGCAAGCGAGACCCCCGAAGCGAGCTGCGAAACAGTCGGAGACCTGAACAGTATGCTGGCGGCCTTTCGCGAGCGCGAAGAGCGGGTTGCCGCCCAGGAGCAGCAGATCAAAAACCGGATGCAGGCTTTGGCCGTCGCAGATGAAAAAATTGACCAAAAGCTCGCCGCCCTCTCCAAAGCGGAAAAAGACCTGAGAGCCACACTGGCTTTGGCCGACTCTGCCGCCGAGACCGACCTTGCCCAGCTCACAACCGTCTATGAAAACATGAAGCCCAAAGACGCCTCGGCCTTGTTTGAGCAGATGGCCCCCGAGTTTTCCGCCGGGTTTCTGGGGCGCATGAAGCCGGCCTCCGCCGCTTCGATTATGGCAGGATTATCCGCGGAACGGGCCTATTCGATCAGCGTTATTCTCGCAGGACGCAACGCAAATGTCCCCAAGGAGTGAGGCATTTCTTAACTTCCAGCACGGTATGATACCGAGAACGAAATGAGGTGAGTGCAGATGGTCGGTCTTATCGGAATTGCCGTGATATTTATCATGGTCTTCGGAGGGTATTTGCTTGCGGGCGGCAAGCTGGGAATCATTCTGAAGTCTTTGCCGTTTGAAATGATGATGATTGGCGGGGCCGCAGTCGGGGCCTTTCTCATTTCAAATGACATGGCCGCCGTTAAGCACACAATGAAAGACATGGGCAAAGTCTTCAAAGGCCCGAAGTGGAAGCATGAAGACTATAAAGACTTGCTGTGCCTGCTGTTTGAGCTGATCCGGCTGGCCCGCGCCAACCCGGTCGCGATCGAAGAGCATATCGAAGACCCCGATCAATCGTCGATCTTCTCCAAATACCCCAAAATTCTAACAGACCGAGAGGCCGTTCATCTGATCAGCGATACCATGCGCTCCGCATCGATGAACTACGATGATCCACATCAGGTCGAAGAGGTTCTTGAAAAGCGAATGGAAGCAAATCTGCACCATGCCTTACACTCCAGCCACGCCCTTCAGACCGTGGCTGACGGCCTGCCCGCGCTCGGAATCGTGGCGGCGGTTCTGGGCGTGATCAAGACCATGGCGTCTATCGACCAGCCGCCCGAAGTCTTGGGCAAAATGATCGGCGGTGCGCTCGTCGGAACCTTTTTGGGGGTTTTTCTCGCCTATGGTCTCGTTGGCCCGTTTTCCACCAAGGTCAAATCGGTCGTCGAGGAGGACGCCCATTTCTATCAGCTGATCCGGGAGGTATTGGTTGCCAATTTGCACAATCACTCCACCAACATCTGTATCGAAGTGGGCCGTCAGAATACGCCCTCTCACTGCCGCCCGAGCTTTACCGAGCTTGAGGAAGCCCTCAAAGAACTGAAACAGGGCGCAGCATGAGGCTCTTTTTCGTCATATTTCTCCTGTTTATCCTGCCACGAGAGGGTTTCGGCCAGACCGTAACAGTGCGCAGCGGCGAACACGACGGGTTTACCCGGCTTGCCCTCGATCTGCCGCGCAAGGTCGATTGGAAAATGTCAGGGGAGGACATCAAGACCATCACATTTGAAGGCCTGACCCCTGTCTCTTATACACATCT
>JAHBAM020000213.1 GCA_018500125.2 Roseobacter sp. | reverse complement strand
GTTTGTGTCCTGTCAAAAAGCAATGAGGGCTTTATGCACGGGTGCGCACGAAATGCAATGTGACCTCAAGTCATGCTTGCTTGGAATCGCTGGACGCGCTCAAGATCGGAGCAGATTGGGAGGTCGTACTATGAGAAATGTTCTTATTTTGGCGGGTGCCGGCTTGTTTGCGGCGGGGGCGGCTCTGGCTGATCCTGCGCTTGGAGTGTGGAAAACGGAAGTTGACGATGGGGCCTATGCCCATGTCCAGATCAGCCCTTGTGGGGAGAATGTCTGTGGCACGATTATGAAATCGTTCAATGAGGATGGCGAATATACCTCGCCCAACAAAGGCAAGCAGATTGTGCGCGCGATGCGCCCCAAAGGCAACGGCGCTTATGAGGGCGAAGTCTGGCGCCCTGCCAACGACAAGATATACATCGGCAAAATGCAGGTCAGTGGCAAGAACCTGACCCTGAAGGGCTGTGTTGCGGGTGGGCTGTTTTGTGCCAGTCAGAAGTGGACCAAAGTCAACTGACAGGGCCTGTCATCCAGGGCCGGTCAGCAGAGCCTGCAATCAGGGCCGCCATGTAAGAAAATTGGCGATCATCCTGAGGCCGGTGTCTTGACTTTTCTCGGGGTGAAACTGAACGCCGACAAGGGTGTCTCGGCCAACCACGGCGGTGATTTTTCCGCCGTGATCTGTGCTGGCGAGGCGCTCTGACAGGTTGTCGACTTCAAAATGGTAGGAGTGGACAAAATAGCAATGTTTTCCGGATGTTACGCCGGAAAACAGCGGGTGTTCATGCTCGATTTCCAGCGTATTCCAGCCCATGTGAGGCACGCGCAGGGCGGCCTCTGTCGGGGTGATTTTACGGACGCTGCCTTTGATCCAGTCAAAGCCGGGGGTGTCTTCGTATTCTAACCCGCGGGTTGCGAGCATCTGCATCCCGATACAAATCCCCATGAAGGGGCGCGCGCGCTGGAGAACCACCTCCTCGATGGCTTCGAAAATGCCTTTATGGTCAAACAGCGCCTTGCGACAGGCGGGAAAGGCCCCGGCGCCGGGCAGGACGACCCTGTCGGCTTTGAGCACAGTCTCCGGATCTGAGGTCACGATCACATCGCCCGCGTTCGTCTCACGGGCCATGCGCTCGAACGCCTTGTGGGCGGAGTGCAAGTTGCCGCTGTCATAATCAACGATGGCTGTCAGCATGGTTTAGAGCGTGCCTTTTGTCGAAGGGATAGCGCCCGCGGCGCGCGGATCGGCTTCGAGGGCCACGCGCAGGGCGCGCGCAACGGCTTTGAAGGCGGCTTCGACGATGTGGTGGGCGTTGAAGCCATGCAAGGCGTCAATGTGAAGGGTAAGGCCTGCGTGGGTGCTGAAGGCCTGGAAAAATTCACGCACCAGCTCTGTGTCGAATGTGCCGATCTTGGCCGTGGGGATATCGACATTCCACACGAGGAAAGGGCGGCCCGAAATGTCGAGGGCGGCGCGCACAAGGGCGTCATCCATCGGCAGGAGGCAAGACCCGTAACGGTTTATTCCTGCTTTGTTATCAAAGGCTTGCGCCAGTGCTTGGCCGAGTGCGATCCCAACATCCTCAACGCTGTGGTGATCATCAATATGCAAATCGCCCTCGCAGCGCACTGTCATATCCATCATCGCGTGGCGGGCGAGCTGATCGAGCATATGATCAAAAAAGCCAACGCCTGTCTGGTTGTCATAGCGGCCTGTGCCATCGAGTGTAAGCTCGACGGTGATTTTGGTTTCGCTGGTGCTGCGGGAGACGGTGGCTTTGCGCATTGGATTTTCCTTTGTTGTGGGGCCTTATAGGGCGCAGCGGCGCGCGGGAAAAGCCCCGAGATACAATCGGTTGACAAGAGCCGTTGCGCCTGTTGCGTCTGCGTGGCAGTGTCAGGGCGCAACGCAAGAAGGAAAGCGCCATGTCAGACTGTGTGTTTGTTCAACTCAGATGCAAGCCCGGCACGACCTATCGGGTCGCTGAGGCGCTTGTTTTGAAAGAATTGCATTCCGAACTCTATTCAACGAGCGGCGAGTGGGACCTCCTTTTGAAAGCCTATGTGCCTGAGGGGGTGGACGTTGGGAAGTTTGTGAATGAGCGGGTGTTGGATGTGGACGGGATCGAGCGGTCTTTGACCACCTTGACCTTCAAGGCGTTCTGATTTTTTTCAAATTTATTTTCGCGGCTCTTTGTGCCTTTTGCAGGGGGCTGTTTTGCCCTGTTTAACGGTCCGGTGTTAAGGCCGTTTGAGGGCTGCGCGCGGCGGGGCGGGAGCGCGGCCCAAGTGCGGAGCGTCAAAACGACGAAAGGCCACCCGAAGGTGACCTTTATCGTTTCTCCCGAGAGAGAAATTGGAGCGGGCGAGGCGATTCGAACGCCCGACCCTAACCTTGGCAAGGTTATGCTCTACCCCTGAGCTACGCCCGCTTCCTTGGGTAGGGGTGATCTAATAAATGCCGCGCTGGGCCGCAAGAGGAAAAGTGCACAAAGCGATGTTTTTTTCGTGCGGGGTCAGACGGCCAGCGCAAGGCCGCTCACAGAGGCCAGCAAAAGCGCTGAAAACGTGAGATACATTCCTGTTTTGCGAAGCAAGATAATTTGCGGCCTGCGCGCAAAACCATAGGCATGGGCGAGCCGTCCAAGCAGCAGCGCAGCCCCGAGCAGATGGATCCACCAGCCGGGGGCGCCCTGAAGTTCGGCCATGACGATCAGCAAAAGCGTGAGCGGCGCATATTCGGCACAGTTGGACTGGGCGCGCATGGCTTTGATCAGGGCGGTTTCGCCGCCATCGCCCACAGAGACCCGATGCGCAAAGCGCTGGCGGATCACATTGAGGCTGAGCGCCAGAAACACAAGCCCGATCGGGGCGGCGTAAAGCGGGGTGATAACGAGCATGGCAGAGCCTTTCTGTGCAGAGCCAAAGCCTGGGCTGTGGCGGCTCGGGGCGCAAGCAAAACCACGCGTCAATCGCCTCTCAAAACGCGCCGTTAAGACTTTCGCTGGCCGCGATTCGGGGGGGGTGAAAACCGTGCACAATGCGTGCACACTGCGTGCACCCCCTGTTGCAGTTTTGCGATTTTGCAAAAAACAGGCCGAAGGTGAAGACTGCGTGCGCAGGGTAAAGATGATGTTAAGACATCCTTGGCGGCTATCTGTCGCCGTGCGGCCTCTCACAGGCGCGGGCCAGAGCGTCGCAGCGCCCATCTACCCGAGCGCAAAAAGAGCGCCACAGAGCCTCTGATCGTGACGTGAGGGGGCCAGATTGCGGGTCGCGGCAGCAGCGAGCGCGCCTCTGCCCGCAGAGCAGATAGCCCCCGACGCGCGGGGGCAGGCCGCTTTGCTTTTTCTTTCTATAAATATCCATAACGCAGGCTGTGCCGCCTGATCGTCGGCTCAAGGCCGGGTCTCGGTGCGGCTGGAGCGCCAAGAGATCTCGTTGAGCGGGCGCGGGTGCGGGGGCCAGCCGTGGCTGGCCCCCGCACCCGCGCCACGGGGCGCTTTGGCGCAGCCAAAGCGCAACCCGAGGTTAGGGCGGGCCGGCGCGCTGTGGTTACTCCAGCTCGATCATCAGGTCTTTGGCGTCGATCTGGCCGCCGGCGTGGACGTGGACGGCCTTCACTTTGGCGGCGCGTTCGGCGTGGATGCCTGTTTCCATTTTCATGGCCTCGATGGTGAGCAGCATATCGCCTTCTTTGACCTCCTGACCGACCGTGACCGCGACCGAGGCGACAACGCCGGGCATCGGTGCGCCGATGTGGTCGGGGTTGCTCTGGTCGGCTTTGGGGCGCTGGGCGGTCTGGGATTTGACAAGGCGGTTGGGCACGCGGATGGTGCGCGGCTGGCCGTTCAGCTCAAAGAAGACTTTGACCTCGCCGTCATCTGTTGTTTCGCCCACCGCAGAGAGGCGGATTTCGAGTGTTTTGCCGGGGTCGATCTCGGCGGTGATCTCCTCGGAGGGTTCCATGCCGTAGAAAAAGGTTTTGGTGGGCAGGGTGCGCACCGGGCCATAGGCGCGGTGGCGGCCCATATAGTCCATAAAGACTTTGGGATACATCAAATAGCCGTTGAGGTCCTCGTCATCAATCGGTAGGCCGTCCAGCTCGGCCATGACGGCGGCGCGGGTGGCTTCGAGATCCACCGGCGGCAGATGTGCGCCCGGGCGGGATGTCTCGGGCAGTTCGTCTTTGAGGATTTTCTTGACGATCTGTGCCGGAAAGCCGCCGGGGGGCTGGCCGAGGTTGCCGCGCATCATGTCGATCACGCTGTCGGGGAAGGCGACGTCTTTGTCGGGGTTTTCCACATCATTGCGGCTCAGCCCCTGGGAGACCATCATCAGCGCCATGTCGCCCACAACTTTGGAGCTTGGGGTGACTTTGACGATATCGCCGAACATCTGGTTCACATCTGCATAGGTTTTGGCGACGTCGTGCCAGCGCTCTTCAAGGCCGAGCGAGCGTGCCTGTGCCTTGAGGTTGGTGAACTGTCCACCCGGCATTTCGTGCAGGTAGACCTCGGAGGCAGGGGCGGCGAGGCCTGATTCAAAGGCGACATATTGGGCGCGGACCTGCTCCCAGTAGTCAGATATCTCGCGCACGGCGGTCGGGTTGATCTTTGTGTCGCGCTCGGTGTGGCGCAGGGCTTCGACGATCGAGCCGAGGCAGGGTTGGGAGGTGCCGCCGGAGAAGGCATCCATCGCGGCATCCACCGCATCCACACCGGCGCGGGCGGCGGCGAGAATGGTGGCGCCGGCGATGCCGGAGGTATCATGGGTGTGGAAGTGGATCGGGATTGCGACCTCTTCTTTGAGTGTTTTCACAAGGATTTCGGCAGAGGCGGGCTTGAGCAGGCCGGCCATGTCTTTCAGGCCGAGGATATGCGCGCCGGCGGCTTCCAGCTCTTTGGCCATGGCGACGTAATATTTGAGGTCATATTTGGCGCGGGCGGGGTCGAGGATATCGCCTGTGTAGCAGATTGTGCCTTCGCAGAGTTTGCCGCTGTCTTGCACGGCGTCCATGGCGACGCGCATATTTTCGACCCAGTTGAGGCTGTCAAACACCCGAAAAACATCGACCCCCGATTTGGCGGCCTGGGCGACAAAGCTTGCCACCACATTGTCCGGGTAGTTGGTATAACCCACCCCGTTTGAGGCGCGCAAAAGCATCTGGGTCATCACATTGGGCAGGGCGCGGCGCAGATCGCGCAGGCGTTGCCAGGGGCATTCCTGCAAGAAGCGGTAGGCCACATCAAAGGTCGCCCCGCCCCAGCATTCGACAGAAAACAGCTCGGGCAGATTGGCGGCATAGGCGGGCGCGATTTTGATCATATCGATCGAGCGCATCCGTGTGGCCAGCAGCGACTGGTGCCCGTCGCGCATCGTTGTGTCGGTCAGGAGGAGCTGTTTTTGCGCCAGCATCCAGTCGGCGACGGCCTTGGGGCCTTGGGCGTCCAGCAGGCTGCGTGTGCCGGGGACCGGCTCGGCGGCGCGCAGGGCCGGCGGGCGCGGCTCTTTGAGGTCGGCGGCAGGCTTGGGGCGGTTTGTGGTCTCGGGGTGGCCGTTGACTGTGATGTCGGCGATATAGGTCAGCACTTTGGTGCCACGGTCGCGGCGCTTTTTGAACGAGAAGAGATCGGGCGTCTCGTCGATGAATTTCGTGGTGTATTCATTGGAGAGGAAGGTCGGGTGTTTGAGCAGGTTTTCGACAAAGGCGATATTGGTGCTCACGCCGCGAATCCGGAATTCGCGCAGCGCGCGGTCCATCCGCGCAATCGCCGCTTCGGGCGTCTGGGCGTGGGCTGTGACCTTGACGAGAAGGCTGTCGTAATAGCGGGTGATGACGCCGCCGGTATAGGCTGTGCCGCCGTCAAGGCGGATGCCCATGCCTGTGGCGCTGCGATAGGCGGTGATGCGGCCGTAATCGGGGATAAAGTTGTTTTGCGGGTCTTCTGTGGTGATCCGTGTCTGGAGCGCATGGCCGTTGAGGCGCACATCGTCCTGTGTCGGCTTGCCTGTGGCGGCGGCGAGCGTTTTGCCCTCGGCGATTTTGATCTGGGCCTGAACGATGTCGATGCCGGTGACCTCTTCTGTCACCGTGTGTTCGACCTGCACGCGGGGGTTGACCTCGATGAAATAGAACTGGCCGCTGTCCATATCCATCAGGAATTCGACCGTGCCGGCGCATTCATAGTTCACATGGGCGCAGATCTTGCGCCCCAGCTCGCAAATCTCGGTGCGCTGGGCCTCGGAGAGATAGGGCGCGGGGGCGCGCTCCACGACTTTCTGGTTACGGCGCTGCACCGAGCAGTCGCGCTCAAACAAGTGATAGATCTGGCCGTGGCTGTCGCCGAGGATTTGCACCTCGACATGGCGCGCGCGGGTGATCATTTTTTCAAGATAGCCCTCGCCATTGCCAAAGGCGGCTTCGGCCTCGCGGCGGCCTTCCATGACCTTCTCGGGCAGTTCTTTTTCGTTGAAAATCGGGCGCATTCCGCGTCCGCCGCCGCCCCAGCTGGCTTTGAGCATCAAAGGGAAGCCGACTGCGCGGGCCTCGGCGAGGGTGAGGTCCATATCCTCGCCCAGAACCTCGGTGGCCGGGATCACCGGCACGCCGGCCTCGATGGCGACGCGGCGCGCGCTGGCCTTATCGCCCAGAGCGCGCATGGTCGCGGCTTTCGGGCCGATGAAAGTGATGCCGGCGGCGTCGCAGGCATCGACGAAATCAGGGTTTTCCGACAGCAGCCCGTAGCCCGGATGAATGGCGTCGGCCCCCGAAGCGCGCGCGACGCGGATGATTTCGGGAATGCTGAGATAGGCGGCCACCGGTCCCATGCCCTGACCGATTCTATAGGCTTCATCGGCTTTGAAGCGGTGCAGGCCGAGCTTGTCTTCTTCGGCATAGATGGCGACCGTTTTTTTGCCCATTTCATTGGCGGCGCGCATGATGCGAATGGCGATCTCGCCACGGTTGGCGATCAGGATTTTCTTGAACTCAGGCATGATAAAGCTTTTCCCTTGGGCTGTGTGGCGGGGCCGCCGTGTCGCTGGATGCGCGCTCGCGGTGATGCTGCGATGCGGCGTTATTTTGGTAAACTTATTTTACCAATTTTTCAACAGTCTTTTCGCCCCTGTCTAGCGGGTCTTGCGGGCGGGCTTGGGTCGGAATGCGACCGAGGTGTTGCCGGCTGCGACGGGGAGGGAGCGTCTTGCGCCGTGATTGGGGCGGCGCTGCCCCACAGGTTTAATTGGGGGGCTCTGCCCCCGGGAGGCAAACCCTGCGGCTTTGCCTCTTCCCCCCGGGATATTTAGGGCAATAAAAAAGAAGGCTCGGGCGGGAGCATCCGCTTGGGCAGATCGGGGAGGCTCTCCACGCCGATCTGGCCCAAATTGGCGATCAGATCGGCGGTGAGCATCTCTGTCAGATGTTGAGGGCCGCGCGCGCCAAGGGCGGCGAGCGCATAGTGCCAGGCGCGCCCGAGCATGACGAAATCTGCGCCAAGCGCCAGCGCGCGCAGAATATCAAGGCCGCCTTCAATGCCGCTGTCAAACAGGATCGGCAGGCTGGAGGCGGCGCGGATATGGGGCAGGGCTTCAATACTGGCGGGGGCGCCGTCAAACTGGCGGCCGGCGTGATTTGAGACCCAGAGCGCATCGACGCCCTCGCGCTCCAGACACTGCACGGAGGCCGGGTCCATGATGCCTTTGACCACCAGCGGACCATCCCAGAGCGCCCGCAGGCGCCTGAGGTAGGCGACATCGGGAGAGGTGCGCAGCAGGTAGCCGATATGGGCGGTGGGCGGCAGGTTGCGGTCGTCTTTGATATAGGCATCAAGCGTGCGCATCCGTGGCGCGCCGCTTTGGAGCATCCCCAAGGCCCAGGCGGGGCGTCGGGCGGTCTGCCACAGCAGGCGGGGGCCGAATTTGGGCGGTTGGGTCAGGCCCGAGCGGGTC
>JAHBAM020000020.1 GCA_018500125.2 Roseobacter sp. | reverse complement strand
CGGTCTCGTGGGCTCGGAGATGTGTATAAGAGACAGCCTTTGTACTGGTTGCGCAGCTCCATAACGGCCGTCATGTCGACTTCGTTATAGGTCGTCAGCATGGCAGCTGTATTTTGCGCCTCTTTGAGGCGGCGAGCGATGGTCTGGCGCAGGCGGGTCCTCTTTGACCGGTCTTTGCGGGCCGCGGCAGCCGCCGCACCGCCCACGGCCGCCCCGGCCCCCGCAGCACAGGCCCCCCGCGCCCCCGTCTCTGCCGGTGACGCGGCCCGCGAAGAGCGCGTCAAGATGACCCGCCTGCGCCAGACCATTGCGCGCCGCCTCAAAGAGGCCCAGAACACCGCCGCCATGCTCACGACCTATAATGAAGTCGACATGACGGCCGTTATGGAGCTGCGCAACCAATACAAAGGCGAGTTCGAGAAAAAGCACGGCGTGCGCCTCGGCTTTATGTCGTTCTTCACAAAGGCCTGCGTGCACGCGCTCAAAGAAGTGCCCGAAGTCAACGCCGAGATCGACGGAACCGATGTGGTCTACAAAAACTTCGTCCACATGGGCATCGCCGCCGGCACGCCCACAGGCCTTGTCGTCCCCGTCATCCGCGATGTCGACCAGATGAGCTTTGCCGCCATCGAAAAAGCCATCGGCGAAAAAGGCCGCCGTGCGCGCGACGGCAAGCTCTCCATGGCCGAAATGCAGGGCGGCACCTTCACCATCTCCAATGGCGGCGTCTATGGCTCCTTGATGTCCTCACCGATCCTCAACCCGCCACAGTCGGGCATTCTCGGGATGCACAAAATTCAGGACCGCCCGATGGCGATCAACGGTCAGGTGGTGATCCGCCCGATGATGTATCTGGCGCTCAGCTATGATCACCGCATCGTCGACGGCAAAGGCGCGGTGACGTTCCTCGTCCGTGTCAAAGAAGCGCTCGAAGACCCGCAGCGCCTCCTGATGGATCTGTGAGCGGTGCGCCGTAAAGGCACACCCTACGACGCCTCCCTCATGCGCACCCTCTCCCGTAGGGTGCGCCTTCACGGCGCACCTCCCTTGGCCTGCGTGCGCCTTCGCAGCGCACCGCGGCCAAACGCACGATAGAAGGCTCCCAACAATGACCCCAGAGCTGACCGTTCTCGCCCTCGCCGCCCTGCTGCAAGCCCTGCAATTCGTGCTCTATGCCGTCCCCGCCAATCTCGAGCTTGGCCCCGGCTATACCATGTCCGCGCGCGACCGCCCGCCAAGCCGCGAGATGTCGCTGCGCACCGCCCGCTTGGGCCGCGCCCTCACCAACCATTTCGAAGGGCTGATCCTCTTCACAATCGCGGTGCTCGTTGTCACGCTGGGCAACCAAGCCACCGGCTTCACAGCCGCCTGCGCCTGGGCCTATCTCGGCGCACGCCTCGCCTATATTCCCGCCTATGCCTTTGACTTGCGCCCCTGGCGCAGCCTCGTCTGGGCCATAGGCTTCTTCGCAACCCTATCCATGATCCTCGCGGCGCTTCTCTGAGCCGCGCATCAGCCCATAAAGGAGCCACCTCATGGCATCATATGACGTAATCATCATCGGCGCAGGCCCCGGCGGCTATGTCAGCGCCATCCGCTGCGCCCAGCTCGGCCTCAAAACAGCCGTTGTCGAAGGGCGCGACACATTGGGCGGCACCTGCCTCAATGTCGGCTGCATTCCCTCCAAAGCGCTGTTGCACGCCTCCCATATGCTGCACGAAGCCGAGCACAACTTCGCCGCCATGGGCCTCAAGGGCAAAACCCCCTCTGTCGACTGGAAGCAGATGCTCGCCTATAAAGATGAGACCATCGGCCAGAACACCGGCGGCATCGAGTTTCTCTTCAAGAAAAACAAGATCGACTGGCTCAAAGGCTGGGCCAGCCTCCCCGAAGCTGGCAAAGTCAAAGTCGGCGACGAGCTGCATGAGGCCAAACATATCGTCATCGCCTCAGGCTCCGCCCCCGCCACGCTGCCCGGTGTGGAGATCGACGAAAAAACCATCGTGAGCAGCACAGGCGCGCTCACCCTTGCCAAAATCCCCAAAAAACTGGTGGTCATCGGCGCCGGCGTGATCGGGCTTGAGCTTGGCTCGGTCTATGCCCGCCTCGGCTCTGACGTCACCGTGGTCGAATATATGGACGCCATCACACCGGGGATGGACGCCGATGTGCAGCGCAGCTTCAAGCGCATCTTGGAGAAGCAGGGCCTCACCTTCGTCATGGGCGCCGCCGTGCAGTCGGCCAAAGCGGCCAAGGGCAAGGCCAGCGTCACCTACAAAACCAAGAAGGGCGAGACCGAGGACACCATCGAGGCCGATATCGTCCTCGTCGCCACGGGCCGCAAGCCCTATGTCGAGGGCCTCGGCCTTGACGCGCTCGGCGTCGAAATGACCCCCCGCGGCCAGATCAAGACCGATGCCCACTGGGCCACAAACGTCAAAGGCCTCTATGCCATCGGCGATGTGATCGAAGGGCCAATGCTGGCCCATAAGGCCGAAGACGAGGGCATGGCCGTCGCCGAGGTGCTGGCTGGCAAGCACGGCCACGTCAACTACGGCGTGATTCCGGGCGTGGTCTATACCGCCCCCGAGGTGGCCACCGTCGGCAAAACAGAGGCCCAGCTCAAGGAAGAGGGCGTCAAAACCAAAGTCGGCAAGTTCATGTTCATGGGCAACGCCCGCGCCAAAGCCGTGCATCAGGGCGAGGGCTTTGTCAAAATCATCACCGACGCCGCAACCGACCGCATCCTCGGCGCCGCCATCATCGGCCCGGCGGCAGGCGATATGATCCACGAGCTTTGCGTGGCCATGGAGTTCGGCGCCTCCGCCGAAGACATCGCCCTGACCTGCCACGCCCACCCGACCTACTCGGAAGCCGTGCGTGAAGCCGCCCTCGCCTGTGGCGATGGCGCAATCCACGCCTGAACCGGCGCAGACCGGCGGTGAAGCCAACATATCTCGCCCTGGCGGCCGCCCTCCTTCTGGGGGCGGCCTTCACAGGCCGCGCGCTCTGGCAAACGGCCCATCCGCCCGCGCCCGCCGCCGCCTATGTGGCCCTGTTTGAGACCCATTGCCTCACACGCCTCACCGCGCGGCAAAGCGGCGGGGCCGACCCTTACGCCGATCTGCCCGACAACGCCCAGCGCATCACCCGTCTGGATGCCGCCGGCCTGCAGGCCATCCAGAGGCGCCACAGCTGCACAGTAAAAGACGCCACCCGCCTGATGACAGAGACACAGCGCGACGCCGCCGTGGCCAACATCCTCGAGCTTCTTACAACAAAGCTACCCGACTTACGCGAAACACCCGATCCCCGCCCTTGGGATCTGCACCGCAGCTTTACTGGCGCGCCCGCGCCACAAAAGCCGCAGGACTGGGGTGTCACCCTCTCGCGCCAAAAGCCCGCCAGCGGCGACAGCAAGCAAATGACCCTGACCCGGCTCACCCTGCCCCGCCCCTAGCCTGTCGCGGCTTTCGCTCTCAAAGAGGGCCTCCGGTCCCCGATCACAAGATCAAAACAGGATCAAAACAGGCGCAAAAACAGGCGTCAAAGCGCGCCCAGAGCCAGCCCAAAAACCGCCACTCCCGTCTTGGAGGCGCGTCTCTTTTGATCGCCGCTCTCCTGATCCCTTTTTTATTGCCCCAAATATCCAAGCAAACCCGCGCCGCGCGCGCGCCGTCCCGGTCAGCGCCCCCCCTCACAACAGGCCGTCGGGGGAGCGCGAGGGGGCAGCGCCCCCTCGCGGGGTCGCAGGGGCGCGCAGCGCCCCTGCGAGGCCCAAAGCCGCCTCACTCAAAGATCTTGAACAGCTCTTTCTTCACCTTGTCCTCAAGCCCCTGCTTGACGGCGTCTTCCAGGCTCTGGCCCTCGCCCGGGCGCACGCCAAGCTCCTCTTGCACCTTCTCGCGGATCGCAGCCTCAACCTTCTGCTTCACCTCCGCCTTCTTCTCCTTGAGGTTCAGATCAATCGCCGCGCTCAGATCCGGCAGCACCTTCGGGTTGCTCCACGGCCCCGAAATACGCACCGGAAAGGCGAGGTCTTTGCCATGGCCCGCCTTCAGCGCCACCGGCGTAAACAGATAATTGATGGTCTGCGCCCCAAGCCCGACAACACCCCGGCCGCTCGCGGTGAAGCCGGGCAACACAAGGCTCAAATCCTCATTGCTCAAGACCCCGCCCGCAATGTCAAAGCGCGCCCCGAGCTTGTCAAACACGGTGACCCCCTTCGCGCCATTGCCCGTACCCATCAGCCCGTTGAGGTCAAATCCCGCAATCGTGCCGCCCGCCATGGCAATCCCGCCCTGCCCCGACAGCCCGTTCATAATCGCGTCCAATGTGGCGCCCGCCCCGAGAAACTTGATAAAGCCATCGGCGCGCCCCGACAGCCGCTCAACCCCCATCAGATCGCTCAGAAGCGGCTTCATATCGGCCTGCAACAGGCTCAGATTGCCGCCCACAGAGAGGCCCTTGCGATTATTGACCACAAATTCACCCGAGATCTGCCCGCCATAGCCCGTCGCCTCGGGCAGGCTCAAGACAAGCCGGGACGTGTCCAAAGACAGGCCCAAGCGGCTCGCCCCGAGCTTGATCATGCCCGCATCCAGCGATTGCACCGCAAGGCTCACCTCGGCATTCAGGGCCGCAAGCCCGCTCGCGTCAATCGGCGCCTTGCTCCAGCCCCCGCTGCTCTTGCTGCCACTGCCCCCGCTGCCACTGCTCTCGCTACTCTCGCCTGCCCTCTCACTGCCGCCTTTCGCCGCCAGCGAGGTCAGGTCCAGCGCGCCGCCCGACAGCTTGGCCGTCAGCTGTGGTCTACTCCCGCCAAGGCGCAGGTCTGCATCGCCGGTCAGGCTGTTCTGATCGAGCACAAGCCTCATCCCTCTCAGGTTGAGAAGCTCACCGCCCGAAAAGGTCAGGGCCGCGCTCAGATCTATCGCCTGCCCCAGCCCGCGCGGCAGCGTCACCGCGCCCAGCCCGAGGCTCTGCAAGACCTGCGCGGTGCTTGAGGTGGTCACAGAGAGCTGCCCCTCGGCCTCAAGCGCCCGGCTCATCCGCCCCTCAAAGCGCAGAGTGCCGCCGCCTGTGCCAAAACGCGCCCGCACCGGCGTGAGCTTGCCTGCCATCAGGTCTTGCGCATGATCTGCTGTCACCTCAGCCTCAAGCCTTCCCCCGCCGCGCTGTGCGCGCAGCTCAAACGTGGCCGGCCCCGCCGGATCGGGCATCACAAGCGACAGCTCCAGCCCGCTGATCTCTTCACGCGTGCCGGCGCGGCGATCCTCGATCACAACAGCGCCGCCCGTCACACTGGCCCGCGCAAGGCCCAAGGGCATCAGAGTTTTGCCACCCGTCTCGCCGCCCGTCTCGGCTGCGGGGCGCGCGGCGGTGCCCGCTCCGCTCTCCGGCACGCTTTCTGCTCCGCTCTCCGCGCGCGGCTCAAAAGACCAGCTCACGCGCCCGTCGCGGGCTGTGATCAGGTTGATCTTCGGAGCCACAAGCTCAAGGCGGCGGATGTCGATCTCGCGCCGCAGCGCCGCCGCCGCGCCCACACCGATGTTCAGCGCCTGCGCGGTGAGCAAAGGGGCCTCGTCCCAGTCCGGCCCGGCAATGCGCAGAGGCCCTGTTTTCACGCCGAGCACCGGCCAGACAGTCAGCCCGATCTCTCCAGACATCACAACCTCGCGCCCGAGCGCTCTGGACAATTCCGCACTCGCAAGCCGGGCGATGCGCTCCTTGGGAAGCGTCATCAGCCCCAAAACAGCAAAGCCGGCAAACCCAACACACCCAAGACCGATCCAGCGCAAAATCCGCATCAAAAACATCTCCTGTTCAATCGTCTCAGGGTAGGCTGTCGCGCGGTGAGCTTCAATCACCTTGCCCCAAGCGCCCCCTTCCCCAAGCGCAATTCTGCCGCTATAGGAGCACCATGTCACAAAATCCCCCCGATCTGCGCCCAGATCTTGCCCGCGCCCAGCTTTCTGAAACACGCCGTGACGGCCAGCCCACAATCGGGATGGTCTCGCTTGGCTGCCCCAAAGCGCTGGTTGACAGCGAGCGGATCCTGACGCGCCTCAGAGCCGAGGGCTACGGCATTTCGCCCGATTACGCGGGCGCCGATGCGGTGATCGTGAACACCTGTGGCTTCCTTGATTCTGCCAAAGCCGAGAGCCTTGAGGCGATTGGCGAGGCGCTGGCCGAAAACGGCAAGGTGATCGTCACAGGCTGTCTCGGAGCGGAGCCTGACTATATCCGCGAGCATCACCCGCGCATCCTCGCCGTGACCGGCCCGCACCAATACGAACAGGTGCTCGATGCCGTCCACGCCGCCGTGCCGCCCAGCCCCGATCCCTTTATTGATCTTCTGCCCGCCTCTGGCGTCAGCCTCACACCGCGCCACTATAGTTATCTAAAGATATCAGAGGGCTGCAACCACAAGTGCAAGTTCTGCATTATCCCCGATATGCGCGGCAAACTCGCCTCGCGGCCTCACAAAGCGGTGCTGCGCGAGGCCGAAAAGCTCGTCGAGAACGGCGTGAAAGAGCTGCTTGTCATCAGTCAGGACACCTCCGCCTATGGCACAGACTGGCCCAATGAGACCCGCCGCGGCCTCTCCGAGCAGCCGATCACCACGCTCGCGCGCGACCTCGGATCGCTCGGCGCCGGAAAAGATCTCTGGGTGCGGCTGCACTACGTTTACCCCTACCCCTCCGTGCGCGAGATTGTCCCGCTCATGGCCGAGGGGCTGATCCTGCCCTATCTGGACATCCCCTTTCAGCACGCCCACCCCGAGACGCTCAGGCGCATGGCCCGTCCGGCCCACGCCGAGCGCACGCTTGACCGTATCGAAGAGTGGCGCGGTCTCTGCCCCGACATCACCCTGCGCTCGACCTTCATTGTCGGCTACCCCGGCGAAACCGAGGCCGAGTTCCAGACGCTTCTGGACTGGATGGACGAAGCCCGGCTCGACCGCGTCGGATGTTTCAAATACGAAAACGTCGCCGGCGCGCGCAGCAATGCCCTGCCCGATCACGTCCCCGAGGCGCTCAAGCAAGAGCGGTGGGAGCGCTTCATGGAAAAGGCGCAAGCCATCTCCGAAGCCAAGCTCGCGGCCAAGCTCGGGCAGATCATGGATGTGATTGTCGATGATATCGACGCAGAGGGCATCGCCACCTGCCGCACCAAATCAGACGCTCCCGAAATCGACGGCAACCTCTTTATCGACGAGGGCACAGAGGCGCTCCGCGTCGGTGATATCGTCAACGTCGAAGTCGACGAAGCGGGCGAATACGACCTCTGGGGCAAACTCCCGTAGGGTGCGCATTCCCTGCGCACCTCAACTGTCCTGTGTGCGCATTCCCTGCGCACCACATATCGCGACCCCACCAGCCCCCGTAGGGTGCGCATTCACTGCGCACCTTACCCGGCCCACCTTCCTCGCCTGCGACCCGGCCAGCTCAAACAGCCTCGAACGGTTGGCGCAGGCCAGAGGCACTTGCCCTTCGGCCAGCGCCTCTACGCATTCAAAGGCAAAGGGGCAGGCGCGGCAGCGGGTGATCATCACGGCATGGTCCTTGCCCGAAAGCTGCCCCGCGGCCAGCGCCGTGCTCAGAGACGCGCCCAGATTGGCCGCAGCCAGCCGTGTCAGCTCGAAATGAAGCGCAGGGTTTCCCAAGGGCGCGGTGAGATGTGTCATGCGGCAAATCCTTCTGAAGCCTGCCAGAAGGCTAGGCGCGCACATTCCGCAACACCTTGACATAGCGCAAACCGGGCGCGCGTCGCGTTAATGCTCCAATCCGCGCACGCTGCCTTAACAAACGGCCCGTTTTGGCCCAAATCTCAAAACCGGTTCGGGCGGTGCACGCTTTGTGCACGCCCTGTGCACGCATATCACCCCCCCCGACTCAGCCGTTTTCCAAAGGTTAATTGCCGCGCAAAAACCTGTCAAAATAGGCCGTCACAGCGTCTTGAACATGGCGGAACCGATCGCCGCCAAGAGGCTTGCCGCCATACCAGCGCGTCACCACAATCACATGGCCCAACAGCGCTTCGCGCTCCAGCATCCGCACAATAACCATCCCCGCCCCGCTCTCGCCATCATCGGCCTTGAGCGGTGTGCCATCCGGCAGGATCATAGCCCAGGTGTTATGCGTGGCCTTGGCGTATTTCTTGTTGCGTTTCAGCTCCTTAAGCAGCGCCTCCGCCGCCTCGCGCGTCTCGGCCACACCGCCCGAAACAGAATAGCGCGAGCCTCTGTCGCTGATGATATTGTCAAGCTGCTGCACGGGTCTGGCTATAGCTGCGAGGCCGTCTGGCGCACGGCTTCGATGCGCTCAGCATTGGGCGGATGGGTGCCAAGAAAGCGGTCGCCCGGATCGGGAATACGGCTGAAAAACGCCGCGCCGCGCACCGGATCAAACCCCGCCTTTTGCGTGATCACCGTGCCAAGGATATCGGCCTCGATCTCATAGTCTTTGGAATAGGTCCGCGCGCCCACTTGAGCGCCGATTTCTCCCGCGTTTTGAAGCACTTGCGCATCAGCCCCCGTCAGCGCAGCCAGCCCCGCAAAGACGAGCGCCCCGGCCTGCGCATTGCGCTGCTGGCGCGCGATATGGCCGGCAATATGATGCGCCGCCTCATGGCCCATCACAAAGGCCAGCTCGTCGGCATTGTGCACATCCGCAATCAGCGCGACCGTAAAGGCAAGGATCGGCTGGCCCGAGGTATCCAGCGTCTGATAGGCGTTCACAGGCTGGTTCGGGCGGTCGTCAATCACGATCTTGAAGTCACAGTTCATCCCTGGCGCGCGCGCGCGACACTCACGCTCCGCCACAGGCTCGACCGTCTCCACAACGCTGACAAACTGGCGCGCCGCATTGCGCGCGCTCAGCGGTGATGTTGCCTGCGGCGCCGCAACAGGCCCGCGCACAGCGGCGTCACCCGGGCCATCGCAGCCCGCGAGAGCCAGCAAGGCCACACCAAAAAAAGCCTTTTTTATGAACGACATCGGACCGCCTGCCTGTGTTTGCTGAGAGAGAATATAGCGGGCGCGCCCAGATCGCGCCAGCCCCTTCACGCCGCTGTGACCCGCTCCAGAGCGAAGCCCTTGCAAGTGGCGCGCATCCGCCTATTCTGGGGGTATGTTTTCAATCGAGCACGAATTTGACAGCACCTTGATCACCCTTGTCGACGAGGGCGCAGCACCCTTGGGCGAGGATATTGTCATCAACGCCTTTGAAGATTGCGTCACGCTGGAACAATATAATCCGCGCACCGACAAAACCGAAAAAATCACCCTCTCCATGTCGCAGCTGCATGATCTCTCCGCCGCGCTCGATTTGCCCGAGGGGGTTTATTCTCTGGTGCGCGAAAAAGACCTCTGACGCAGGCTTCAGACTTTGTTAAGGCCGCGCCCTTAAGCTCTTCTCACAGCCGATTTAGCCGCTTGCCAATCTGGCCCGCCCTTGCCCTAATGTTGCCAGTCATTGGCAAGGGGCAAGCACATGAGCACAGATCGCACGACAGGCTTTTACTGGGATGAAAAAACATTCTGGCATGGCGGGGGCAGCTACGCGCTGACCCTGCCTGTGGGCGGGCTTGTGCAGCCCCTTGTTGCGGGCGGCTTGCCCGAAGCGCCCGAAACAAAGCGCCGCTTCAAGAATTTGATGGATGTCACGGGCCTCTCGGGCGAGCTGTCGCTGCAAAGCGCCCCCGCCTGTTCCGAGGAGGAGCTGGCGCGCGTTCATCCGCTTGATTTTATTCATAAATTTCAAGAGCTTTCGGCCGCCAACGGCGGCGAACTGGGGCTGCGCACGCCCTTCCTGAAGGGCGGTTATGACATCGCCGCGCTCTCGGCGGGCCTGTCACGCAGCGCGCTCTGTGATGT
>JAHBAM020000010.1 GCA_018500125.2 Roseobacter sp. | reverse complement strand
TCGAAACCCTCCTTCAGGACGAAACCGTCAACGATATTCTGGTGAACGGACCAAAGCAGATTTTTGTCGAGCGTGCCGGCAAGCTGATGCTCACCGACGTGACCTTCAAAGACGAAAAACACCTGATGCGGATTATCGACAAGATCGTGTCCGCCGTGGGCCGGCGCGTCGATGAAAGCAATCCCTATGTTGATGCGCGCCTGCAAGACGGCTCGCGCTTTAACGCCATGGTGCCGCCCATTGCGGTTGATGGGTCGCTTGTTTCCATTCGCAAATTCAAGAAAGACAAGCTCGGGATCGACGAGCTGGTGAACTTCGGAGCCTTCTCCGAGGAGATGGCCGCCTACCTTCAGGCCGCCGTCTCCACCCGCCTCAATGTGATCGTCTCCGGCGGAACAGGCTCGGGCAAAACAACCACGCTCAATGCCCTGTCGAGCTTTATTGCCGATGACGAACGCATCCTGACAATCGAAGACACAGCCGAACTCCAGCTCCAGCAGACCCATGTGGGCCGCATGGAAAGCCGCCCCCCAACGTCGAGGGCAAAGGCGAGGTCTCGCCCCGCGACTGCCTGAAAAACGCCCTGCGGATGCGCCCGGACCGGATCATTGTCGGCGAGACCCGTGGCGAGGAAGTGATCGATATGCTTCAGGCCATGAACACAGGCCATGACGGCTCGATGACGACAATCCACGCCAACAACCCGCGCGACGGTATCTCGCGTCTGGAAAACATGGTCGCCATGGCCGGAATCGAAATGCCGCTCAAGGCCGTGCGCAGTCAGATTTCCTCAGCGGTCAACCTGATCGTGCAGGCCTCCCGCCTGCAAGACGGTTCGCGCCGCATGACCTCGATCACCGAAATCACCGGCATGGAAGGCGATGTCATCTCGATGCAGGAAATCTTCCGGTTCCAGCGGGTTGGCCTCACACCCGACAACAAAATCATTGGTCACTTCACAGCCACAGGCGTGCGCAGCCACTTCTCCGAGCGCTTCCGCCTTTGGGGCTATGATCTGCCCGCCACCCTGTTTGAACCTGTCGCAGCGGAGTAAGCCCAATGGCCATCAGCGCAGAACCTCTCATCTACGGCCTGATCTTTATCGGCGTGCTGGTCCTCGTCGAAGGGATTTACCTGACGCTCTTTGGCCGCTCGATCTCGCTCAACAGCCGCGTCAACCGCCGCCTCGATATGATCCAGAGCGGCAAGAAGCGCGCCGATGTGATGGACAAACTGCGCAAGGAGATGAACCAGCATGGCCGCTCCATGGGCATTCCGCTCTATTCCCTTCTCGCCACTAAGGCCCAGAAGGCCGCGCTCGCCTTTACCCCGCTCCAGCTCGTTATGCTGATGGGCGCTGTCTCTCTGATGGCGTTTTTCGGCCTCACCCTGGCAACAGACACATCCCTCGCCATCCGCGCCGCCGTTGCGCCCTTGATGGGCATCGGCGGGATCTTTTTCTGGGTCAACGCCAAGGCCAACAAACGCACCTCGATGATCGAGGAGCAGCTCCCCGATGCGGTCGAGCTGATGGTGCGCAGCCTGCGCGTCGGTCATCCCTTTTCATCGGCGGTGCAAATCGTCTCCAAAGAAATCAAAGATCCCCTCGCCTCCGAATTTGGCATCATTGCCGATGAAAGCGCCTATGGCCGCGATGTCGGCGAAGCGCTCAAGGATATGGCCGAGCGCATCGGCCTGCAAGATTTGCGCTTCCTCGCGGTCGCCGTCACGATCCAGCAGCAATCCGGCGGCAATCTGGCCGAAATTCTGGCAGGTCTGGCACAGGTGATCCGCGCCCGCTTCCGGCTCTTTCGCCGCGTCAAAGCCATCACCGCCGAGGCGCAATGGTCGGGCAAGTTTCTCTCGTCCTTCCCGATTGTCGCGCTGATCGTGATCAATGTGTCCAAGCCCGACTACTATGACGAGGTCATGGACCACCCCTATTTCATCCCGGCCTGTATCTTCGTGGCCGCTTTCCTCACGCTCAATCTCATTGTCATGCGCGTGCTGACAAACATCAAGGTGTAGGACCCAGACATGGACCAGCTCATCACCACGCTCACCGACGCTCTTGGCCCCTTTGGCCCCCTCATTGCTGTGGGGGTGTTGGGGGTTGTTCTCGTTCTGGTCGCCCTCTCCATGATCATGGCCGAAAAGATGGACCCGCTCGAGCGCCTCAAGCGCGACACCCGCCTGCCGTCAAACCGGCGCGAAGTGAAAGAAAAGCTGCGCACCGCCCAACACAACGAAAAGCTGGAGCGCTACGCCAACTTTCTTGAGCCACAAGACGAAACCGAACTGGCCGGCATGAAGCTCAAACTCATGCAAGCGGGCTACCGTGGCAAAGACGCGGTGCGCTATTTCCACTTCGCCCAGTTTGCCGGCGGCATCTCGCTGCTCGTGCTCGGCGTGGCCTATTTCGTTCTGTTTGTGCAAAACGATCAAACCACTCTGCAACAAACTATTATGTATATCCTCGGGCCGGGCGCTGCGGGCTATATGTTCCCCAAATACTGGGTGACAAAGCGTATGCAAACCCGTCAGGAAGCTCTCACAAACGGCTTTCCCGATGCGCTGGATATGATGCTTGTCTGCGTCGAAGCCGGCCAGTCCATGGAACAATCCATCATCCGCGTCGGCAAGGAAGTGCGCCCGTCTTGCGCCGATCTGGCCGACGAGCTGGATATCGTCGCCAACGAAATGAAAGCCGGCAAAGACAAATCCATTGTGCTCAATGATATGGCCGAGCGCTGTGGCTCGCAGGATATCTCGAGCTTTGTCACGGTCATGAATCAGTCCCAGGCCTTCGGCACGCCCATGTCCGATGCCCTGCGGGTCTATTCTGCCGAAATGCGCGACAAACGGGTGATGCGCGCCGAAGAAGCCGCGAACAAGTTGCCAACCAAGATGACACTTGCCACAATGATGCTGACCGTGCCGCCGCTTCTGATCATTCTCGTCGGACCCTCGGTTCACGGCATCACACAGCTTGGCAATATGTAGGGCATCAATGACATACCGCGGGTTCGCACTCTTACTGGTCCCTCCCCTTTTCCTTCTGCTGGCCGCCTGTTCTTCGGGCGGCCTTAACCCGTCCAAAGGCAGCCCCTACGCGCCGGGCCACAAGGCGGGTGGTGCGGCGGTTGGCGGGGTGGGCGTCGGGCACCCCCTGGTGGAGGGTGGCGGATACGAGGTGGGGCTGCGCGCCTTTACCCGCGCCGC
>JAHBAM020000251.1 GCA_018500125.2 Roseobacter sp. | reverse complement strand
TCGCGTCGCGCGCCTTGACTTCGCCGTCAATCCGCACACACCACTCCGAGCGCAGCTTTTCGACCGCCGCAAACGCGGGGCTGTCCGGATCACAGATCAGCTGTGTCATGCCATAGGTGTCGCGCAGATCAATAAACAGCACGCCGCCGTGATCGCGGATACGATGAACCCAGCCCGAAAGGCGAACGGTTTCGCCAACATTGGCGTGGGTCAGATCAGCGCAAGTCTGGCTGCGGTAGGCGTGCATGGGTCATTCCTTTTCAGGGCATCTGGGTGCGTATAAAGCTCGCGCCGATACACATGGCCCAAGGGCAAAAGTCAAGCCATGTGGCACGGAAGACTCTTTTGGCACGGCGTTTTCACGTCGTTTCTATCCAAGCGGCGCCGGATATGCCATTTTCGCGCAAAATAACGAGCGGTCTCCCAAATGCAGCGTCTTGCCTATCCCGTTTGCGCCCTGATGTTTTCAGGGGTCTTCATTGCGATCTATCTCAACACCCCGACACCGGACCTGAGCGCGCTCTATCTGGCGGGCTATGCTGTGGCCCAAGGGCTGCCCGAGGCGCTCTATACGCTCGGCCCCGAGGGGCTTGGCGGCGCGCCCTCATCCGCGCACCAAGGCCTTATGGCCGAGATCGGGCTACAGCCCACAGACCAGATCGGGGCGTTTGTCGCCCCGCCGCTCTGGGCCTGGCTGATGGCCCCCTTCACCAAGCTTCTGACGCTGACGGACTTCCAGAACGGGGTATTGGTCTTGCAGGTTGGGATGCTCAGTGTCTCGGTCGGGCTGGCGTGGAAAGTTGTGCGCCCGCCACAGATGACACTTGCGCAGTTTGTCGGCCTCGGCTTTGCCTTTCTGGCGCTCTCTGCCCCCGCCGCACAGGCCCTCGCCCAGAACACACCGCAGATCACCGTGCTCTTTCTGGTGCTTCTGGCCTTTGAGCGCTACCGCGCCGGCAGCTTTGCCATGGCGGGTATGATTCTGGCGGTGGCGGCGGCGTTCAAGCTGTCGCTGCTGTTTCTGGCGCTGATCTTCATTCTGGAGCGCAACGGGCGGGCGAGCAGCGCATTTGCTCTGACCGGGGCCGCCCTTGGCACCATGAGCGTGGCGCTGGCGGGCTGGCCGCTGCACGCGCGCTTCCTTGGCCTGCTCAGGGAGCTAGACGCCGTGATCCTGTTTGACAAAAGCAATTACGCCCCCGAAGTCGTGTTTTACCAGCTCTCGGCGCTTCTGAGCGGCACCGCGCACAGCCCGCAGCCCGCGAGCCTGCCCGAGCCGTTCTGGCTGAGCACGGTCATGGCCGCGCTGATGCTGGCGGCCCTCGCAGCGCTGATCCTGATGCGGCCCCGCCTCGTGCCGGGCACGGCTGTGCCTGTCCTCTTGCTGGGGTTTGTGCTGGCCACGGCGCTGTTTGGGCCGGTGTCCTGGGCGTTCTCTTTTACGCTGCCGCTTTTGCTCTTGCCGACGCTGTTTCACATTATGTCGCGCCAAACGGCCTGGCGCTGGATTATCGGCTTTGGCCTGTTGCAAAGCCTGCCGGCGAGCTGGCTCTATCTCAAAATGGGCGACAGGGTTTTCATCAGCTCGCTTGTGGGCGTGCTCTGTTATCTGGGGCTGCTTGTGGTTCTGGTGGCGCTTGTGTTTCGCGCCGTGCGCTTTCGGCCCGACGTGCCACAGCCCTTCCGCTAGGCCGCGCCGCGCCAAGGGCTGCCGCAGATCGGGCCTTTCGCAAAAAAGCTCTGCCCCATCGATTTTTTCGAAACGCTTTGGGCTTGCACCCACGGCCCCCATAGCTATAACCCACGACAATTTGCGCGCACCTGCCTGCGCGCCATTCTGCTGCAAAAATGATGGGAGCCTCAGATGCCGAAGAGAGACGATATTAAATCGATCATGATCATCGGAGCCGGCCCCATTATCATCGGGCAGGCTTGCGAATTTGACTACTCGGGCACTCAGGCCTGTAAAGCGCTCAAGGAAGAGGGCTACCGCGTCATTCTGGTCAACTCCAACCCCGCCACAATCATGACCGACCCCGAGCTTGCCGACGCGACCTATATCGAGCCGATCACCCCCGAGGTTGTCGCCAAGATCATCGAAAAAGAGCGCCCCGACGCGCTTTTGCCGACAATGGGCGGCCAGACCGGTCTCAACACCTCGCTCGCGCTTGAAGAAATGGGCGTGCTGGAGAAATTCGGCGTCGAGATGATCGGTGCCACCCGCGACGCCATCGAAATGGCCGAAGACCGCAAGCTCTTCCGCGAGGCCATGGACCGTCTGGGGATCGAAAATCCCAAGGCCACAATCATCACCGCGCCCAAGAAGGACAACGGCACAGCCGATCTGGATGCAGGCGTGCAGCTTGCGCTGGCCGAGCTGGAAGAAATCGGCCTGCCAGCCATCATCCGCCCCGCCTTCACCATGGGCGGCACAGGCGGCGGCGTGGCCTACAACCGCGAGGATTATATCCACTTCTGCCGCACCGGCATGGACGCCAGCCCGGTGAACCAGATCCTCGTGGATGAGTCGCTTCTGGGCTGGAAAGAATACGAAATGGAAGTTGTCCGCGACAAAGCCGACAACGCGATTATCGTCTGCTCGATTGAAAACATCGACCCGATGGGCGTGCACACCGGCGACAGTATCACAGTCGCCCCCGCCCTCACGCTGACGGACAAAGAATATCAGGTCATGCGCAACCAGTCGATCGCCGTCTTGCGCGAGATCGGCGTGGAAACCGGCGGCTCCAATGTGCAATGGGCGGTAAACCCCGCCGATGGCCGCATGGTCGTGATCGAGATGAACCCGCGTGTGAGCCGCTCTTCTGCGCTGGCGTCCAAGGCCACGGGCTTCCCCATCGCCAAGATCGCCGCCAAGCTCGCCGTGGGCTACACGCTCGACGAGCTCGACAACGACATCACCAAAGTGACCCCGGCAAGCTTTGAGCCAAGCATCGACTATGTCGTGACCAAAATCCCGAAGTTTGCCTTCGAGAAATTCCCCGGCTCCGAGCCTTACCTCACCACCGCGATGAAATCGGTGGGCGAGGTCATGGCGATTGGCCGCACCATCCACGAATCCATGCAAAAGGCGCTCGCAAGCATGGAATCGGGCCTCACAGGCTTTGACGAGGTGGTGATCGAAGGCGCGCCCGAAAAGGCCGCTCTCACCAAAGCGATCAGCCAGCAGACACCCGACCGGATGCGCACCATCGCCCAAGCCATGCGCCACGGCCTCTCCAACGAAGACATCCACGGCGTCACCATGTTTGACCCGTGGTTCCTCGATCGCATCCGCGAAATCGTCGAGGCCGAAGAGGTGGTCCGCGCCAACGGCCTGCCCGCCGACGAAAAGGGCCTGCGAGACCTCAAGATGCTCGGCTTCACAGACGCCCGCCTCGGCAAACTCACCGGCCAGAGCGAAAACGACGTGCGCCGCGCCCGCCTCGCCAAAGGCGTCAAGGCGGTCTTCAAACGGATCGACACCTGCGCCGCCGAATTCGAGGCCCAGACCCCCTATATGTATTCAACCTACGAAGCCCCCATGATGGGCGAGGTCGAATGCGAGGCGCGCCCCTCTGAGCGCAAAAAGGTCGTGATCCTTGGCGGCGGTCCAAACCGCATCGGCCAAGGGATCGAGTTTGATTATTGTTGCTGTCACGCCTGCTTTGCGCTCGCGGATGTCGGCTATGAAACCATCATGGTCAACTGCAACCCCGAGACCGTCTCGACCGATTATGACACCTCCGACCGCCTCTATTTCGAGCCGCTGACCTTTGAACACGTCATGGAGATCCTCCGCGTCGAGCAGGAAAACGGCACGCTCCACGGCGTGATCGTCCAGTTCGGCGGCCAGACCCCGCTCAAGATCGCTCAGGCGCTCCACGACGAAGGCATCCCGATCCTCGGCACAACGCCCGACGCGATCGACCTCGCCGAAGACCGCGAGCGCTTTCAGGAGCTGGTCAACACGCTCGGCCTCAAACAGCCCAAAAACGGCATCGCCTCAACCGACGCCCAAGCGCTCGCCATTGCCGAAGAGATCGGCTTCCCGCTGGTCATTCGCCCCTCCTATGTGCTCGGGGGCCGCGCCATGGAAATCGTGCGCGACATGGCCCAGCTCGAACGCTACATCTCCGAGGCCGTGGTTGTCTCGGGCGACAGCCCCGTGCTGCTCGACAGCTACCTCGCCGGCGCGATCGAGCTGGATGTCGACGCGCTCTGTGATGGCACAAAAGTGCATATCGCCGGCGTGATGGAGCATATCGAAGAGGCCGGCGTGCACTCGGGCGATTCTGCCTCCTCCCTGCCGCCCCATTCCCTGCCCGCCGAGATCATCACAGAAATCGAAAAGCAGACGGTGCAGCTCGCCCTTGCGCTTAAAGTGCGCGGCCTCTGCAACATCCAGTTCGCTGTGAAAGACGGCGAAATCTACCTCATCGAAGTGAATCCGCGCGCCAGCCGCACCGTGCCTTTCGTGGCCAAAGCCACAGACAGCGCCATTGCCTCGATCGCCGCACGCCTCATGGCCGGCGAAACGCTGGATGACTTCAAACACCGTGGCCCCTACCCCAAAGACGCCAAGCCCGGCTCGATCAAAAACACCGATCCGCTGACACTGGCCGACCCGAATATGCCTTGGTTCTCGGTCAAGGAGGTGGTGCTGCCCTTCGCCCGCTTCCCCGGCGTTGATACCATCCTCGGGCCAGAAATGCGCTCCACAGGCGAAGTCATGGGCTGGGACCGCTCCTTCCCCCTCGCCTTCCTCAAGGCCCAGATGGGCGCAGGCACGGTGCTGCCCTTTGAGGGCCGCGTGTTCTTCTCGATCAAGGACAGCGACAAGACCCAACAGCTCGTTGAAACAGCCCAAACGCTGGTTGACCTTGGCTTTGCCCTCGTCGCCACAGGCGGCACCGCCAGCTTCCTTGAGGCACATGGCATCAGCTGTGAGGTGGTCAAAAAGGTCTATGAAGGCCGCCCCAATGTGGTTGATATGCTCAAAAACGGCGATATCCAGCTCTTGATGAACACCACAGAAGGCGCTGCCGCCGTAGAGGACAGCCGCGACATCCGCTCTGTCGCGCTCTATGATCGGATCCCCTATTTCACCACAGCCTCAGGCGCACATTCTGCCGCCCTCGCCATGAAAGCCCGCAGCGAAGGCGACCTCGGAGTGACGAGCCTGCAAGGCTAGGTCGCGTGTCGAGCGACTACACCCCGCCCTCAGATCCGCTGGATATCATCCATGCGGATCACGAGCTGATTGTGGTGAACAAGCCCTCCGGGCTGCTGTCTGTTCCGGGCAAGGGCGCGCATCTGGCCGATTGTCTCATCGCCCGCGTGCAAGAGGCCTTCCCGACAGCGCTGCTTGTGCACCGCTTGGATCGGGATACCTCAGGCGTGATGATTTTTGCGGCCACGCCCCATGCCCAGCGCCACCTCGGCTTGCAGTTTGAAAAGCGCCAGACAAAGAAAGCCTATATCGCCCGCCTGCGCGGGTGGCTTGAGCCAAAGGAAGGCACGGTTGATCTGCCGCTGATTGTCGACTGGCCCAACCGGCCCTTGCAGATGGTCTGTCACGAGACAGGCAAACCGGCGCAGACCGATTGGAAAGTGCTCCGCGCCACAGACGCCGAATCCCGCGTGCGGCTTTTCCCCAAGACGGGCCGCAGCCACCAACTGCGCGTTCATATGCTGGCTCTGGGGCACCCGATTCTGGGCGACCCGTTCTATTCGGACAATCCCGCAGCCTATCCGCGCCTCATGCTCCACGCCGAAGATCTGCGCCTGCGCCACCCCGACGGCGGCAAAGGAATGCGGTTTTTCGCCAAAGCACCGTTTTAGGGTCCGCTTCTGCTGTGCTTGTGGCGTTTGAGTGAAGGGGCCGGATGTCCGCTATGCAGAGCAAGCGGGTTTGAACCCCCGAATGCGCATTGTGCCCCTGCGCGGAGTCAAGGCCGCAGGCCGCCGCGCATCGTCAGCCCCTCCCACGGGCTGGCGATTTGGCCAAGCTGGGCGCGCCACTCGTTCTGGGGATGTGTTTGGCGGGCATAAAGCGCTTCGCAAGTAGCGTAGGGTCGCCACCCCAGGGGCTGACGGCGGCCTCTTGCGGCAAGGTCAGCTCTGAGTCCTCGTCAGTTTTCATTGAAATAAAGCATCGCCATGTTCCGGCAGCGCACGCTGCATTAACCGGATTCTGTTAACAGAAATTAACGATTGGGGGGTGCACGCATGGTGCACGGGTTGTGCACGCATATCACCCCCCCTTTTTTGGCCTCCAGCGCGCCGTTAACCCCACCGCGCGCTGGTCGTCCTTGCGGCTCAGCCGGCCTCGTTTGACCAGCCCGAAACGGCCTTCACTTCAAGGAAGTCATCCAGACCCCATTTGCCTCCTTCGCGCCCGTTGCCCGACTGTTTCATCCCGCCAAAAGGCGAGCCGGCGCTGCGGCCCTGACCGTTCATCTCGACCATGCCAGAGCGCAGCTGGCGCGCCATACGGTTGAGCCGCGCCCCGTCTTGGGTCTGCACATAATTGGTCAGCCCGTAGACCGTATCATTGGCCATCGCGACCGCCTCTTCCTCGGTGTCAAACGCCATAATAGATAGCACCGGCCCGAAGATTTCCTCGCGTGCAATGGTCATATCCGGCGTCACATCGGCAAAGACCGTGGGCCGCACATAGAAGCCCTTGTTCAGCCCTTCAGGCCGCCCAACGCCCCCGGCCACAAGCCGCGCGCCCTCGTCGATGCCGGTCTGGATCAGGTCCTGAATCTTGCCCCATTGCACCGCATTGACCACAGGGCCAATGTGACGGCCCGACTCCGAGGCCGGCCCGACGGTGACTGCATTGGCAACTTCTGCTGCTGTTTCAACGGCTTGGTCGTAGATGTCGCGCTGCACAAGCATCCGGCTTGGCGCGTTACAGCTCTGGCCTGTGTTGTTCATCATATGCAAAACACCGCGCTTCACGGCCTTCTCGTCGGCGTCGGCAAAGACCAGATTTGCGCCTTTGCCGCCAAGCTCAAGGCTCACCCGTTTGAGCGTATCGGCGGCGGATTTGCTGATCAGCTTGCCGGCCCGCGAGGAGCCTGTGAAGCTCACCATATCCACATCTTCATGCGCCGTCAGCTGGCTGCCCACGCCCGCGCCATCGCCATTGACAAGGTTGAACACACCGGCAGGGAAGCCCGCCTCATCCATCATCTCGGCAAAGAGCATCGCGTCAAGCGGCGTCTCCTCTGAGGGCTTGAGCACCATGGTGCAGCCCGCAATCGCCGCCGCGCCCACCTTGAGCGTGACCTGATTCATCGGCCAGTTCCAAGGCGTGATCAGCGCCGCAACGCCCACCGCCTCGTGAATGATCCGGTCGTTGGGCGCATGGTCGCCCAGCGGCGCCTCAAACTCAAAGCTCTTCGCCGCCCGGATGAAGTTTGACAAATGCCAGGTGCCCGCACCCACCTGTGAGGACTTCGCCATATCCACAGGCGCACCCATTTCTTGCGCAATAATCTCGCCCATCTCATCGCCACGGCGCTTGTAAATCTCAAGCAGCGCCTCAACCAGCGCAATCCGCTCTGCCACGGGCGTTGCCATCCAGCCCGGCAGCGCCGCTTTCGCGGCGGCCACAGCCGCGTCTGTATCGGCCTGCCCGCCCAATGAAATAACGGCAAAAGCCTCCTCTGTGGACGGGTCAATAACCTGATAGTCCTTGCCTGCTTTCGGTGCTACCCATTGGCCACCAATGTAAAAGTCGCGTTTCTCAATCATGATCATTCTCCCAAGAATTTGGGGCACTTTGTCACCCCAACGCATTTGCTGCAAGACGCCCCTTTCACTCGGACGCAACGTGAATATATACATTCGGAAAGCAGAATTTAACGACCACCCCAAACAAAAGGAGCCACGCTATGGGCCTTCGTATCAATGACACCGTGCCAAACTTCACGGCCCAAACAGACCAAGGCGAAATCAAGTTTCACGACTGGATCGGCGACAGCTGGGCCATTCTCTTTTCGCACCCCAAAGACTTCACGCCCGTCTGCACAACAGAGTTCGGCGCCGTCTCCCAGCTCGCGGACGAATGGGAAAAGCGCGGCTGCAAGGTGATCGGCCTCTCGGTGGACAGCGTCGAGGAACACCACGGCTGGAAAAAAGATATCGAAAGCTACGCCAGCGCCAAAGCCGGCTTCCCGATCATTGCCGACGAAGACCTCGCCGTCTCCAAAGCCTTTGATATGCTGCCCGCCGAGGCCTACCTCCCCGATGGCCGCACAGCCGCCGACAGCGCCTCTGTGCGCTCGGTTTTCATCATCGGACCAGACAAACAGCTCAAGCTCTCCATGACCTATCCGATGAATGTGGGCCGCAACTTTGCCGAAGTTCTGCGCGCACTCGACGGGCTTCAGATGGCCAATGGCAACGGCGTCGCAACCCCGGCCAACTGGACAGCCGGACAGGATGTGATCGTTCCGACCAGCGTCTCTGATGAAGATGCCAAGGCAAAGTTCGGCGAGATCACCACTGTCTTCCCCTACCTGCGCACAACAAAAGCGCCGGCCTAAGCCACAGCCCGCGCGCCGCGAGCGGTGCGGCGCGCGGAGCACAACCGATTTGGCCTTTCTACGCGCGCCCGTTTCGGGCAGGGTGCCTGCGATTCTTTTCTTAAGTGACGTGAGGCCCCGATGCGTGCTCTTCTGACCCTTATTTTATGTTGTGTTGCAGGTTTTTCTGCCGCCGATGAGGCCCCCGTCGGCCAGCATCTGGACATCGAACTGAATGCCGCAGGCCAGACAGAAGACGGCTGCCAGCTGTCTTTTGTATTGATCAACGGCCACGCCCAAGACATTGAACAAGCGGTTTTTGAGACTGTGCTGTTTGACAGCGGCGGCGCCGTTCTGCGGCTGACTTTGTTTGATATGGGCGAGCTGCCCGCCGCCCGCCCACGTGTGCGCCAGTTTGTCCTGCCCCAGACCCAATGCAGCACTCTGGGCCAAATCCTGTTCAACGGAACCACAAACTGCACAACAGAAGCGCTCGCCCCGACGGCCTGTATGGACGGGCTGGTCGTGCGCAGCCGCACAGATATCAAGGTTCTGGGATGAGCAGCCTTTTCGCCTCCCTCTCGCGCGTGGCCGATCTCGGCGGGCCTGTGGTCATGATCCTTATGGCGATTTCGGTGCTCACATTGGCGCTTGTTTTATATAAGCTCTGGCAGTTCCGCGCCTCCTCGGTCGGCAAGCACAGCGCCCTGCGCCGCGCGATTGCCGCTTGGGACAACGGCCAGGTCGGCGAGGCCGAAAGCGCGCTCGCACAATCCCATAGCTACCTTGCGCCGCTGATTGCCGCAGGCTTTGCGGCCGCCCCTCGCAACCGTCTTGCCGCAGAGGCCGAAGCGCGCTTTGCCCGGCTCGAGAGCGGCTTTCGCGCCTTGGACAGCGTCGCCCAACTTGCGCCGCTGCTCGGCCTCTTTGGCACAGTCCTCGGCATGATTGACGCTTTCCAATCGCTTCAAAGCGCCGGCAGTCAGGTCGATCCGTCTCTCTTGGCGGGGGGCATCTGGGTGGCTCTGCTGACAACGGCGGTCGGCCTTGCCGTCGCCATGCCCACGGCTATGGTCCTGAGCTGGTTTGAAGCGCGCATGGACGGCGAACGCGTCTTTGCAGACACCGCGATCCAGACGATATGCGCGCCGCGCGCGTCACGGGCCAATGCTTAGAGCGGCCCGCCGACGCAGACGCCTTTCAATGACCTCGCTCATTGATGTGATCTTCCTGCTGCTTCTGTTTTTTATGCTGTCCTCCACATTTTCCCGCTATGCCGAAGTCGAGCTTGTGGCCGCAGGAAACGGGGCGCTGCCGCGCGACACACCTCCGCTTTTTGTCCAACTGGCGCCAGATCATCTCACCGTGAACGGGAGCGCGCAGAGCCTTGAGGCGCTCCGCATTCCACCGGGTGCCCAGCGGCTCCTTGTCTCGCTCAAGCCCGATGTCACCGCCCAAAGACTGACCGATCTTCTTGTGGCGCTGCGCCGCTTTGACGGGCTGTCTGTCACTGTTCTGACATCGGGGTAAGCGATGACCTCCCGCCTGCGAAAACATCAGACCTCAAGCCGCCGCGAACCGACCATCGCGCTGATCAACATCGTGTTTCTGATGCTGATCTTCTTTCTCATCGCAGGCACGCTGGCCGCCCCGCTTGAAGGCGATATAAAGCTGGTGGACACAGCGGGTCTTGACGGCGCCGCGCCCCCGGATGCGCTTGTCTTGAACGCTTCAGGGCAGCTCAGTTTTCGCGCAGAGACCATAACCCCCGAGGCCTATATCGCACAGGCAAGTGACAGCGAACGCGCCACCCTTCGCCTCGTGCCCGACCGCGCCGTCTCTGCCGCGATCCTTGTTGAGACAGCCTCAGCCCTCAAAGCCGCAGGGGCAGGGTCCATCCTCCTTGTGACGGAAAAGGCCATGCCATGATCGCCTCCTCGCCCATGGTCAAAGGCGCAGCACTTCTGACGGCCCTTGCGCTTCATGCGGCGCTGTTATGGGATTATGGGCCAAACCCGATCGAGGCCCAGACCGAAGGCGCCAGCGGTGCGCTCCAGACCCGCCTTGGTGACAGCTTTGAAGATATGACCAAGGGTGCGCTCGCACCCATGCCGGCGCATCGCGCAGAAGCGCAGCCTGCCGCGCCGCTTCCGGCCCGGCCCGTGACAGCCGCAACAGCGCAAAGCGCAGCCAAAGTGACGGCTCTGCCCGCACAGACCACAGCGGCGAGATCAGAGGCACGCGGCGCCCACCCCACCACAGCGCAGCCCACCACGGCAGACCCCGCTGCGCAAGCTGGGGCACCGCCGCTCACCTCGCCGCGCCCGCTCCAAAGGCCAAAGGCTCTGGAGCCAAAGCCGGCCGCTGTTCCCAAACAGAAGCCAAAGACGCCCCCCCAAAAAGGCGCGCGCCAAGACAGCCGCAAAGGCGCACAAACCGGCACAGCAAAAGCCACCGAAGCGCCCAAATCAACCGGCACAGCCAAGACCAAAGCGGCCGGCAATGCCGCCGCCCGCACCTATGCCGGACAGGTGATGCGCAAAATTTCACGGGTGCCAAAGCCCCGCGTGTCCAGCACGGGTTCGGCCACGGTGCGCTTTAACATCGCGGCAGGGGGCGGGCTGGCCTCGGTCTCTATCGTGCAAAGTTCAGGCTCCGCCGCGCTTGATCGGGCGGCGCTTAAAGTGATCGCGCGCGCCGCACCCTTTCCAAAGCCCCCCGCAGGCGCACAGCGCAGCTTCACACTTACAATCCGCGGCAAATAACCGGGCCACACCCGCGAGATGCAGCCCGATCAAACAGGTCTCGGCGGGCAGACAGGGTCACTCCGCCGGATCAAGCAGTCCTGACGCAAACAAAAGGCCCGCCGCCAGCGCACCCAGAACAGGCGCAACAAGGAAAAGCCAGAGCTGGGAAAGCGCAGCCTCCCCTGCAAACACCGCAGGCCCGATCGAGCGCGCCGGATTGACAGAAACCCCCGTCACATTGATGCCCACCAGATGGATCACAACCAGAGTGAGGCCAATCGCAAGCCCCGCCAAGGCCGCAGGCGCACCCGCGCCCGTCGCCCCAAGGATCACCACAACAAAGAGAAACGTCGCCACAAGCTCAAACAGAAAGGCCGCGCCCAAACTGTATTCGCCCAGATAGCCGGTTCCCCAGCCGTTCTGGCCCAGCCCGTTCGCCGCCACAGTATAGTCGGCCTGACCTGTTGCAATCATCATCAGCACAAACGCAGCCACAATCGCGCCGGCGACCTGCGCCAGAATATACTGCAAGGCCTGACTTATTTTCATGCGCCCCGCCGCCACCGCACCAATCGAAACCGCCGGGTTGATATGACAGCCTGACACCGGCCCAATGCCATAGGCCATACCAATCAGCGCAAACCCGAAGGCAAACGATATGCCGGCAAGCCCGATCCCAGTTGTGCCATCAGCCCCCGCGATCACGGCGGCGCCACAGCCCAATAAAACAAGTGTAAATGTGCCTATAAACTCTGCGAGCATTTTCTTCATAGGTCTTCCCCTCCCAAAAAATAACCAGTTACGCAGAAAAACTCTGCACCAAATTACTCAGTAAACAACGGGGAAAATTTTAACTTTGACACTATGAACCTCTAGTCGCGCCTAAAACACACTACGTTTTCAACCTGCTCAACACACCTCAACCCCTGCGCCGCCAGACCAGAGACCATCTCGTCTATCGCTTGTTGACCGGTTGCATATTGCTTCGGGTGCAGCTCGATAATTGCAAGATCGACCTGCTCGAAAATGCTGTTTTCCTTTGCAATAAGATCGGTCTCGGCCCCCTCGATATCGCACACAAGCGCAAATTTTTCGCCGTCCAATGGTGCGCTGACTACGCTCAGTGTTGTGGCCGGAACCGTAATACTGCCCTTACCGCCCTGCGCACTCACACGACCCACATGAGCATTGCGCCCGACGCTAAAGCTGACCGTTTCCGCGCCCGAATAATCAATCGCGGCTTCAACAACTTGAACCTTATCAGGATGGGCATTTCGCGTTGCGTTCACTGTCACGAGCTTGGCTAAATCATGGCGGGCCTCAACAACAATATGCCGCGCGTCAGGGCCAATCTGATTGCGAATGACTGCCGAGATAACCCCCATACATCCGCCAAGTTCAACAACATTGGAGCCAACCGGCAAGTATTTGGAGATCAGATATGATTCTGCGGCCTCATAGGGGCGCCCTTTTTCGAGCACATAGCGAAGATCTCCGTCAGCATCCCGTGGAACAGTCACCGTGACTCCGTTCACATCAAAAACCTCACGGGTCTTGCCTTGGAGATCTTTCAGCCAGAGCCAAATGCGTCGGTTCATTCTTGCCATGGGGTATCCTTAAATCCGCGTCCGCCATCTTTCGCTGCGCTCAAGACACCGCGAAGAATTGCATATTGCTTTACACGCTTTCTGCGCGAAATCCAGCAAAGAGGCGACGCAAGCTGAAGCATTGCTCTGGCAAGAGCGCCGCGATAGCCTCCAGCCTTGCCATTTTTGCGCGCAACATAGGCGCCGGAACGGCCCATATGCCAGGCTTTGAACGCGACTGTATCAAGCGAAGCGGGCGTTGACGCGCCGCCAATATGATGGACCTCGGCCTTACGAACAAACATCAAGGGGCCACACGACTGGCGCAGGCGAAAGCAAAGGTCTTCATCCTCATGATAAAGAAAAATATCAGGGTCAAACCCGCCAACGGCTTCAAAGTCGGATCGGCGCACAAATAGGGCCGCGCCAGAAAGACCGCTAACATCACAATCGTCTTCCGGCAGATCGCTCCGCTGCGTGAACCAAGACGTCTTGTTCAGGCTGCGCCTGCGCAATCTGGCCTTGCCCGACGGCCCGCGAATAACAGGGTTGAACGCGGACGCAGACGCATGACGCTCGGCGGCCTCCATCAAAGCGCCCAACGCGTCGGGGGCAAGTGACGCATCAGGGTTGAGAAACAGAAGATAATCGGTCTGGGCCAGTTGCGCCCCAATGTTGCAGCCCGCCCCAAAGCCGGTGTTTTGGCTGTTTTGCACGAGCTGTGCGCCAAAGTCTTGCGCCATTGTGGCGATTTGATCCACGTCAGCTTGCGAGTTATTGACTATGACAACTGGGGTTTCAGGCGGGATCGAGCCAAGCATCTGAGGCAATACAGCCCCGCTCTGAAACGCGACAGAAATGATGGTTACATTGTCCAGCATCTGTGTCTTCTCCCCCCGTTTTGAGACCATACCAAAGAAAAGAAGCCCCCGCCATATGGCGGGAGCTTCCATCATCGGGTCAGCAAAGACTCACGCGTCTTCGTCTTTGCCTTTTGCGGCGTCTGGCGCGATTTCTTCGCCTGTCACCTGATCAACCACCTTCATGGAAAGGCGCACTTTGCCGCGGTCGTCAAAGCCCAAGAGCTTCACTTTCACGTCTTGGCCTTCTTTCAGAACGTCTGAAGGATGGTTCAAGCGGCGGCTTTCGATCTGGCTGACGTGGACAAGACCGTCCCGCTTGCCAAAGAAGTTTACGAAGGCGCCGAAGTCGACGATCTTCACAACTTTGCCGTCATAGACCTGGCCTTCTTCCGGCTCCGCCACAATCGAGTGGATCATGTCGTAGGCTTTCTTGATCGCTTCGCCGTTCGGGCTTGCAATCTTGATGATGCCTTCGTCATTGATATCGACTTTCGCGCCAGAGACTTCCACGATCTCGCGGATCACTTTGCCGCCCGAGCCGATCACTTCACGGATTTTATCCGTCGGGATCTGCATGGTCTCGATGCGCGGCGCGTGGATTGAGAAATCCTGTGCGCCGTCAATCGCCTTGTTCATCTCCTCAAGAATATGGAGGCGGCCCGCTTTCGCTTGGTCGAGGGCTTTTTCCATAATCTCTTGTGTGATGCCTGCGACTTTGATGTCCATCTGAAGCGAGGTGATGCCGTCGGCTGTGCCTGCAACTTTGAAGTCCATATCCCCGAGGTGATCTTCATCACCGAGGATGTCGGTCAGAACAGCATAGGAGCCGTCTTCTTCAAGGATCAAACCCATCGCAACGCCCGCAACCGCAGACTTGAGCGGAACGCCCGCATCCATCATCGACAGAGAGCCACCGCAGACAGAGGCCATCGAGGACGAGCCGTTTGATTCTGTGATTTCTGACACAAGACGCACTGTGTAGGGGAAGTCAGTTGCCGCAGGCAAAACCGCCTGAAGCGCACGCCAAGCCAGCTTGCCGTGGCCGATTTCGCGGCGGCCGGGAGGGCCCACGCGACCCGCTTCACCCACCGAATAGGGGGGGAAGTTGTAATGCAGCAGGAAGTTTGACTTGAAGTTGCCGTGCAGCGCGTCGATGAACTGTTCGTCATCTCCGGTGCCCAGAGTGGTCACAACGAGGCCCTGTGTTTCGCCACGTGTAAACAATGCCGAGCCATGTGTGCGCGGCAGCAGGCCGGTTTCGCAGACAATCGGACGCACCGTGTCAAGCGCGCGGCCATCGATCCGCTTGCCTGTTTTCACAACGTCACCACGCAGGATGCCGGCTTCGAGCTTCTTGAGTGCCGAACCGAGGTTGGCATCTTCGAGCTGCTCTTCTGTCAGCGCATCCATGATTGTGGCACGGGCCGCAGATACAGCGGCCGTGCGCTCTTGCTTGTCAGTCAGGGCAAAGGCGGCGCGCATCGCGGTTTCGCCTGCCGCTTTTACGGCGTCATACAGCTCGGTGTATTCCGGTGGCTGGAAGTCAAACGGCTCTTTTGCGGCAGATTCGGCCAATTCGATGATCAGGTCGATCACCGGCTGAATGCTGTCATGCGCAAATTTCACCGCGCCGAGCATTTCTGCTTCGGTCAGCTCATAAGCCTCGGATTCAACCATCATCACGGCGTCTTTTGTGCCCGCAACAACAAGGTCAAGGCGCTGCTCGGGGTTTTGACGCAGGTCTTGCATATCATCAACCGTGGGGTTGAGCACATATTCGCCATCAACATAGCCGACACGTGCCGCCGCAACCGGGCCCATGAATGGTGCGCCAGAAATGGTCAGAGCCGCCGACGCCGCGATCATGGCAACCATGTCAGGGTCGTTGACAAGATCGTGGCTGAGCACGGTGCACATGACCAGAACTTCGTTTTTGAAACCAGGGACAAACAGCGGGCGGATCGGACGGTCAATCAGGCGGGCTGTCAGTGTTTCTTTTTCGGTCGGGCGCGCTTCGCGCTTGAAAAAGCCGCCAGGCACTTTGCCGGCCGCATAGTATTTCTCTTGATAATGAACCGTCAGCGGGAAGAAGTCTTGGCCCGGCTTCGGTTTCTTGGCGAATGTCACGTTGGCCATGACAGATGTTTCGCCGAGTGTCGCGATGACAGAGCCATCCGCTTGACGAGCAACTTTGCCCGTTTCGAGTGTGAGCGTTTCTTCGCCCCACTCCATGGTCTTCTTCGTAATGTTAAACATTTTCGTTTCCTGTGTCGGAGCGCTCACGGGCGTATCCCGTGTCTCCAGATTG
>JAHBAM020000257.1 GCA_018500125.2 Roseobacter sp. | reverse complement strand
AGATGTGTATAAGAGACAGGGGCATACCATGTCATGGCGAGGGTCAGAAGCGGGGTGCGCAGGGCTGTGCCGCCCGGAAAGGGCGTGTTGGGGATCCGTGCCATTGTGTCAAAGCCTTCGGCCGCGCCGGCTATGGCATCGGCCATGAGCTTGCCCGCCTGTGTGGCTGTGCCCACACCGTGGCCCGAGTAGCCCGAGGCCGAGAGCATCGTGGGCGAGAGGCGCGCCAGATAGGGCAGGCGTTTCATGGTGATGGCGAGGGTGCCGCCCCAAGTATAGTCAAAGCCTATGTCTTTCAGATGCGGGAAGATCTCGGCCATTGGCTTGCGCACGGTTTTGTCGATATCGGGGAATCTGTAGCCGTAGCTTTCGCCGCCGCCAAAGAGCAGGCGGTTGTCCGAGGAGAGGCGGAAGTAGTTGACCACGAATTTGCTGTCGGCCACGGCGATGTCGCGGGTGAGCACGCGGGCGGCCTCTTCGCCCAGAGGCTCTGTGGCGGCGATAAAATTGTTGATCGGCATGACGCGGCCCGCAACGCGGCGGTTGAGCTTGCCGAGGTAGCCATTGGCGGCAAGGATCACATGGTCGGCGAGGAGATGGCCTGTGTCACAACGCACCTCGGTTTTGGCGCCGGGCTGGATGTCTTTTACATGGGTGTTTTCGTAAAATGTGACGCCTGCGGCGTCGCAGGCGCGGGCGAGGCCGAGCGCGAAGTTGAGCGGGTGCAGATGCGCCGCACCCATATCAAGCGAGCCGCCTTTGTAGCGCGGTGAGGGGCAGAGCGCGGCGAGTGCGGACCCGCTGAGGGCGGTGATCTGATCATAGCCATAGCGGCTATGGAGGTGCTCGACATAGGCGTGTTCATGGGCGGTTTCGGAGGCCGAAAACGTCGCATGGGCGATGCCGGGTTTGAGATCACAGTCGATTTTGTGTTCTGATATCAGATGTTTGACGAGGTCTTTGGCCGCTTCGGCAAGCTGCCAGAGCTTGAGCGCTTCGGCCTCGCCGACCAGCTTCTCGAGCGCGGTTTGCTCGACGCGTTGGCCCGAGCCGAGCTGGCCGCCATTGCGCCCGGAGGCACCGAAGCCGACGCGATGCGCCTCAAGCAGCGTGACAGAATAGCCGCGCTCGGCCAGATGCAGCGCCGCCGAGAGGCCGGTGAAGCCGCCGCCGACCACGCAGACATCGGCGCGCGCCGTGCCGCGCAACTGCGGCGCGGGGGGGCGCTCATGGGCGGTGGCGGCATACCAGCTGGGCGGAAAGGCACCCTTTTTATCGTTTGAGTAGAGCAGGTTCATATCAAACGTTGAGCAAGAGATGTTCACGCTCCCAAGGCGAGATGACGCCGAGGAACTCTTCGTATTCGGCGCGTTTCACGATCGAATAGACGCGGGCGAACTCGGGGCCGAGCACCTCATGCAGCGCGCTGGCCTCGTCAAAGAGATCAAGGGCTGCCCCCATTTCACGCGGGATATCCTCTTCGCCTTCATAGGCGTCGCCCTTGAACTGGCGGTCGGGGCGCTTTTCTTCGTTGAGGCCAATGAGGCCACAGGCGAGCGACACGGCGATGCCGAGATAGGGGTTGCAATCCATCCCTGCGAGGCGGTTCTCGACACGGCGCGATTTGGGGCTGGAGAGGGGGACGCGGATGCCTGTTGTGCGGTTGTCGCGGCCCCATTCGAGATTGATCGGGGCGGCGTGTTCGCGCACGTAGCGGCGATAGGAGTTAACATAGGGTGCGATGACCGCAATCGCGGCGGGCAGGTGATTCTGGAAGCCGGCGATATAGTGAAAAAACGCGTCGGTCTCGCCGCCTTGCGGGCCGGAGAAGATATTCTGCCCGGTTTCGATATCAAGCACCGAGTGATGAATGTGCATGGCCGAGCCTGGCTCGTCGGCGATCGGCTTGGCCATGAAGGTGGCGTAGCAATCGTGGCGCATGGCCGCTTCGCGGATCAGACGTTTGAAGAAGAACACCTCATCGGCGAGCTTCACAGGGTCGCCGTGCACAAGGTTGATCTCGAGCTGGCCCGCGCCGCCTTCTTGCGTGATCCCGTCGATCTCAAAGCCCTGCGCTTCGGCGAAATCATAGATGTCGTCGATCACCGGGCCGAATTCGTCAACGGCTGTCATCGAATAGGCCTGACGGGCGGCGGCGGGGCGGCCCGAGCGGCCCATCATCGGCTCGATCTTTTTGGCCGGGTCGATGTTGCGCGCGACGAGGAAGAACTCCATCTCCGGCGCGACCACCGGCTCCAGCCCTTGCTTGCGATAAAGCTCGACCACGCGCTTGAGCACGTTGCGCGGGGCAAACTCGATCGGCTTGTTTTTGCGGTCATAGGCGTCATGGATGATCTGGAGGGTCCAGTCGCCGGTCCATGGCGCGGCTGTGGCTGTGCTCATGTCGGGGCGCAGGATCATGTCGCGCTCGATAAAGCCGTCATCGCCAGCGGCTTCGCCCCAGTCGCCTGTGATGGTCTGGTAAAAGATGCTGTCGGGCAGGTGGAAATACTCCTGCCGCATGAATTTGGTGGCCGGAACGGCCTTGCCGCGGGCGATGCCGGGCAGATCGGAGATGATACATTCGACTTCGTCGAGTTTGCGCCCCTCCAGATAGGCTTGGGCGGCTTCGGGAAGATTGCTTGTCCAGTCGTCGCTCATGCTGTGGCCTCTGCTGTTTGGCGTTTGAGATGCGCGACCATCATATCGCGGAAGATGCCGCGGTCGGTTTGGCTGTCCAGTGCGGCTTTGGCTTGGTCGAGGTGCTCTGGCGGAACCGCGCCGCCGCGGTGGGCGATCAGCCCGGCGACCACGCCTGCGCCAAACTCCGGGTGGGGCTGGATCGTCAGGATCGTTTCGCCGATCATCAGCACGGCATTTTCGCAATGGGCATTGCCCGCGAGGACTTTTGTTTTTGGGGGCAGCGCGACAACCTGATCTTGATGCCAAGCGTTCACAGCGAGCTTTTTGCCACCCATATCATAGGTTTGACGCCCAACGGCCCAGCCGCCTGCGAATTTCTCGACGGTGCCGCCGAGGGCCTGCGCGATGATCTGGTGGCCAAAGCAGACGCCGATCAGGGGCTTGGATGTGGCGTTGATGGCGCGGATCAGCTCTTCGAGGGGCGGGATCCAGGGGTGGTCTTCATAGGCGCCGTGTTTGGAGCCGGTGATGAGCCAGGCATCTGCGGCCTCCGGCCCGTCGGGAAACACACCGTCCACGACATTGAAGGTTTGGAATTCAAAGCCCTCACCCGCCAGAAGGCTGCGGAACATAGCGTCATAATCGCCTTCTGTGGCCAGAAGCTCGTCGGGTGCGTGACCCGTTTGCAAAATACCGATTTTCATGTGTCACCTATTTGATCAAACCCAGACTATTGCGGCCCGATGGCCCGCGCAAGAGGGGCTTAAACAGTTTCCAGATATGTCATCCAATGGTCTTCGGGGGGGATTTCGGCCAAGAGCCGCAGTTCCTGCCGCTTTGTCATCACCAAATTCTCGATCAGCCGCGGGTGAAAGATATCGGCGATCAGCGGGTCGGTCTCGAAGAGATCAATCGCGTCTTGCCAGTTTGTCACAAGCTCGGGGTGCTCGCTTTCATAGGCGTTGCCGGTGATCGGAGCCGGCGGCGTGGCTTTGCGCTCGATCCCGTCAATCGCTGCGCCGAGGACGGCGGCGAGGTGCAGGTAGATATTGGTGTCGCCGCCTGCGATCCGGTGCTCGATGCGGCGCGCGGCGGGCGGGCCGGCGGGAATGCGGATGGCCGCGGTGCGGTTTTCATAGCCCCAACAGACCGAGATCGGCGCGTGTTCGCCCGGCACGATCCGGTCATAGCTTGGTCCGTGCGGCGCGAACACGAGGGTTGAGGCGCGCATGGCCTCAAGGCAGCCTGCCACAGCGTGGCGCAGGGTGTCATTTCCTTCTTCCGAGCCGTCATCAAAGACGTTGTTGCCGGCGCGATCCACCACCGAGAAGTGGACATGAAGCCCGGTGCCGGCGTCGCCGGCGAAGGGCTTTGGCATGAAGGTCGCCGCCATATTGTGCTGGCGCGCGATGCCTTTGACCATGGTTTTGAAAAGCCAAGCGTTGTCAGCGGCTTCCATGGCCTCGCGGTGATTGATATCGATCTCGAACTGGCCTGTGCCGACTTCGGAAATGGCGGTTTGGGCGGGGATATCCATCATATCACACGCGCGGTAGAGCGAGTTGAAGAACGGCTCAAAGGCGTCCAGCTCGGCCAGAGAGAGGATATTGGCCCCGACCAGCGGGCGGCCTGTGCGCGGATTTTTGACCTGCACCGGCGTCTCGCCGCTGTCATCGACAAGGTAGAACTCCATCTCGGCGGCGGCGCGCACCTCCCAGCCCTTGGCGGCGTAGCGCTCAAGCACGCGCTCAAGCGCGCGGCGGGGGTCGCCCTCAAAGGGGGTCTGGTCTTCTTTGAGCATGGTTGCGGGCATGAGGTAGGCGTCATCAGACAGCCATGGCATGGGCACGGCACCGCGGCCTGTGGGCTGCATATAGCCGTCACGGTCGCCTGTTTCAAAGACCAGCGGATTGTTGTCGATATCAGCGCCCCAGATGTCGACGTTGAGCACGGAGAGCGGCATACGGACAGCGCCGTTTTCGACTTTGCGCATGAAATCGGCCGGGAGGCGCTTGCCGCGCATTCTTCCGTTGAGGTCTGAGGCTGCGATACGAAGGGAACTTAGGTCGGGTAGCATGGGGTCGCCATAATTTGATCAAATCTTTGGGCACGATGCCAGAAGCCCCCCGTGTTGCGCAAGGGGTTTGATAAAAAGATCAGATTTGGGGCGGTTCTGGTGTGGCGACTGCGAGGTAATCTTGGCTCGGGATGGTGACCAAACCCTTAAGGCCGAGGGCGTCGTGGCTCTGCGAATCAACTGCGCTCAGAGCGGCCTGAAGGGCGGCGCGCAGGGCGTCGCTGTCTTGGGTCAGGCTGGTGATATAGGGCCTGTCTCTTATACACATCT
>JAHBAM020000086.1 GCA_018500125.2 Roseobacter sp. | reverse complement strand
TTCTCTAAATATCCTGGGGGTCTGGGGGCAAAGCCCCCAGTAAAACCAGCGTCTGGGGGCAAAGCCCCCAGTAAAACCTGCGTCTGGGGGCAAAGCCCCCAGTAAAACCAGCGTCTGGGGGCTTTGCCCCCAGCGGGTCGGATTTGCGAAGCAAATTCGAAATCCGATTGTGCCCGATTACCGCCCGTGGCTGCCGTCATAGCCCGATCTGGCGGGCGGCGCCCAGCCCTCAAGCGCCTCGGGCGCGGTTTCAAACACCTCAACGCGCAGGGGATAGCAGGCCGACACATCGGAGGTGTGCTCGCTGGAGCAGTCCCCGCCGGGACAGGCCGACAAAGCGCCAAGCAGCGGAACCTCGGCAAAAAACTCAAGATAATCCCCGACCCGCACAGGGCTGGCTTTCATAAAATACTGTCCGGTGTCGCGGGTGAAACCGGTGCACATAAACACATTGAGCACATCATGCACATGAGGTTCGGCCTCGGTCAGGCTGACGCCCAGATGGTCGGACAAAGCGCGGGTCAGGTTGGAGTGACAACAGTGGTGATACTGCGCCCCCGAGAGCAAATTGCCGGTGTAGGGGTCACAGCGCGTGCCGATCACATCATGCACCGCGCCGCCGAAGGCATCCATCCCGTACCAGTCGAGCGTGTCCGCCACGATGGTCGCCAGCGGGCGCAGATGCGGGAAGCTCGACCACATCCGCTCGCCTGTCGTGAGATGGGTGCCATGCAGCGCGCGGGTCTTGCCCGAGTAGAAGCGCTCCGAGAGGTCCTGCCGGTTCCAGAGGTTGAGGTCGCCCACCTGCGGCCCCTCCACCGAGCTGATCCTGAAAAACCCGCCCTGTGGCACCTCAAAGGTGCAGGCCTCGCGCGGTGAAGCCAGCACCTCGTCGATCTTTTTGGCGCCCGCGCGCGCGGCGCGGTAGAGCGCCATGTCGGGCTTTGGCAGGGTTTCATTCGGGTAACAAATCACAGGGGCAACGGCGCGGCGCAGGGCCGCATCTTCTGGCTCACTCATAGCGCGTCTCCCGCAGCTGTTCGCATCTTATCTTGCATCAAATCGCAGCCCCGACAAGAGAGGCTGCGCGGCTGGGGCGAGCTTGCCCTGCTGCGCGGCCAAGCACAAGCGCCTCTGCTCCCAACAGAGGCGCGATCGGGCAGAGCGCTGCTGCGCAGATCACAAAAAAGCGGGCCGCCCGAAAGAGCTGCCCGCCGATAGTGTGCTGATCCTGTGCCAAACAGAGGCGCGCTCCTGGCCCAATCGCGTGAGGCGGTCTTATACGACGCGGTTGACCTGCATCCGCTTGATCTCGGCAATCGCCTTGGCGGGGTTCAGCCCTTTGGGGCAGGTCTTGGCGCAGTTCATGATCGTATGGCAGCGGTAGAGCTTGAACGGATCTTCCAGATCGTCGAGCCGCTCGCCTGTCGCCTCGTCGCGGCTGTCGATGATCCAGCGGTAGGCATGGAGCAGCGCGGCCGGGCCAAGGTATTTGTCCGAGTTCCACCAGTAGCTCGGGCAAGAGGTCGAGCAGCAGGCGCACATCACGCATTCATAGAGACCATCAAGCTTCTTGCGGTCCCCGATCGACTGTTTCCACTCTTTTTGCGGGCGGTTTGTCTTGGTTTCAAGCCAGGGCATGATGCTCGCGTGCTGGGCGTAGAAATGCGTCAGATCGGGGATCAGGTCTTTGACCACGGGCATATGCGGCAGCGGGTAAACCTTGACGGCGCTGCCCTCTTTGACTTCGTCCATCCCGTAGATACAGGCCAGAGTGTTGATTCCGTCGATGTTCATGGCGCAAGAGCCGCAAATGCCCTCGCGGCAGGAGCGGCGGAAGGTCAGCGTCGGGTCGATCTCGTTTTTGATCTTGATCAGCGCATCGAGGATCATCGGGCCGCAACTGTCCATATCGACAAAATAGGTGTCCACGCAGGGGTTTTTCCCGTCATCCGGGTTCCAGCGGTAAATATCGAACTGGCGCAGATTGGTTGCGCCGGCGGGTTTGGGCCATGTTTTGCCGGTCGTGATGCGGCTATTCACGGGAAGTTTGAACTCTGCCATCCGTTTTCTCCTTTAGGAGGCCAAGAGGCCGGTCGAGGCCCTGGCAATACATTTGGTTGTGGCGGGGCGCTGGATAATATCCGTCACCAAGCCGATTGTGCTGGGCTCAACACCCGTGATCGAGGCGCGGCTGAGCTTGAACAGCTCGTTTGCGCTTGCGTTGTCGATGACGCAGCCGGAATAGGGCGTCACCAGCTTGGCCGGCAGGCTCTCGGGCAGATGCGCCGTCAGAACCTTTTCCACCGTGGCTTTCGCCGTCAGGCGCGCCGCATCGTCCACAGCCTGTTGGGCCGTGTCACAGCCTGCGAGCAGGGCCAGTGCGCCAGCAAGATATGCCGCCGTCAGCTTCATCAGAACGTCCGCTCTTTCGGAGCGATCCGCTTGAGGCTGATGCCGCCGTCTTTTTCGCTCGTGAGGGGCGTTTTGCCGACGTCACGATAGCTCAGCTTCACATCATTGCCCTCAAGATGGGCGATGGTGTGCACCCGCCAGTTGTCATCGTCGCGGCTGGAGAAATCTTCATGCGCGTGCGCGCCGCGGCTCTCCTTGCGGGCCTCGGCACCGGCAATCGTGGCCAAAGCGTTGGGCATGAGGTTGGTCAGCTCGAGCGTTTCCATGAGATCGGAGTTCCAGACCAGCGAGCGGTCGGTGACTTTCAGATCGTCCTGTTTGCCCGCAATCGCGGCCATTTTCTCGACCCCTTCAGACAGCGTCTTGGAGGTGCGGAACACCGCCGCATCGGCCTGCATGGTTTTTTGCATCTCAAGGCGCAGCTCGGCGGTGCCGGTTGTGCCTTTGGCGTGGCGCAGACCGTCAAAGCGGGCAAAGGCCGCATCGACAGAGGCTTTGTTCAGCTCGGGGTTGGGCGCATCGGCGTCGACAATCTGCCCCGCGCGGATCGCGGCGGCGCGGCCAAAGACCACAAGGTCAATCAGCGAGTTGGAGCCGAGGCGGTTGGCCCCGTGCACGCTTGCGCAGCCCGCCTCGCCCACAGCCATAAGGCCCGGCACGATGGCGTTTGCGTCTTTCTTGGTCGGGTTGATCACCTCGCCCCAGTAGTTCGTTGGCACGCCGCCCATGTTGTAATGCACCGTCGGGATCACAGGGATCGGCTCTTTGGTGACATCGACACCGGCAAAAATCTTGGCGGATTCCGAGATGCCCGGCAGGCGCTCGGCCAGCGCTTCGGCGGGGAGATGGGAGAGGTTGAGGTGAATATGGTCGCCCTCAGCACCCACGCCACGGCCCTCGCGGATTTCCATGGTCATGGAGCGCGAGACATAGTCGCGCGGCGCAAGGTCTTTATATTGCGGGGCGTAGCGCTCCATGAAGCGCTCGCCCTCGGAGTTGGTCAGATAGCCGCCTTCGCCGCGGGCGCCCTCGGTGATCAGACAGCCCGAACCGTAAATGCCGGTGGGGTGGAACTGGACAAATTCCATATCCTGAAGCGCAAGGCCGGCGCGTGCGACCATTCCGCCGCCATCCCCCGTGCAGGTGTGCGCCGATGTGGCCGAGAAATAGGCCCGCCCGTAGCCGCCTGTGGCCAGAACGACCATCTTGGCGTTGAAGACGTGCATTGTGCCGTCATCGAGCTTCCAGCAGACAACGCCCTGACACTGCCCGTCCTCGGACATCACGAGGTCGATCGCGAAATACTCGATATAGAATTCGGCGTTGTTCTTGAGGCTTTGGCCATAGAGCGTGTGCAAAATGGCGTGGCCTGTGCGGTCGGCTGCGGCGCAGGTGCGCTGCACGGCGGGGCCTTCGCCAAACTCTGTTGTGTGGCCGCCGAAGGGGCGCTGATAGATCTTGCCCTCTTCGGTGCGCGAAAACGGCACGCCGTAGTGCTCAAGCTCATAGACCGCCTTGGGGGCCTCGCGGGCGAGATATTCCATGGCGTCGGTGTCGCCGAGCCAGTCTGAGCCTTTGACCGTGTCATACATATGCCACTGCCAGTGATCCGGCCCCATGTTGGAGAGCGAGGCGGCAATACCGCCCTGCGCCGCAACCGTATGGGAGCGTGTCGGGAAAACCTTGGTCACGCAGGCGGTGCGCAGACCTTGCTCGGCCATACCCAGAGTGGCGCGCAAGCCCGCGCCGCCCGCACCGACAACAACAACGTCATAATCGTGGGTTTCGTATTCGTATTCAGCCATGGTCAAAATGTCCTTACAGCGCGAGTTTGGCCAGCGCATAGAGCGCTGTGGCCGTCATCAAATAGGTGAGAGCCGTCACAAAAATGATCAGCCCCTTGCGGGTCGTGCCCTGCGTATAATCCTCGATCATGATGGTCGCGCCCTTGCGCGCATGATTGAGACCGATGAAAAGCGTCAGCCCGACAATGATCACAACAAAGGGGCTTTGGAAGGTGGCCAGCACCTCGGCGTGGCTGCTGCCCAGCGCGCGCCCGATGATAAAGAGAAAGGCCGGCACAACAAGGGCAAGGCCCACGGCGCTCACCTGCATGGACCAGTGGTGCTCGGCTCCGTGATGGGCCGAGCCTTTGCCTTCTGCGCGTTTACGAGCTGTCAAATACCGCATATCCCGCTCCCCTTATACAATGATCAAAGTGATGACGGTGAGACCGACCGACCCGATCAGGCAGGCCCAGCCGAGCTTTTCGGCGGTCGGGATGTCAAGGCCGTGCCCCGCATCAAAGTAAAGATGCCGCAGCCCTGCGAGATAGTGATACCAGACGCCCAGAACCGAAAGGCTCATAACGATGTCACCAAACCAAGAGGTCAGGACCGCAGTGGCGATATCGTAATAGGCGGGGCCGACCGCCGCCGCCAGAAGCCACCAGACGACAAGCACAGCCGAGATGATCAGCGCATTGCCTGTGATCCGTGTCAGAATCGAGGTGATAGATGTGAGCTGCGGGCGATAAATCGTCAAATGCGGCGAAAGCGGGCGCTCTACGGGTTTGCCATTGGCCATATGAGTAGATCCTCTTCTCAGATGCGTGCGAAGCCTATACCTTTGCACACGTTACACCTTTGATAACGAATTTGCAGGCAGAGTCACGCAAAGAGACGCAGATCAGACCTGCTTTTTTGTCGCAAAGGGCGAGAAAACCGCATTTGTGATCACACTTATTAAAAGCGTGATCACAAAATAAGCCGTCTCAGAGCGGGATCAACGCCCAGTAATCAAGGTCAAGCAGAACGTGGGGAAGGTATTTTCCGTCCGCGTCCTTGAGCGTCTGGGGCGCATCTGCGCTCACCGCGACAAGCCGCAGGCGAAGCGCCCCCACACCGGGCGCGCCTGTCTCGGCCTTGTCGAGCACTTCAGACCACGCCTTGACCGTCAGCCCGCTGAAACAGGGGTTGGCGTGCGCCCCGCCGTTGAGACCGACAATCATCTGCGCATTGGCCAGCCCGTTGAAACTGAGCGCGCGCGCCATCGAGATAATATGGCCGCCATAGATCAGCCGCTGGCCATCAGGGCGGAAGGTTGCGTCAAAATGCACCTTGGCGGTGTTTTGCCAGAGGCGCGTGGCGAGCATATGCTCGGCTTCCTCGATGGTGACACCGTCGACATGGTCGATCTTTTCGCCCACCGCATAATCGCCCCAGCGGTGCGGCTCGCCGGCCAGCGCAAAGTCATAGCCGCTAAAGTCCAGCCCCTCGGGGATCACCAGATCCTCGGGCGCAATCACATTCGCCAGCTCGGGCACATGGGTCTCGGGGGCAGGCGCATCGAGATTGCCCTTGCGCACCATCACCCAGCGCACATAGCTCAGGACAGGTTCTTCCATCTGGTTAAGCCCCGTGGTGCGCACCCAGACAACGCCTGTTTTGCCGTTGCTGTTTTGCTTCAGGCCAATCACCTCGGAGACCGCGCGCAGCGTATCGCCCGGATAGACCGGCAACAGCCAGCGCCCCTCGGCATAGCCGAGATTGGCCACCGCATTGAGCGAAATATCGGGCACGGTCTTGCCAAAGACCACATGGAAGGCCGCCAAGTCATCGATCGGGGAGCCTTCCAGCCCGCACTGCGCGGCAAAGACATCGGAGGAATAGAGCGCATGGCGCGCCGGGTAGAGCGCATGATAGAGCGCGCGCTCGCCCTCGCCCACAGTGCGCGGCACCGCGTGCTCGATCACCTCGCCCAGTGTATAATCCTCAAAAAAGCGGCCTGCGTTGGTCTTTGACATATTACTGCGCTCCCAGCTTCATATCGGGGGTATACTCCACGTCCACATCTTTGGTCACAGCCTGCCCGCAGCGCATGACGCTTGCGGCGTGGTCCCAGGCGTAGGTGGGGCTGCCGTAAAGCTCCCAGCCCTTGCTGAGGGCTTCGGAGACTTTGTGGCAAAAGGCCGATGTGTCTTCTTCTGTGAGCAGTCGGTAGAGTTTCATCTGTGTTTTATCCAAAAGGGTTAACGCCAAGCCAGAGGTGCGCCATGGCGATCGCGCCATAGACAAGCACCGTGCCGGCGACGGCCATGATTTCTTTTTTCAGCGGCGCGGGCGCGGGGGGAGTCCACTCGGGCGCGGCGCGGTTGATCTTGATCATCTGGATCACGGCCCAGCCCAGCAAGCCGCCAAACAGGATGAAACTCTGCACATCCCCGTTCACCAGAAGATGCGCGAGCGCCCATGTCTTCACCGCCGCCAGCATCGGGTGGCGCATCTTGCGCGCCAGAGCCGTCTTCATCCCCGACGCCGCGAAGAGATAGACCGAGAGGATCATCAGGAGATTGTTAAGGCCCACTGTTGCTGGGTGACGGCCCCACAGCACAGCGCCATCGGCTCTGCCATAGCCCAGCACCATCAGGACCACCGAGCCAATAATCGCCAGCGCGATCAGCCCGCGGCCCCTGTCGCCCAGAGCGGCGCGCTGGGCCGGTGCGAGACGCTTGAAAAGATGTGCGCCCGCCCAGAGCGCGACGCCGAGTATAAGTAGAGCCATGAAAACCTCCTGTTAGCGCGCGCCAACCGCCTCCGCCAAAGCGAGGGTTTTGCGCGCCGTTTCAATATGCAGGTTTTCCACGATCTTACCATCCACAACCGCAACCCCCTGCCCTGCGGCCTCGGTTTCTTCAAAGGCCGCGATCTGGCGCTTGGCAAGGTCGATCTCTTCGGCACTTGGCGAGAAGGCCGCGTTGCAGACCGCGATTTGCGCGGGGTGAATGAGGGTTTTGCCATCAAAGCCCATGTCGCGGCCCTGCGCGCATTCGCCGGCAAGCCCCTCGTCATCCTTGAACTGGTTGTAAACGCCGTCAATCGCGACAATCCCCTGCGCCTTGGCCGCCAGAAGCATCATCGACAGGCTGGTGATCATTGGCAGACGGTCGGCGCGGAAGCGGCAGTTCAGCTCCTTGGCGAGATCGTTGGTGCCGGCGACAAAGCCCTTCATTTGGGGGTGCGCCGCAATCTCGGCGGCGTTGAGCACGCCCATCGGCGTCTCGATCATCGCCCAGATGTCCTTGTCCGCGCCAATGATCGCCGCGAGCGCCTCCACATCGGCGGCCGAGCCGACCTTGGGCAGAAGAAAAGCATCGGCCGCAGCGTCTTTCATCGCCGCCGCATCCTCACGCCCCCAAGCGCTGTCCAGCCCGTTGAGCCGGATGATGCGCGCCCGTGCGCCATAGCCGCCCTCTGCCAAGGCGGCTTTGAGCGTGTCGCGCGCCTCGACCTTGGCCTCCGGCGTCACCGCGTCTTCCAGATCAAAGATGATCGCGTCGACCTCCAGCCCGCGGGCCTTGTCAAGCGCGCGCTCTTTTGAGGCGGGAATATAAAGAACCGAGCGGTAGGGGCGGGGCATATCCATAAGTCTCTCCAGTAATAATGTTGCGCAGATGTGGCATTTTTTGTGCGATTTCTTCAAGCCCAAACGTGCTGCAATGCAGAATTTATCTCAAAAACTGTCGGATCGCCCGCGCCGTTAACCAATTGTTCAGGGCTGTTTGCCCATGATTTGCAAGGCTCAGAGCGGCAAAGCCCGCTGAAGCCCTGTGCAAGAGGACGTGTTTCAGCCCACATCGGCAAAAGCCGTTGGGAAAGGTTTGGTTATGAAGAAGTTCGGTATTGTCCTCGCGATTGCCCTCGCGGCCACAGCGCTTTTGCCCCCTGCGGCTCTGGCCCAGTCCGCCCCCAACTGCGCCCCGCGCGACACCGTGGTGGCCCGCCTTGCGAGCGCCTATGGCGAAACGCGCCAGTCTATCGGCCTTGGCGCCAACAATGCGGTGGTGGAAGTCTTTGCCAGCGCCGAGAGCGGCACATGGACCATCACAGTCACCACAGCCACCGGCCTCACCTGTCTTGTGGCCAGCGGTCAGGCGTTTGAAACGCTGGCCGAGGCCCTGCCCGCCCGCGAAAATGATGCCTGAAGCCGCGATCCTTGCCCCCGCGCCCCCTGAGGCCGCCATCAAAGCCTAGCTCAGCCCGTCCCAGACCAGCTTGACGCCCGTCACGCTGAGCAAAACATAGGTGAGCGCAAAGAACAGCCGCTCGCCCATCAGAAAATGCGCCCTGACGCCGAGCCATGCGCCCAAAAGCGCGAAAGGCGCGAGGAGGAGGCCGAGCTTGAGCGTCTCGGGCGTGAAGATCCCCATCATCCCATAGGGCACCAGCTTTGCAAGATTGATCAGCCAGAAGACAAGCACCGTGCTGGCCTGATATTCGGTCTTGCTCGGGCTGCGCGAGAGAAGATAAACCGCCGCAGCCGGCCCGCCCGCGTGGCTGATAAAGCTCGTAAACCCCGCCAC
>JAHBAM020000184.1 GCA_018500125.2 Roseobacter sp. | reverse complement strand
CCGGGCCGAAGCGAGATGCGCCTCGCCCGGACGGTCGGGTATGACGGGCTGGGGCGTGAAAGCATCGACTGCGCCGAGGCGACCCATTCGGGGCGTGTGGCTGCGCTGTCGGGCATGGACGGTTATATCATTATTCCGGCTGAGGCGGAGGGCTTGCCGGCAAACGCTCCAGTCGAATTTTACCCTTTTTGAAGAAAGTTTCACGCTATGAATATCGCCTATACTATGGCCCAAGGCAAAGGGGATACTGACCTGCTGCTGTTTGGTCTGGCAAAAACGCTGGCGTCAGAGGGCTATCAGACTGCTGGCACCGTTCAGGTCAACACAGAGCGCGCGGGCTGTGCGTGTGATATGGATGTGATGGTTTTGCCTGCGGGGCCAAGCCTGCGCATTTCGCAAGATCTTGGAAAAGCCTCTAAAGGGTGCCGGCTTGATCCGGCGGCTTTGGAGAGCGCTGTTGGCATGGTTGCGTCGCGCATCGGGCCTCAGGTTGATGTTTTGATCATCAATAAATTTGGCAAGCATGAGGCGGAGGGCCGTGGCTTTCGCACGGTTATTGCCGAGGCGATCGCCTGTGATGTGCCCGTTCTTGTCGGGGTCAACGCGATCAATCTGGAGGCTTTTCAGCGGTTTGTTGGCGAAGAGGTGACAGCGCTTGAGCCTTCTGAAGGCGCGCTTCTGGAGTGGGTCCGAAGGGCCTCTGCAGGCTGTGACCAAGAGCTGGACTGCACGGCCTGACGCCATCTGAGCTGTGGCGCTGCGGCGGGGGGCGGGTTTGGTGCGGTGATTTTTTAAAATTTACCGTTTGATAAATTTTTTGACTGGGAGTAGCCTTCTCGCAAGATGTCAACATTTGGAGACGCACATGGGGAACTCTGCATCCACTTCGGGAATCGTGTCAGGCCGCAAAGACAAGCAAGCTCTGGCGGAAAGTTTTAAGGATCTTCACGCGCCGCTGAGCGACCATGAGGCGCTTGTGGCCTCTGACCGGTGTTATTTTTGTCATGATGCGCCCTGTGTGACGGCCTGTCCGACCTCGATTGATATTCCGCTGTTTATCCGGCAAATCGGCACGGGAACACCGGAAGCCTCGGCCAAGACCATTTTTGAGCAGAATATTCTGGGCGGAATGTGCGCGCGGGTCTGTCCGACAGAAACCCTCTGTGAGCAGGTCTGTGTGCGTGAGGTGGCAGAGGGAAAACCTGTCGAAATCGGGCGCTTGCAGCGCTATGCCACCGACCGTTTGATGGCCGCGGGCACGCATCCCTTTGAGCGGGCTGCGCCCACGGGGAAGACTGTGGGTATTGTCGGGGCGGGGCCGGCGGGGCTGGCCTGTGCGCATAAGCTCGCGGTTCTGGGCCATGACGTGACGATCTATGAGGCGCGCAAGAAGGGCGGGGGGCTGAACGAATTTGGCATCGCGGCTTATAAATCTGTCGATGATTTTGCGCAAAAGGAGCTGGACTGGCTTTTGTCGGTTGGTGGCATCACCATCGAATATGGCAAGACAGTTGGTGCGGATATTTCGTTGGCCTCGCTGCAGGCGGAGTATGACGCTGTGTTCTTCGGGATGGGGCTGGCGGGCGTGAATGCCCTTGGCTGTGAAGGCGAGGCGCTGGAGGCTGTGATCAATGCGGTCGATTTCATTTCCGATATTCGCCAAGCGGCAGATCTGAGCCAGCTTGCGGTTGGCCGTCATGTTGTTGTGATCGGCGGGGGGATGACCGCTGTGGATGTGGCGGTGCAGAGCAAGCTTCTGGGCGCGCAGGATGTGGCCTTGGTGTATCGCCGCGACAAAGACAGCATGAGCGCCTCTGTTTTTGAGCAAGACCTAGCGACCTCAAAAGGGGTGCGCATTATCTACAATGCCCAGCCTGTGCGGGTGCTCAGCGAGGGGTCGGCCCTGTCTGTCGAGTTTGCCTATACCGAAACCAAGGGCGGCAAGCTGACCAAAACCGGCGAGACATTCTGTCTGGCGGCGGATCAGGTGTTCAAGGCGATTGGCCAGTCGTTGAAAGGCGCCCCGGAGGCTTTGAGCCTGCAAGGGGGTAAAATCAAGGTCGATGAGAACGGGCGCACCACTGTGCCAAAGGTTTGGGCCGGAGGCGACTGTGCCACAGGGGGCGATGACCTGACGGTCACGGCAGTTGCAGAGGGCCGTGACGCGGCGATCGATATTCACACCACACTTTTGGGCTAAAGCAAAAAGAGGGTAATTCAATGGCAGATCTTACAAGCAACTTCGTGGGGATCACCTCTCCCAATCCGTTCTGGCTTGCCTCGGCTCCGCCGACGGACAAAGAATATAACGTGCGCCGCGCTTTTGAGGCGGGCTGGGGCGGTGTTGTCTGGAAAACGCTGGGCTCGGAGGGCCCGCCTGTGGTCAATGTCAACGGGCCTCGCTATGGCGTGATCCATGGGGCGGACCGCCGTGTTCTGGGGCTGAACAACATCGAGCTGATCACCGACCGCGACCTCTATCAAAACCTTGACGAAATCAAACGTGTGAAAGCGGATTATCCCGACCGCGCGATTGTCGTTTCGCTCATGGTGCCTTGTGAGGAAGAGGCCTGGAAGGCTATTTTGCCGCTGGTCGAGGAGACGGGCGCAGACGGGATCGAGCTGAACTTTGGCTGTCCGCACGGGATGGCGGAGCGGGGTATGGGCTCGGCCGTGGGGCAGGTGCCTGAGTATATCGAAATGGTGACGCGCTGGTGCAAGCAGTATTACTCCAAGCCGGTGATTGTGAAGCTCACGCCAAACATCACCGATATCCGCAAGCCCGCTGCGGCGGCGATGCGTGGCGGCGCGGATGCTGTGTCATTGATCAACACGATCAACTCGATTGTCTCGGTTGATTTGGACGCCATGGCGCCGGAGCCGACGATTGACGGCAAGGGCACGCATGGCGGCTATTGTGGCCCGGCGGTCAAGCCGATCGCGATGAATATGGTGGCCGAGATTGCACGCACGCCGGAGACTTCCAAGCTCCCGATTTCGGGCATTGGCGGGATCACCACATGGCGCGATGCGGCGGAATATATGGCGCTTGGCTGTGGCAATGTGCAGGTCTGCACGGCGGCTATGACCTATGGGTTCAAGATTGTGCAGGAAATGAAGAGTGGTCTGTCGCAATGGATGGATGAGAAGGGCTATGCCTCAATTGATGCGTTTAAGGGCATGGCTGTGCCCAATGTCACCGATTGGCAGTATCTGAACCTCAACTACGTTACAAAAGCCTCGATCAATCAAGACGACTGCATCAGTTGTGGCCGCTGCTTTGCCGCTTGTGAAGACACCTCGCATCAGGCCATCATCATGTCTGAAGATCGCGTTTTCACTGTCAATGATGCGGAATGCGTGGCCTGTAACCTCTGTGTTGAAGTCTGCCCTGTGGAGGACTGCATCACGATGGTGGAGCAAGCGCCCGGAACGGTGGATGAGCGCACACAGAAAGTTGTGGTGAAAGAGCATGGTGACTGGACGACGCATCCGAACAACCCCGGCGCAGTTGCGGCCGAGTAAGCCAAGGGGCCTGAGGGTGTGATCGGGCGGGAGCTGTCCGGTCACATGGCCATGATGTGTTTTGCGGCGCTTGTGGCCGGGTCGTTTTCGTTTGGAGCGCTGATTGGCGATCAGCTCTCTGCGCTCGTTGTTACGGCGTTCCGCTTTGCTTTGACGGCGGCTCTCTTGGGCGCTTTGGCCTGGCCTGCGCTGCGGCGCGGGGCGTGGCGTATCAAGACGCCTTGGCGATATGTTGTCTTGGGGGCCAGCCCTGCGCTCTATTTCATGCTGATGTTTGAGGCCCTCAAGACCACACCGCCCGTGTCGCTTGCGGTGTTGTTTACACTGACGCCGCTTGTGACGGGTGTTTTTGGATATGTTCTGCTCGGGCAGGGCGTTTCGCGGCGTGTTTTGCTGGGGCTGCTGATCGGCGGGCTTGGGGCGGTCTGGGTTATTTTCCGGGGCGATCTGGCCCAGCTTCTGGCCTTTCACATCGGACGGGGCGAGCTGATCTTTCTGGTTGGGATGGTGTGTTATGCCCTCTATGCGCCGCTTGTGCGCAAGCTCAAACGGGAGGAGCCGCAGATTGTGTTTACCTTTGCAATCACTTTGGGGGCGCTGCTGGTGACACTTCCTTTTGCGGCGCGCGATCTTGTTGAGACCGACTACAGCGGCGTTGCCCTGCAGGTCTGGCTTGTGATTTGTTATCTGGCCGTTTTTGCCAGTGCGGCAACCTTTTCGCTGATCCAGTTTGCCACGCTGCGCCTGCCCTCTGTCAAAGTCATGGCGCATACCTATCTGATCCCGAGTTGGGTCATCGTCTGGGAGCTGGTTTTGGGCCGTGGTGTGCCGCTTGGCCCCGAGATGATCGGTGTTGCGCTGACGGTGATGGCGCTTGGGCTGTTGCTCAAATCACAGGCGTAGCGCCGCCTCGGGAGCAAGAGACATCAGGGGCGCAACATGGTGCGATACATCTTGTCCAAAAACGGCCCCGCCGTGTCGAAAGGATCGCTGCCATCGCCCAGAACACTGCGCACCTGAATATCAAAATCGGCATAATGCTGGGTTGTTGCCCAGATCGAAAAAAACAGGTGGTAAGGGTCGATGTCGGCGAGTTTTCCGGCTGTGATCCAGCTCTTGACGACCTTGGCTTTGAGAGAGGTCAGCTCTTTCAGCTCGCCCTCGATTTCGGGCAGGATATGGGGCGCGCCTTGGAGAATCTCGTTTGCAAAGAGCTTGCTTTCACGCGGAAACTCGCGGGCCATTTTCAGCTTTTGCGCCACATATCCGCAGATTTCTTCGATCGGGTCTCCGGCCTCGTCAATCTGGTGGAGAGGGTCGAGCCATGTTTGCAAAAGCTCTGCGAGCAGGGTTTTGTGAATGGCTTCCTTATTGTCGAAATAATAAAGGATATTGGGCTTGGAGAGGCCTGCGCGCGCGGCGATCATATCAATCGTGGAGCCGCGAAACCCGAAATCGGAAAACACATCAAGCGCCGCTTCAAGGATGGCTTGGGTTTTCTCGCGTTGAATGCGCGTTGGTTTTTTTGTGGTTTGGGAGCGCGGCATATCTAAATCAAACGACCTTTTCAATCAATCGGGCGTCAATCCAACACCCTTCAATATGATGGTCTTAACGGATCGTTTCGCAGCTTTCCATTGTGCATCGCTAAAAGGGCGCCCGCCGTTCAGGGTTTCGATCTGGTGGCCGAAATCGGCGTAGTGCTGTGTGGTTGACCAAATCAGGTAGAGCAGATGGGCCGGATCAATAGGATCCATTTCGCCGTTTTTGATCCAGCGTTCGATATGTTGGCCGCGGTCTTTGGACCAGTCAAGCAACTGGCCTTCCAGATAGTCCTGAATGATTGGCGCGCCATGCATGATTTCGGCGGCCCAAACCTTTGATCCGTAAGGATGGCTGCGGGCCAGGTCCATTTTCATATCGATGTAGCGGCTCAGCGCTTCCTTGGGGCCAAGGGCCGTATCAAAGGCCGAGGCCGCCTCCATCCATGTGTCGAAAATATTATAGACGACGCGGCGATAAAGCTCTTCTTTGGTTTTGAAATAATAATGGACATTGGCCTTGGGAAGACCCGCAACATCGGCGATCAGTTGGGTGGTCGCGCCTGCAAAGCCGGCCTCGGCAAAAACTTTTTCCGCTGCCTTCAGAATAATCTTCTGGTTTTGCGAACGCTTAGAAATTTTGCGAAAGGGTATCGGCTCTGGGGACACGGTGTATTTCTTCCAAATAAAACTTGACCGATCAGTCAGGTCGCTACAATACTTGACCATATAGTCAAAAAATATTCCGTCAAGGAATGTCTCCGGGAGGTCTTGATGCCAACACTCAATTCAAATCTTCGTATCAACGGTGAGCGCCTTTGGGACAGCTTGATGGATATGGCAAAGATCGGCCCCGGCATTGCCGGCGGCAACAACCGCCAGACCCTGACGGATGAAGACGCCGAGGGGCGGGCTTTGTTTCAGTCGTGGTGCGAGGCGGCGGGCTGCACCATGGGGCTTGACCAGATGGGCAATATGTTTGCCACATGGGGCGGAACAGACCCTAACGCCCTGCCTGTTTACGTTGGCTCCCATCTTGATACGCAGCCGACGGGGGGCAAATATGACGGCGTGTTGGGTGTGCTTGGCGGGCTTGAGCTGTTGCGCAGTTTGAACGATCTGGGAATCAAGACCAAGCATCCGATTGTTGTGACCAACTGGACCAATGAAGAAGGCACGCGCTATGCGCCGGCGATGCTGTCTTCGGGCGTTTTTGCGGGGGTTCACACGCAGGATTGGGCCTATGAGCGGGAGGATGCCAAGGGGCTGAAGTTTGGCGAGGAGCTGGAGCGCATCGGCTGGCGCGGTGATGAGCCGGTCGGGGCGCGCAAGATGCGGGCCTTTTTCGAGCTGCACATCGAGCAGGGGCCAATTCTGGAAGCCGAAGGGAAAGACATCGGGATTGTCACGCACGGTCAGGGCTTGAGCTGGACGCAAGTCACCATCACCGGCAAGGACAGCCACACGGGCAGCACGCCTATGCCCATGCGCAAGAACGCCGGGCTGGCCATGGCGCGTGTCTTGGAAAAGGTTGACGAGATCGCTTGGTCGCACGCGCCCCATGCGGTGGGTGCGGCGGGGCATATCGATGTGTCTCCGAACTCGCGCAATGTGATTCCCGGTCAGGCCGTGTTCACTGTGGATTTTCGCTCGCCCGAGCTGGCTGTGATTGAGGATATGGAGGCACGCTTGCGTCTTGAGGCTCAAAAGATTGTCGATGATATGGGGCTGGAAATCGCGTTTGAGAAAGTGGGCGGGTTTGATCCGGTCACATTTGACGAGGGCTGTGTCACGGCGCTGCGCAATGCGGCCGAGCGGCTGGGCTATAGCCATATGAATATCATCTCGGGGGCAGGCCATGATGCGTGCTGGATCAACCGTATGGCGCCGACGGCGATGGTGATGTGCCCCTGTGTGGACGGGCTTTCGCACAATGAGGCGGAAGAAATTTCTAAAGAATGGGCCACGGCGGGGGCTGATGTATTGATGCAGGCGGTCTTGGAGGTCGCCGAGATCGTCGAATAAAACGGTGTCTGGGCCGCGCGACATCCGGGCAAAAGGGGAGATGACAATGAACACCAAAGTAATCAAAGGCGGAACAGTCTGCACGGCGGACCGCAGTTTTAAGGCAGATGTTCTGATCGAGGGAGAGGTGATCAAGCAGATTGGTCAGGACCTGACGGGAGAGGAGTATATCGACGCCGAGGGCGCCTATGTCATTCCCGGAGGGATTGATCCGCACACCCATCTGGAAATGCCTTTCATGGGCACGACGGCGGCCGAAACATTCGAGAGCGGCACATGGGCTGCGGCGGCGGGCGGAACGACCATGGTTGTTGATTTCTGTTTGCCGGGCGAAGACGGCAGCATCAAGAACGCGATCAACGAATGGCACCGAAAATCGGCCCCCCAGATTTGTTCGGATATCGGCTATCATATGGCGATCACCGGCTGGGACGAGAGCGTCTTTAACGAGATGAAAGATGCGGTCGATATGGGGGTCAACAGCTTCAAGCATTTCATGGCCTACAAAGGCGCGCTGATGATTGAAGATGACGAGATGTTTGCCTCTTTCAAGCGCTGTGGAGAGCTCGGGGCTTTGCCGATGGTTCACGCCGAAAACGGCGATCTGGTGGCCGAGCTGCAACAAAAATACTTTGACCAAGGCATCACCGGCCCCGAGGGCCATGCCTTTTCGCGGCCACCGGAGCTTGAGGGCGAGGCGGCGAACCGCGCCATCACGATTGCGGATACTGCCGGGGTGCCGCTTTATATTGTGCACGTGTCCTGCGAACAAACCCATGAGGCCATCCGCCGGGCGCGTCAGAAAGGGATGCGGGTTTACGGCGAGCCGCTGATCCAGTTCCTGACCTTGGATGAGAGCGAGTATTTCAACACCGATTGGGACCATGCGGCGCGCCGTGTGATGAGCCCGCCCTTTCGCTCCAAAGACCATCAGGACAGTCTTTGGGCGGGGTTGCAATCAGGCTCCTTGCAGGTGGTTGCGACGGATCATGCCGCCTTTAGCACCGAGCAAAAACGGGCGGGCCGAAACGACTTCCGGATCATACCCAACGGGTCCAACGGCCTCGAAGAGCGGCTCGCGGTGCTTTGGACAGAAGGTGTCGAAACGGGCCGCCTGACCAAGGAGGAGTTTGTGGCGACAACCTCGACCAATATCGCCAAAATTCTGAATATCTACCCCAAGAAAGGCGCGATCGTGGAAGGGGCCGATGCGGATATTGTTGTGTGGGATCCGGCCTTGCGCAAAACAATCAGCCCGAGCAATCACCACTCTGTTCTGGATTACAACGTCTTTGAAGGCTTTGAAGTCAAGGCGCAGTCGCGCTTTACGTTGAGCCGAGGCGATGTGATCTGGGCCTGGGGCCGCAACAGCCAGCCACAACCGGGCCGGGGACGTTTTGTTCCGCGTCCGGCGTTTTCTTCGGCCCAGAAAGCCCTGAGCCAGTGGAAAACACTCAACTCACCACGGGCCATCAACCGTGATCCTCTGAACATTCCGGCGGGTATCTAAATGAGCGAAACGGTAATTTCGGCGAAAAACCTATCGCTGACCTTTCAAACCAATGATGGGCCTGTCCATGCGCTGAAAGACATCAACCTTGAGATTAACAAGGGCGATTTCATCTCGTTTATTGGCCCGTCCGGATGTGGGAAGACCACATTTCTGCGCGTCATGGCCGACCTTGAGACCCCGACTTCGGGCACGATTGAAGTCAACGGGATGAGCGCATCAGAGGCGCGGATGAAGCGCGCTTACGGCTATGTGTTTCAGGCCGCTGGGCTTTATCCCTGGCGCACGATTGGCGGCAATATTCGCCTGCCGCTCGAGATCATGGGCTTTGACAAGGCCGATCAGGCCGAGCGGGTGGCGCGGGTCTTGGAGCTTGTCGAGCTGTCGGGGTTTGAAAACAAATTTCCCTGGCAGCTTTCGGGCGGGATGCAGCAACGTGCGAGCATTGCACGGGCTTTGGCGTTTGATGCGGATATCCTGCTGATGGATGAGCCTTTCGGGGCTTTGGACGAAATCGTGCGCGACCATCTCAACGAGCAGCTTCTAAAGCTCTGGGCGCGCACCGAAAAGACCATCGGATTTGTGACCCATTCCATTCCCGAGGCGGTGTTTTTGTCGACCAAGATTGTCGTGATGTCGCCGCGTCCGGGGCGGATCTCGGATGTGATCGAAAGCACGCTGCCGCGCGACAGAACGCTTGATATCAGGGAGACACAAGAGTTTGCCGATATCGCGCATCGGGTGCGCGAAGGCTTGAGAGCAGGGCACGCTTATGACTGAGTTTTGGCATAGGGCCGGGCCTGTCCTGACCATGATCTTGCTCTTGGTGGCGCTGTGGTATGCTGCGGCGGTTGCGCTCAATGCGGCCTGGGCCAAGGATAAGGCGGCTCGCGCCAACATGAGCTTGAGCTTTTCTGAACTTGTGGCTGACACGATGAGTCAGGAAAAGCCGCTGTTGCCCGCGCCGCATCAGGTTGTGAAAGAGATTTACAACACCACCGTGTTGAAAAAGATCACCTCAAAGCGCTCTTTGATCTGGCATGGCTGGATCACGCTTTCGGCGACCTTGCTGGGCTTTGCTTTTGGCACGGCACTTGGCATTCTGCTGGCCATCGGGATCGTCTACAGCCGCGCGATGGATATGTCGGTGATGCCTTGGGTGATCACCAGCCAGACCATTCCTATTCTTGCGGTTGCGCCGATGATTATCGTGGTCCTCAACGCGGTGGGGGTGTCGGGGTTGCTGCCAAAGGCGATCATCTCGATGTATCTTTCCTTCTTTCCGATTGTTGTGGGCATGGTCAAAGGGCTGCGCGCGCCGGACCAGATGCAACTTGACCAGATGCGCACATGGAACGCTGGCGGAGCGACGACCTTTTGGAAGCTGCGCCTGCCGCGCTCTATGCCTTATCTTTTTGCCTCGCTCAAAATCGGTATTGCCGCATCACTTGTCGGGGCGATCGTCGGAGAGCTGCCGACCGGAGCTGTCGCGGGATTGGGCGCGCGGCTCTTGGCGGGCAGTTATTATGGCCAGACCATCCAGATCTGGAGCGCATTGATCTGCGCGGCGGTTCTTGCGGCCGGTCTGGTGGCTTTGATCGGGCTGATCGAGCGGATCACTCTGCGTAAAATGGGGATGTTGCAATGAAGTGGGTCTTGCTGGCGTTTCTGTTTTGGCTGGTGATGTGTGCTGTGAACGTGCGCTTGGCAAATGGCGTGCAGACCCGGCTGACCCGTGTTCTTGTGCCGACGCTGTTTGGCGTGACGCTCCTGATCTTGTGGGAGGGGCTTGTCCGCGGGTTGAGCATCAGCCCGATCCTCTTGCCACCGCCAAGCTCTATTGCGCTGCGGTTCGCCACAAGTTTGCCGATCTTGTGGGGCGATTTTGTGCAGACCTTCATCAAAGGGGCGATTTCGGGGTATATCATAGGCTGTGGCGCGGCGTTTCTGACGGCGATTGCGGTGGATCGGTCCGACTTTTTGAAGCGTGGCCTTTTGCCGATCGGAAACTTTGTGGCGGCGCTACCGATTATCGGCATGGCGCCTATTCTTGTGATGTGGTTCGGGTTTGACTGGCAGTCCAAGGCGGCGGTTGTGGTGATTATGGTGTTTTTCCCGATGCTGGTGAACACTGTGACAGGGCTGGGCGCGCAGGATGTGATCCAGCGCGATCTGATGAACACCTATGGCGCGAGCTATTGGCAGAGGTTGATGAAACTCAGCTTGCCTGCGGCCATGCCTTTCATCTTTAATGGCCTCAAAATCTGCACGACTCTTGCCCTGATTGGCGCAATCGTGGCCGAATTTTTTGGCTCGCCCATACGGGGTATGGGCTTTCGGATTTCCACAGAGGTCGGGCGGCTTTCGCTCGATATGGTCTGGGCGGAAATAACTGTCGCCGCTCTTGCGGGAACGGCGTTTTATGGGACGGTGGCCCTAATCGAGAAGGCTGTAACCTTCTGGCATCCATCGCAACGAAACTAAACAAGACACCAATTAGGAGAGACAAAATGAAAAGTATACTCAAAGGGGTGATTGCTGGCACATTGATGCTCGCGGGGACGACTGCCCAAGCGGCTGATGATGTGACGCTGCAATTGAAATGGGTCACCCAAGCGCAATTTGCGGGCTATTACGTGGCATTGGACAAGGGGTTTTATGAAGAAGAAGGCCTCAACGTCACGATCAAGCCGGGCGGCCCGGATATCGCTCCGGCGCAGGTTATTGCCGGCGGTGGCGCGGATGTTGTTCTGGACTGGATGCCCTCGGCTCTGGCCTCACGCGAAAAGGGCCTTGATCTGGTAAATATCGCCCAGCCGTTCAAATCCTCGGGAATGATGCTGACCTGTCGCAAAGATGCGGGGATCGCCAGCCCAGCAGATTTTCCTGACAAGACATTGGGGGTCTGGTTCTTTGGCAATGAATATCCGTTCCTCAGCTGGATGAGCAAATTGGGCCTCAAAACCGATGGCTCTGCCGGCGGTGTGACGGTTCTCAAGCAGGGCTTCAATGTCGATCCGCTTTTGCAAAAGCAGGCGGCCTGTGTTTCGACCATGACCTATAACGAATACTGGCAGGTGATTGATGCCGGCCTTAGCCCTGAGGAGCTTGTTGTTTTCAAATACGAAGACGAGGGCGTCTCGACGCTTGAAGACGGGATGTATGTGCTTGGGTCAAACCTTGAAGATCCGGCTTTCAAGGACAAGATGGTGCGGTTTGTGCGCGCCTCCATGAAGGGCTGGAAATATGCCGAGGCAAACACTGATGAAGCGGCGGATATTGTTCTTGATAATGACGCCTCGGGCGCCCAGACCGAAAAGCACCAGCGCCGCATGATGTCGGAAGTGGCCAAGCTGACAGCCGGCTCGAACGGCGCGCTGAATGTTGCGGATTACGAGCGCACAGTGACGTCTTTGCTGGAAGGTGGCTCTGATCCTGTGATCACGAAAATGCCTGAAGGGGCATGGACACATGAGATCACAGACGCGGCTCTGAACTAAGACAAGGGTGTGGAGAGCGTCTGATTTGGCTCTCCACACCGTTTGCCCGCCGTCGGGGCGCGGCAGACCGGTGTTTTGACACTGTCCTCGCGGATCGGGCCTGCCGGCTCAAAACAGAATTGAAAAAGGGCTTTCAATTCGGGGAAAATCGCGGGAAGTTCGCTCTCACAATCAGCGGCCACACAAAACGCCTTTCAGGATATTGTGAGATGCGGCGCACATCAGGGAGACGAAAATGATAAAAAGCAGTTTCAAATTGGGAGCGGCGCTTGTGGCCGGCTTGGGCCTTGCGGGTGCGGCGCTGGCAGACACCAAAGTGGGCATGATCACAACCCTGTCGGGTGGTGGTGCTGGCCTTGGTCTTGATGTGCGCGACGGGTTTATGCTGGCGCTCAAGCAATCGGGGCGTGACGATATCGAGGTTGTGATCGAAGACGACCAGCGCAAGCCCGATGTGGCGGTGCAGCTCGCTGACAAGATGGTGCAATCCGAGAAGGTTGACGTTTTGACGGGCATCATCTGGTCAAATCTTGCGATGGCTGTGATCCCCTCGGTGACGGCGCAGGGCAAATTCTACCTGTCGCCCAATGCCGGACCCTCCGCCCTTGCGGGCAAAGGCTGTCACCCCAATTATTTCAATGTCGCATGGCAGAACGACAACCTTCACGAAGCGGCGG